>CAZWON010000006.1:0-82615 GCA_964635565.1 uncultured Planctomycetia bacterium
ATATGCAACCTGCGGTTGCGAAATATATAGAAATAAATAGAAATTTGTTCGCTAACGCGGACGAAATAGACAGAAATTTATAGAAATTGAAAATTAGAAATTAGAAATTTTTGTAAAACATTGTTGTTTCAAACGTTATTGTGTCAGAACATAAGCCAAGATTATAAAATAAAATGATGGTTGATTTTTAAAAAAATAATGCTATACTAAATTTACCTCACAAAAAGAAAACCATAAGGTGTATAAGGGAATAAACTCGAATTGTATATAGATGATTGATTTTTCCAATCTAAATCCTATATCTTTCAAGGACTCGCGACGATTAGAAGATGCCTTTTTTTCTCCACAAAAAAAGAAAAAAGAAAAGAGAAAAAAGAAAAAACTTGTTGTTATAGGAAGTGTGTTTCTATTAGGGGGGATATTTATTCTAATAATTTTTCTTCTAAACTTTAGCATCGTTATTCTTCCCCAATATAAAAATATATCTAAAGAAAAAGAGATAAACCTTATAAAAAATAATGGGCTTTCCTCTATTACATTGCTTAGTCCTCAATTAGGCTCTAAAATAACCAAAAACATAATTTTTATTGACCTTCCTTTTAATACTCATTCGGGGTTTGCGGTTAATTTCAAGGATAAAGTAAATCTTTACAATTCAAAAATAATCCTTGTTATTAAACAAATATCTGAACCCCTTAAACTTTCTCTTATATTAAGAGATAATAACTTTCTCTCTAATGCCAACAAGCCGTTAGAAATAACAATTAAACCTTCCTCTCATAAGACCCCCTATATGGAAATTCCTATAGAAATTGAAGATACTTTTGAAGGTAATATTAATATAAGAAAGGTAAATCAATTAAGATTCATCTTTCACCAAAAGAAAAATAATTCAACGCCTCTTTTAATAAAAGAAATAGTTCTTAAAAAGAGGAGGTAATATGACCGTAATATCTTTAATTAATCAAAAGGGGGGATGCGGTAAAACTACTACAGCAGTTAATTTAGCTTACGCCTTGTCTAAAAAAGGTAAACGTGTACTTATGATAGATTTAGACCCCCAGGCTCATGCTACTTTCTCCTTGGGGATAAAACCCAAATATACTACTGCTGACTTTTTTGATAATATTATCTGTAATCGCTCCTTTGAGCCTAATGACTATCTTGTTGTAAGAGCTAATAACCTCTGGGTATTGCCTTCGAGCATTGGATTGGGTGCTATAGAGCAATCAATTGCAGAAAAAGAGAATAAATTAGATATTTTATCTAGTGCTCTATATAAATATACTTTATCCTTTACCTACTGCATTATTGATTCTCCTCCTAATTTAGGAACTCTGACTTTAAACGCTCTTACTGCAAGTAGTTATGTAATTGTTCCTGTGGGTATATGTGAACTTTCTCTTAAGGGGATAGAGAATCTTAACAATATTATAAAAATACTTTCTGAATATAAAAGAAAAACTCCTCCTCTTTATTATCTTATAACTCAATTGGATAAACGGTTTAAATTCTCCCAATTATTCTATAAGAAAATGCAGGAGGCTTTCGGCAAAAATTTACTATCTACTGCAATAAGAACCAATATTCACCTTCGTGAAGCGGCGGCGTGCGGAATGAGTATTTTTGAATACAAAAAAGATGCGCGAGGAAGTCAAGATTATAATCAACTCGCAGAGGAAGTGGAGAAAATTTCTCAACAACCCTCTTCAGTGCGATTCTCGCTAAAGGGTAGAGAGTTCAAAGAAGTTTATTTAGTAGGGGAATTTAACAATTGGACTCCTCACCAGAATTACAAACTAAGAAGAATTGATACGGATACGTGGGTTATAAATCTTTCTCTAAGAAGAGGCAAATACAGTTATAAGTTTATTGCGGATGGGAAATGGATAAATGACCCCACCAATAATCTTCAAGAGGATGATGCTTTCGGAGGGAAAAACTCTATTATTATGGTAAGTTGATTTAAGCAACAAGGAGGTTATTGATTTCTGATATTTTCTTTAAAGTAGTTTCATATCCTCTTTTTATAAACTCTTTTATCTTTGTGAAATCTGTCCAGTTTAAGTCTCCCAAATCAGGATGAATTACTATATCTGCTATTTCTATTGAATCCTTTATAAATTCCTGTTGCATTGTTTCTATGCTACCGAATATAAAATCAAATATGTTAAAAGTGCTACGGTGGCGATAAATATTGCGCATCTCTTCTTTATAAGGAGTAACATTAACAGCAATTATTTTTTTTATATCTGATTTAAGAAGAACCTTTGTAGGCAAGGGGCTTAATACTCCCCCATCTAATAGTATATCTTCCTTAACTATAACAGGTTCGAATATACCCGGCATAGCACAACTAGCACTTACTGCTTTATAAATCAATCCTTCTTTAATTGCGACCATCTCTCTTCTTTTAAAATTAAAAGCGACTATTGCTAAAGGATACTTTGTATCGTGGAAGGAATATTTACCGAAAATATCTCTAAGTACTTTCTGAAGACGTTTTGACCTTATTATCCCTTTAAAAGGGAAAGAAAAGGCAGGAAAAGAAAAAAGATTAATCTTTCTGCCTATAAAAGATACTGCTTCCTCCATTTCTTTAAGAGAATATCCCAGCGCCCACATACCTGCAATAATTGCACCAATACTTGAACCACATATCATATCTAAAGGGATACTATTTTCATCCAGTGCTTTAATAACACCTATGTGGGATATTCCATAAGCCCCTCCACTGCCTAAAGCTAACCCTAAAGTATTCTCCGATAAATCCCTCTCCATCCACCCTAAATTTCTTCTATAACTATCTTTGTCGCTATCATCTAAAATGATACATAACTCTTCTTTATGAGGATATTTACCTTTTGCTGATTTTAAATCAGAAACTTCTTGGGTAAAAATAATTCTTATAGAAGCTCCTATGGTATTTAAAATTTTTATTCTCTTTATTAAGCGGGAAATAAATTTATTATCTTCTCTATCTGGCATACGCATAATATAAACTTGATTAACGAATTCAATGAGTTTAGACCAATAGTCGAACTCTTCTTTCCGAATAACATAAAAAATAAAGTGGTAATTTTCTAATAAGAAGTTGTTTAAAGAAATTAACTCATCTTTTAATAAGTATTGCATTTCTAAACATAAATAGCACAAATTCTCTTCACTATCTTTTGCTATTAACAATTCTTCTCTGAATTCCTTATCGATATAAAAATACTTTATACTTTCTTTAATAAAAGAAGGTAAAACAAATTTTTTTGAAGAAGATGTCTCTACAATAATAACCTTTTTTTTATTGTGTTTAAGAAGATTAGTTAAAGCGATTATCTTCTTTAGTGAAGAGAGATAATCACTGCATATAATCACAGCAACCGCTGTAGATTTGAATATTCTCTTAGGAATATTGGTCCTTTTTTTTACTCTTCGCGAGAGAATCCGTGAAAAGTCAAAAGCCAGAAAGGGAACTTTTTTTATGAAACTTTTAAACATATCTTTTTCTATTCTGACAACAGAGCAGTTTTCGATAGCTTTAGCAGTAACAGAATGGGGATCACCTGTAAAAAGAGAAATGATACCAAAGGGGGTACCTTTTTTTATCAATTCTATCTCCTGTTTTCTATCGTTTATTGTAGAGATAGCAACTATTCTTCCTTTAAGAAGAAAATAAAAATAATCAGGCTTATCCCCTTCTTTATATATTACCTCATCTTTGTGGTATTTCTTCAAAGAAGCAATCTTAAGAAGAGTTTTAATCTGGCTCTTGTTGAGCTTATTAAAAGGATAGAAAGCAGAAATTATCTCCTCTGATAACATCACTCTACCTCAATATAATTGTTCTCACATATTTTTTTATACTCCCAAGCAAAAGGTCTAATCTTTCTAGAAAAGTCATTAAAATCTACACTTGCTAACCCAAATTTATACTTATAACCACAGTGCCACTCAAAATTATCAATAAGTGACCACCAAAAATAGCCTTTAATTAGAACTTTCTCTGAAATAGCCTTAGCAATGCTTTTTATATGGGAAATTAAAAATGGCAAATATTCGTCTTCCGAAGAGCCAGCAGTTCCATTTTCTGTTATAATTATGGGAATAAAGTAACTCTTAAGCCTCTTTAATAATTGATATAACCCTTGAGGATAAATAAGCCACCCTAAGGCATTGCGCTTTAAAGAATGATGAGGGTCTTTACATTCCCTGCCCCAGAGAGAAAAATCCCCTTTTACAAACTCACCACAGTAATAATTTAAAGCAATAAAATCAAGATACTTTCTTGTAGTAAGATAATTAAGTATATTAAAATTAAATAAATAACTCCTCAAAAAAGAGTAAAGATTGTTCTGGAAAAAATTCATATAAAAACAAGGCATAAAAACTCTCATATTTTTAGCTAAAGATACATAGGAAGTCCTTCCCCTATAAATATTTTTTATCTCCTCGTAAGATAAGATATATGCTTTAAGAATATTTTTTAAAGCAGAAAGAGATTTTTTTATAGATTTCAATCCTGGCGGCCAGATTCCTCTTATAAAGCCATTATAGATATAAACAAGAGGCTCATTGAAAACCAACCAATAGGTGACATCTTTTTTGAAAAAGATAACTACATTCCGTACATAATCTATAAACTCATCTATAAGTTTATAGTTTAACCATCCTCCCTCCTGGGCAAACCAGATGGGATTGGTAAAATGGTGTAAAGTTACAATAGGAATTATATTATTCTCTTTAAGCAAATGAATAACTTCTCTATAATGGTTGAGAGCTTCATAAAATAAGAGTTTTTTCTGGGGGTATATCCTTGACCATTCCAAAGAGAAACGAAAGGCATTATGAGACAATAAAGAGGCTAGGGAAATATCCTTTTTAAACAGATGAAAATGGTCTGTAGATTTTCCTGCACGTTCTAAAGAATGCTTCTTCTCCCACAAAAACCAATCACTATTGGTATTACCGCCTTCTGTCTGATAACTAGAAATACTTGAGCCCCACAGGAAATTATGAGGGAAATATATTCTCATCTAAAATAACAGACCAAAGCTGTTAAGAGGAAAGTACTTCTACTGCTTTATCATCATTATTAGAAGAAAAAACTAAAATTGCTTCATATTCTGGTTTAGATGTAGTACCATAAATATAAGCTAAATCTATCTCGGCTTCTTTTAATTTACCAGCAAATAAACTTAGCTGTCCTATTCTGTCAGGAAGCTCTACTACAACAACTTCTTTTTCTTCAAAAGAATAGTTATTATTAGTAAGAATCTCTTTTGCCTTGGTATTATCAGAGGTAAGTAATCTAAAAAGGGCAAAATTATCTTCAGCCCACGCAGAGATAGCCCTAATATTAATTCCTCCGCCAGCAATTACTTTTGTCAAATCTGCTAAAGCACCTATTTTATTCTCGCTCTTTATCAAAAGTTCTTTAGCCTTTACTGCTTTCATCTCTACCTCCTTTTTTAAAAACTCCACAATGGTTAAATATCAAGTATCTTACGGACATAACTTGCCCCTATCGCCTTCTTAAAGTCGTCAAAGTCAATAAATATTCCCTGGGGGTATTTATCTTTAAAACGCTCAATTATAGAAAAATTAACCTTACGACGGAAAGCTATGAATTTAAATTCATTATTACAAGCAGGACACCTTTTTTCTCCTAAAGGAATACCTATCTTATGACAAGAAAAGCACTCCCCCGATAACTCTCCAACAACAAAAAGAGAATTTTTAATATCATCGGTATTAAATTTTTGCCACATTCTTAGAAAAGCTTTCATTTTCTCTTTTTCTTATAGAAACTTTCTATGGAATTTAATACACCACGGGCAGTATCTACAACTTTAAAAAGAGACAAATCACTTAGAATAATTGTACCCTTTTTTATCAAAGTTTCTCTAAGCCAATCTAAGAGTCCTCCCCAGAACTTTTTCCCTACAAGAATAATGGGAAATAAATTGATTCTCTCTGTTTGAATCAAAGCCAGACCTTCAAAAAGCTCATCTAATGTTCCATAACCACCAGGAAATACCACAAAAGCACAGGAATATTTAACAAACATAACTTTTCGCACAAAAAAATATCTAAATTCCAAAAGGTAATTTATATACTCATTAGGAACTTGCTGTTCAGGAACAAGAATATTTAAACCCACAGAAATCCCTTTTGCCTCTTTTGCTCCCCGGTTAGCAGCCTCCATTATGCCAGAACCTGCTCCTGTAATAATGGTATACCCTTTTTTTGATAAAGAATAGGCTGTTTTCTGAGCTAATTTATAAAAAGAACTACCCTGATGTGCTCTTTTAGAACCAAAAAAAACTACACCCTTTTTTATCTCAGAAAGACCTTCAAAGCCTTCAACAAACTCACTCATAATTCTAAAAATACGCCAGGTATCCTGTCTTATAAAATCATTATTGAAAGTATATCTACCTTTTTTCTTTTCTTTAAATTTATTAATATCTTTTCTCATATTAAATCACAATTTTAGAAGCAATGTTAGTAACAATAGGGATATGACACATTTTCCCCGTCAACGAAGAATAAATTCCATATAAAGAAAAAATAATAAGAATTAGCTCCCCTAAATGATAAAGAACCGCTCCTATAAGAGGAATCAAAGGGAAGAAAAAACATAAAATCTCTCCTATAAAAATAACTAACCCCTGGCGAGCATGATAGTGAGCAAAGCGGTTATCTTTCTTAAAGAGGAAAAAAAGTATCCACAAGAAAAAAACATAGGAAAGTGCCCCTAAAGCGGCTCCTTCTTTAATTTCTTTCTCATCAAGTCTCAATTTTTCCATAGCACCCTCCTCTTTTACTAGCTATTAAAAAGTATTTCTTGCTTCCCTTTTAAAAATTAAAAAACTATATCTACAGTTAAGGGTATTATACTTAAAATAAAGTATAAAATCAATAAAAAAACCCCGTGCATCTTTAAATGCACGGGGTTTAATTCTCTCTTTCTTCTTAGAAAACCACCTTTACACTACCCTTTAAAGAATAAGCAGGGTTGTCGTTACTTGAAGTAAACCAGTTACCCGGCTCAAACCAAGCGCCTGTTAACTTAAACTGCACATCCTCTGTATAATCATAGATAGCAAAAATATCAATCTCATCACCTACTTCTTTCTTATCAGGGTTTACAGTATAGTTATTGCTATTAGCAGGCCCTACAGTGGGAGAATAAGTAGTTAAGCCCAATCGTTCTGCCAGGTAAAGTTTAGTATAAAGGCCTCCTATTGTTAAATCCTCACGAGGCATAAATGACCCATTGAGACTGACAAGCTGGCAATTACTATTGGCAAAAAGAATATTAATTATCTCCCCTACTGACTGGTCTTCAAACATAGGATTCCAGGTATTATAGTTGTTGCTGGAAGAATTATCTCCGCTTAGATACACATAGGTAAGCCCGACCTGGGAATTTTTCTCATCTAAAAAGCGATACTGAATGCCTGCCTCAATAGCATAGGCACTTAAATGAGCATGGCTTGCAGCGCCTGCTCTGTAATCGCCAAACTCATAAGCACTTTCTAAAGAAAGGGTTAAATTGTCATTAGGAGAAGCCTGGGCACTTGCTCCTATTACATAAACTTTGGAATTCTCATCTTGAGTCCCAGCAGGGTTAAGAGGGGCCTTATCAGAACCAAAGAAATAAATATTAGTCAATCCATTGTAAGAATTCCAGGCATAAGCTAAATTGGCACCAAAAAGAGTTACATCGTCATTAACATTAGTTGTGCCCTCAGATACTTTCGCATAAATTAAATCTAACATATAAGGAGAATAATCTAAAATCAAACGCACTGCATCAAATGCCTTTCTTAAAGAAAGGTCGCTTACCAAAGTAGGTACTTTAACAGAGGCAGTCTGGTTAGTATCAGGATCGCCCACAATCAAGGCACTTCCATAGCGAAGGTTTTGACGGCCAATAATTAAGGTAGCAACAGGTGAAAAAAATTCTTTCATTTCTAAATAAGCTAAATCAAGGTTGATATCTGTATTGCCGCTGCTATTATCTTCTTGTCCCCAAACTCTCTCATTGATAAACCTAATAACCGCATTAACCCCTTCTGTCAAAGCAGCATCAATTCTTAAACGAGTCTGGAGAATAATGAGGTCTGAAGAATCGCAATTACCGCTACTATCTAAAGAAAAATCACGTGTAATTGCTGTGGAGGTAACATCACCGCTTACCTTTACGCTATTTACTGCCCCCAGCACTCCTACAGGAAGGAACAAAAGAATTCCTACCACTACGGTTAACTTTTTCATTTAAACCTCCTTTCTCTTCCTCTCTTTATGTCTAACAAGGCTTTACCTTGGAAATACATTCAACACTTTTTATCCTCTTTATACACAACTCTCAGGCACCTATAAAACTCCTCACCTCCCTTCTTGCCTCTATTAGAGTTGTTAAGAAAATTTATCTTTTATTTTTTATCAAATAATCCTTTATTTGTCAAGTCCTTTTGTAATTTTGATAATATCACAAATAATAGGGAAATAATAATGAGGAAAGAGGAAAAAAGATTATTTTTTTATATATCATTATATTATTTAGATTTAGCAAGCTAACTTTTTAGTAAAGAAGAAAATTTTTTATGTGGGCACCTAAAGAGTACAATCTTTATTTTCTGCCCTCTATTATTTAAATCTTCTTTTAAAGCGGGGAACATTAATTAAGGGGTTAATCTAATAAGAAAAGATACATCTGAAATCCTGATATAACCTAAAGTAAAGAAGAATTATTTTTATAAAAATCCTTGAAATTTCTCTAAAAATATAATAAGCTCAACCTCCTATAGATAATAAGGCCTTACAGGAATTTCTAATTTCTAATTTTTAATTTCTAATCAAAAATTGTTTCATTGATAATTTAATAAAAATTAGAAATTATAAATTAAAAATTTCCCCTCAGAATCAGGTGCTTAGAATACAGAATTTATGTTTAGAGGTTATATTAGTTTTGGGGAAGCAATCAATAAGAAATATATTATCTTCTCCACAATTTCTGGAAGGCAAAATAGGATTTTTTAGGGAGGCGTTTATTAAGATTATTTTTTCTTTCTTCACTAAGAGCAACTAACCCAAACCACTCCTCATTCATATTAAGATTATCGGGAGCTCTTATATCCAAATAATAAGAACCATTAGACCATCCTGCTTCGGTATTATGAATATTCCAATCAGGAGAATAACCTTCGTTGTGCTTCCACCATTCATCTGTCCATTCAAAAACAATACCACCCAGGCAATTTCCCTTTTTATTACCAGAAAAAACTGTATTCTTATAAAGGTCTTTCCATTGAGATTCCAAGAAAACTACCTGCATATTTTGGTCTTCTTTATTTTTATAGGCATTGTAACTATCCGCGCCAAACTCTGAAAGAACAACAGGTTTATCAAAAATATTCCTTACATTATTAAAAAAATTACCAAAGCGCTTCCCTCGATAAACAATAAGAGCAAGCACATCAATGTTCTTACAAATAGGGGAAGCTATATCAAGAAGAGTAGCTTCCCCATTCCCTAAAGCAACAAGATGACGACTGTCAATTCTCTTAATTTCACCGGCCAATTCATTAACAAAGGAATAATATATTTTTGCGCGTTCTTCAATTTTACGGCGAGGGTCATTTATTTTCTCAATTTCAGACGTAGTCCAGAAAGAGATATTCCCTGTGCAACTGTAATTGTTTTCGTTACCTAAAACCCACATTAAAATCCCTTCTTCATCTTTAAGTGCTTTTACTACTTTTAAAAGACGGTCCTTTACTCTCTCTCTAAATGCCTTATCCGCATAATTAGGGCACTTCTCCCATAATCCCAACCAATCCCCTACAATAGTGTATATACCAAACCGCTCATACATCTGGCGGACAAAATCCTTAAGTTTTGAAGGGTCTTCTCCTGAAGAATATACACGAATACAGTTTACTCCCATTTTCTTCATAAGCTCTCCGTCTAAAAGCCACGGTTTATTAGGGTCAGTATATAAATTGTAGTCAAAGCCTCTACCAATAGGGGTAGGGCTATAGGTAACACCTTTTATAAGAAAAGGTTTGCCCTTAACAAAAAGTACATAACCCCCTTTCTTATTCTTAGAAATAAAAGGAGTCTTTTCAGTCAAACATCCACTAATAAAAAAGAGGCAGGCTATTAAACTTAAGCCTGCCTCTTTTAACAATACTTGCCTATTCCTCATACCTTATTTCATCGAGATAAAAAATTATCCCTTCAGGATTGTTAACATCTATATTTGTTGCCCAGCAGAAACCTCCAATAATATAAGAAAGGTCTTTTCCTCTTAAATCAATTTCGTATTGCTTCCATTCTTTGCTTAGTTTAACGGGGCCAATACTAGCGCTATCAGAATCAATATATTCACCACTGGAAATACCACCTACCTTAAACTCATTAATAATCTCTCCTCCTTCTTCTCCTCTTGCCCAGAAAGTAAGTTTTGTTGCACCTCTTAAGTCAAAACCAGCATTAGGTACTGTTCCCCAGTTATTAGCAGGATTCTGCCAGTAAATACCTGCCCAGCGAGTGCCTGACTCGTTTTTATACTCTATCCTTATACAGGAATCCCCGCTGAAAGGGTTATCTTTCCAGTTAACATTAAGTTTTAAATCTTTAGCCGCAGTTGCAGGCATCCAACCGCTGGGAATAAAGTGATTATCTAAAGAAGAAGCATCAGCATATACATAAAAAGGAAAATTAGTAGTAGCTTCTTCTTCTGTTAAGGTAGGGTCGTAGCCATAGCTAATATCGTCTAAATAAATAGTCTGTTCTTTACCTGCCTGATCAGCATTAAAAATAATGCAGAAACCACCATTTACATAAGAAAGGTCTAGTCCTGCTAAATTAATTTCATATTTCTGCCATTCTTTAGTTAACCTTAAGGGACCATACTCTTTACTTACAGTATCAGGATATTTTACAGCCTCGCCAGCAGGAGTAGTCTGAATTCCTCCCACTTTAACCAAAGTAATTACTTCTCCGCCATCTTTCCCTCTTGCCCAAAAGGTAAGTTTGTTAAACCCTGTCAAATCAAAACCTGTCTGTTTGTCTCCCCAGTTATTGGAAGAGGACTGCCAATAGATACCCGCCCATCCTTGCTGTTGAGAACGCTGGGCAGTATAAGTAACTTTTATGCAGGTAGAACCAGAAAAGGGCGACTCCTGGGATTGGTCATTAAATTTTAAATCTCCGTAGTCTCCCATCCATCCACTTGGGATAAAACGATTCGTAGGAGAATTTTTATCTGTGTAGATATAAAATTTGTCCAGACAAAAAGCACTCACGGTAAATATCAATAAAAATATACTCATTATACTTACTACTCTTTTCATTTTACCTCCTCCTTTTTTGATTTTCTTTTTTCTAAAGAAATTTTTGGAAATCCACCACCTCCTTCTTTTAATTATTCCATAACCCTTGATAGGTGAAATAAGCTTTTTTTAGCTGGCGCAGAAATGGTGAATGCTTACCATCTCCTTGAGAACATATGCCCAGCCACTCCTCATGCATATAGCCATCTAAAAAAGGACCGGCAAAAAGACCCTTTCGGTCATGATAGCTAGGCTCATACGCTTTCCACCATTCATCTAACCACTCAAAAGCAATCCCACCAATAGCATTACCTGCGCCAAAACCACAAGAATTGTAATAAATATCCCACCAGGCATTACGATGATACTCAGCCTGATAATCTTCGCTTTCCTCCTCGGTATAATTTTTATAATAGGAAGGAGCACCGTATTCTGTAATCATCGCAGGCTTATGAGCCACTCTTTTTACTTCATCCCATAAGTCCAAAAATCCATAGCTACCTCTATAGGCGTTTGTTCCAAAAATGTCTATATCAGGACAACACCGAGCAAAAATATCCAAGTACAATATGTCACCAGAAGCAATTGCTACAGGTCTTTTTAAAGGGTCAAGTTTTTTAATAAGTCGGGCAGCCTCATTGGCGAATTTAAAAAAACTCTCTGGCTTCTTATCAGCATTGCACCCTAAACCATAAACATTTTCATTGCCTAAAATCCACATAAGAACATAAGGTTCATCTTTGAACTCCTCTACCATCTCCTTTACACTCTCTAACATCTTCTTTTTCTCCCCTGTATCATCATAATCAGTGCCTTTCTCCCAGGTTGCTCCGCTTCCCAAGGCATATTTACCTAAAAAATCACCCAGAAGTATATATATACCATATTTTTCATACATTTGTCTAAATAGGCTCTTGTTCAACTTAAAGGGGTGATGATATACACGAATAGCATTTACTCCCATTTCCTTCATTAGTTTAAAATCTCCTACAGATTTCTCGTCCTTATCCTGAGTATTATCTCTGTCTTTATCTACCCAAGCCTCAAAAGGAGCATCAATTAACCCATTATTATTTGTATCTTGAGTGGTCCAGTTCTGCAATGTCCCCTCGTCAGGAGATTCTCCTACCCGGGTAGGAGCATAAGTTACTGCTTTAATTATAAAAGGCTCATTATCCACCAATAACTGCCAATCACCATCTTCATATCTTAGGAGTTTAACTTTATCTCCTCCTCTTACTTCCACTACCTTTTGTGTCTTTCTTTTCTTAAGTTTATTATTGTATAAACATAACTTTTTTAAAAAAGACCTCTTAACCAATCTACCCGGATTAACAATAAACTCATCATTTCTTATATCGTGGTCAAAACCATTCACCACCTCAATATAAGCATCCTCAAGGTAAAGATTTAACTCAGGATATTTTCTTAAAAGATATTTAATTCTATAAAGGGCTACCTTGCCTATATACCACGGTGTCTGCCAGTATGTCCATCCTACCGCATGAGGAAAATGTACGACCACCGCATAATAAGCTTTTATTGCCTGTTTGATTAAACCACTCCTTTCTAAAATATCTCCAATATAAAACTGTCTTACTCCTTGGGGCTCACCAGCTATATTCCACTTATAAAAAGCACGGGCTAAGTCTCTTGAATTAAGTATCTTCCAGTGATCAAGAGAAAACAATTCCTTCTTTATTTTGACAAAATTAGGGTCAAATTTAAGAGAACTGGTATTAGGATAAATCCCCTCGCCTACTGCCTTAGAGAGACCTATTGGATCCTCGATTATATATTTATAATCTTTTCTACCTATACCTACAAATTTACCATACTTAGCATAGTTTACAGGAAACTCTTCTCCTTCGTCATAAAGCTTAACTTTAGTAATAACTATTTTTTCTTTTTTTTCCTCTTCAATGATTTTCCCTGTCTCTAACTTCTTCAAGGTAATTTCGGCCTTCTCTTTTATAGACCAAAACCACCCCCGAGGATCCCATGCCTGGGCAAAAGGATATTTTTCTATCACTTTACGAAACACTTCTTTTGCCTCTTTAAGCTTTCCCTCCCGCATAAGAGCCTCGCCCTTAATAAAGTAACAAATAGCAACATCATTCATTACCTTATAAAAACTCTCCTTATCTTGGGGAGGGAAATTATTTAAAGTTTCAGCAAGTTTATCTGCTTCGTAAGAAAATTTGTCAATACAGGCTTTGGTTAAGGAGTAAACTTCACTAAAATTACGCTTGCCTAATTCTGACCAAGCTTTACTTACATACTCATAAGATGCCACCTCACTGCAAAATACAAATTTCAAACTCCAAAATGCAAAAATGCATATCAAAATGCAAAATTTTAATTTTGTTTTTTTTATCATCCTACTAATGCTCCTGCAGTAAGCCCTTTTACAAATTGCTGTTGCATTCGTACATAGAGAAGAATTATAGGAAGGGCCGCTACTGTAAGAGCTGCCATTATAAGGGTGTGCTGAGTAACCATTCTATTAGAAAATTCCATTAATCCAACCTGAAGGGGCATAAGATTATCATTAGTAAACATTAAAGACGCCAAGACAAATTCATTCCATACATTCAAAGCATTAAAAATAACTACCACTGCCAGCGCAGGAGCAACCAAGGGTAAACCTACATGCCACCATATCCGCAATTTATTACATCCGTCGATGCGGGCAGCATCTTCTAAGTCACGAGGCAACTGGTCAAAGAAAGTCTTAAGAAGATAAATGCTTAAAGAAAGTCCCATATTAGTCATTGCCAGAACATAACCTGTACGATTAAGAAGGTGCAACTGTTTTAACAGAATATATACCGGCACAAAACCCGCAGGTAAAGGAATCATCATTGCTGTAAGAAACATATAAAATATAACATTTTTGCCAGGAAATTGCAAACGGCTGAAGCTGTATGCTGACAGAGAAGAAACAAGTACAATAAGAAGAACAGTAATAAAAGTATAAAAAATACTATTTAAAAAATAACGCCAAAAACCTTCTTTTAAAATAACTTCCTTATAGTTATCCCAATTGAGACGGCGAGGAAATTTCAGTCCATAATCACTGTTGAACTCCTTTTGATCTTTAAAAGAAACATTAATCATCCATAAAAAAGGGAAAATACAACTTAAAGCAACGCTTAGAAGAAAAGCATGGAGAACAATGATAATAACTACTTTTTTAGCTTGATAATACACCGTATTTTTCTCTTATTTTTTTAGAAATAAAAAACATTGTAAAAGATACTATTACTAAAATTATTCCCAAGATTAACCCTTCGGCTGCTGCTAAGCCTGCAATATTATGCCTGAGGTGGTCATAAATCACCATTACAGGCACAGTGGTAAGCCCCCCTGCCCCTCCAGTTAAAGCCAGAATCATTGCAAAAGCCTGCATTGTCCCTAAAATAGTCAATACCACAACTAAAGTAATTACAGGCATAAGAAGAGGAAAAGTAATTCTTATAAAGCATTGCCATGCGCTAGCTCCATCAATACGCGCGGCTTCATAAAGCTGTTCAGGGATACTCTGTAAACCTGCCAATAAAATTACAAAAGCCCAACCAAACCCCTTCCAGCAATGGACAAGAGCAGTTATAAGACGCACACGTTCGGTTCCTAACCAGCTTTCTGTCATAAAACCCAGTCCTATATTATGGAGTAAATGATTTAGCACATCTCTTCCTATAGGTTCTCCTGCTAAAAACTGTTTCATAAGAAGACCGATTATAATCTCAGAAAGCACAGGAAGAATAAAAAATACAATACGGTAAAACTTTCTTAACCTTATTATTTTATCTACTCCCAAAGCTAACATAAACGCTAGAATATTCTGAAAGGTTAACGCCCAAAAAGTAATAAAAGCACCATTATACATTGAAGACCACCAGTCAGGGGAGGTAAAAACCACTTTAAAATTGCTCCAACCTATAAATTGAGGAGGAGAAATCAAGTCATTTTCTTGAAAACTGAGAATAAAAGTATAGAAAAAAGGATAAACCCAAAAGATAGTAAAAATAAAAAGAGCGGGGATAATAAAAGAAAAATTTACTGTCTTCTCTTTAACAGCGAGGTTCATCGATGAATTCTTTCCTTTATCTTCTGAATATCTTTAGCAATTTCTTCAGGATCTTTAATACCCATAACAACCTGTTGTAATCCTCTATTTATAACCTCAATAACTTGGGAATGCTCATTTTTGGGCCAAATATCAGGATGGGTAAAGGAACCAAATTCACTAGTTAAATTCTTAAGTACAAGAGGAAGTTCCTCCTCGCAATTCTTTACAGAAGGTAAATTGTTGGTTTCTTTTATGAGAGTTTTCTGTTGTTCTCTGGCAGTAAGCCATCTTAAGAATTTGACTGCTTTTTCTTTATTGAAAGAGCGAGCATTAACCATAAAGGAAGAACCTGCTCCACCCCAAACCTTAACAGGAAACTCATCAGAAACTTTAGGCAAAGGAAAAAAAGCATAATCAAGGTTGGGTGCTAATTTTCTATATACATTTACTGCCCAGCTTCCATTAAAAGAAAAAGCTGCTTTTTCTTTAGAAAAGGCGTCTTCTGCTTCTTTATTAGTCATTGTGGCAATACCTTCTGCAAGTATTCCTGCTTCACGCAATATGGCAAAATAAGAAAATACTTTTATCCAATCACTATCAGTATAAGGTATCTTTCCTTCTATTGTTTGCAAAAATTTCTTCTCGCCCATCAGGTTTATCGCCCACTCTGTAGCTAAAGCATTAAGCAACCAACCCTCTCCCCATCCACAAACAAAACCATCTACTCCCAATTTATTTTTAACTATCTTAGCGTCATTAATAAACTCTTCGAAAGTTTGAGGGGGAGTATCCGGATCTAAACCAGCTTTCTTAAAAAGAGTCCTATTATATATAAAACTAAGAAGAGTAGTGTCAATGGGAACTCCATATATACCAGGTTTAATGTTATAGGTATTGTTATCTTTAAAAACTACCAGACGTAAGGTTTGAGGATAAAATATTTTTTGCCAAGAAGAATCATTCTCTTTCATATAAGGTGTTAAATCAAGAATGTGACCAGCTTTTATAAAAGAAGCAAAGGTTCTTTTTTCGCCCAAAATACCAAAAATATCAGGTAAGGTTCCTGCTCTTGCTGCAGCAATTACCTTCTGAGAATATATATCAGGAGGAAAAAAAAGCTTGAACTCTACATTTATGCCACTCTCCTTTTCATATTCCTTAGCCAATTTCTGAAATGCATCCTGGCGGTCAACCATCCAGTGCCAGATAATAAGTTTCTCCTTGGTGGGTTTATGAGAAGAAGTACATCCTGAAGTAATGATAAAAAGACAAAGTAAGATTTTTCCCCACTTACCTTTCTTTAACATACTATCTCCTCGGCAATAAGAGCTAATAGTTTATCATAATTATAAAAATATTGCAATAGATGTAAAAAATGCATAGTGTCAAGAAAAGTGTGTAAATTCTTGGCCAAATAAACAAAAAAAGCTATACCCTCTTATATAAGGAAAGAAGGAAAAGTATAGCCTATGAAACAAGTAAATTTTGATGCTGGTAAAATTTACCCCTAAGATGAAGCGGGGGTTAAAGAAATTCTACCGAATGTATCCTGACCCATTAAGACATTACTGACTCAAACGTTATTGTATCAGAATAAATGTTTAATTTTGGATGTCCGATGTCGAAATTAAATTTTTCTTTATTTCTGGAAAATAAAAGAAACTCATTTTAGAATAACATTCTATGTAACTTAAGAAAATTCTTCATATCTTCTGGTAAATCTATCCTTATCTCTACTGTCTCTCTACTTATAGGATGAATAAAGCTTAAAAAAGAAGCATGTAAAGCAAGACGCTTAAAATCAACTCCCTTATATTTTTTTTCTTTAATAACAAAATCTTTCCTAAAAGCATATTTACGTTCTCCCAGGATAGGTGTTCTGCGTTTAGCCAGCTGAATTCTAAGCTGATTAGTTCTTCCTGTTAAGGGAATAAGTTTTATCAAACTGAACTCTTGAAAACTTTCTATAAGCTCATAGTATGCCTTGGCTCTCTTTCTTTTCTCGCCGAAACGCGCACCTTCCTTATCTAAAATATAATCATCAAAAAAACCTTTTTTGTTCTTCAAACTTCCTTTTATAAAAGCGAAATATTCTTTTTTAACTAACCTCTTTCTAAATTGTTCCATAATTTTCTTTTGAATATCTTTGTTTTTAGCATAAACAATCAAGCCTGTGGTCTCTCTATCTAAACGATGGCAGGGATAAACGGTCTCTTTCAATGCGCTCTCTAAAATAGAAGTTAAGGTATACTTTTCTCTTTTAGGGGAAGGATGAACCAATAGCTTTGCTCTCTTATTTATAACTAATACATATTCATCGTTAAATAATACTTCAAATGCTCTTTTAACCACTTTTTATTATTCCTTCTTTAAAAAAAGAAATTCTATTTCTTTTTTTAAATCTTTTTTTAAAATTTTCCCCGTGGCATTTTTAGGAAGGCTATCTTTTACAATCACTTTGAGAGGAACTTTATAAGAAGCAAGATTTGCCCGTAAATATTTAATAAGCTCTCTTGTATCTATATTTTCTCCTACCACAAAAACAACAGGAACTTCTCCCCGATGAGGATGACTTATACCAACACAAGCTACTTCTTTAACATCGGGATGCTTATATATTAATTCTTCAATTTCTCGAGGATACACATTAAGCCCACGGACATTAATCATCTCCTTCTTCCGTCCTTTAATATAAATATATCCTTCTCTATCAATCGAAGCCAAATCTCCAGTATAAAGCCACCCACCCCTTAAAACATTTTCTGTCTCCTTACCTAAACGGTAATATCCTTTCATAATACTGGGGCCTTTAACTAAGAGTTCGCCTACGCCCTTCGATAAACTCTTTCCCTCGTTATTCACAATTTTTACGCTTAAAGAATCTAAGGGTATTCCTACAGAAGATGGCTTTCTTTTTTTCAAAGGATTTAAAGAAACTACAGGAGAGGCCTCTGTTAAACCATAGCCTTCCAGAAGAGGCCTTTTAAATTTTTTTTCAAATTGCTTTAAAACATCCCTTGATAATGCTGCTGCACCAGAAATATATACCCTTACAGGGTTAAAAAGTATTATTCCTATATGTTTATACCAAGGAATTCTTATCTGGGATAAAATATTATATACAGAAGGAACTGCAACAAATACTGTAACTCTATTTTTAAATACTGCCCTCAATACCCTCTTAAAAGGCCGAATCGCTCGCATAAGAACAATCTTCGCTCCTTTATAAAAAGGAAGCAACATACACACTGTAGAAGCAAAAGAATGAAAAAGAGGCAAAATACACAAAAAAGAGTCCTTTTGTGTAACTCTTATAGCATAAGAACAATCTCTTATATTAGAAATGAGATTTCGGTGAGTTAAACATGCTCCCTTGGGACGACCAGTGGTACCAGAGGTATAAATTATTTCTGCAATATCATCAGGTTTAAGCTTGTTTTTAAAAAAAGGACCGTCTTCTTTAAGAAGCTCATAAAAGTTCTTCACAGAAGCATCATTAGACCGGGGGACGCAAATAAGATATTTAAGAGAACTGACGCGAGAAAGAATTACCTTAGATGCCTCTAGTTTATCAATAGATAGAATAAGAATAGTACATTTAGAATCTTCTATGATAAATTTAGCTTCTTCTCTTTTAAAAAGATTATTTATAGGAACAACTATTGCTCCCAGAGAAAGAATGGCAAAATAAGAATAGATGAATTCAGGACAATTAGGAAGCCATAAGCATACCTTATCTTCTTTTCTTACTCCCAAATGATAAAGTGCATGAGAAAATCTCAACGATATTTCTCTTATCTTTCCATAAGTAACCTTTTTTGCTCCAAAAATAATAGTTTCTTTTTTAGAGAAAGTCTCAGTTATCTCATAAAACATCTCTACTAAGTTAGACATTTTCTTCTCTTTTATCTTCTTCTCCCACCACATTTCTGAATTAATTATAATTTACTTTAATGTATTTTTAGGAGTAAATATCTTGCACCACATCAATCCCGTAATGCTACCGAGAGTACTCACAATAATATCTTTAAAATCAAAAGAACGATAGGGCAAAAAATACTGAACAACTTCAACAAAAATTCCTAAAAACAAAGCATAGAAGAAACTTTTTATGTATTTAGCAGAGGTAAATGCTGACATACAAAAATATACTAAAATAAGATAGAGAAAATAGTGAAATATTTTATCCACAGGGAATTCTTCAAATTGGGGGATTCTTTTTAGAGGCAAAAAAGAAACAAAAAGAATAAATAAAGAATAAATAATTACTATTTTTTTAGCAGTATTATTTTTCATAACTATCTACAATATATATAGTTATGGCAATGACAAAGTGAATCCATCATAGGCAAATTTTACCATAGGAAAATCCTTCCTTATCTTTCCTTCAATAATGTGGGGTTTAGCGCGAAGCATACTCATTCCAAAATGGGTAAATATTGCAGTCTTCGGTTTTATTTCTTTTACCAACTTTAAAGCCTCATCTAAACAGAGATGGTCATAATCGCTTCGAGGCTGGTAAAAAACAACATTAATCACTAATACCGTAGAATCTTTATAAGCATCAATTAAATCGGAAAGATACTTTGTATCGGAGATAAAGGAAACTTTCTCTTTATCAAAACAAAACTTTAAACCATATGTTTCTACAGAATGCACATTCCTAAATGGGACAGAAAAATTAATATCTCCTATAGAATATTCGCCTTTTTTTATCACAACTATCTTATCTAAGTAATTTTTTAAATAAGAAAAAACTACTCCTTCATTACCTACTGCATCAGAAGGAGCAAATAATATCCCTCTTTTGCGATATCCTCCCTCTGTCATCGCTTCAATCATTATATTAACATCTCCGGAATGATCGAGATGTTTATGAGTTAAAATAATAGCATCTAAATTAGTAGGGTCAAGATGGGGACGGGTATGATTACACCGCACAATTGCCCCTGGACCAGGATCTATAATAAGATTGGTAGATTTATAATTTATCCAAACTCCTGCTGAGGAACGCAATTGTCTTATCATTACGAACCTTGCTCCTGCTGTTCCCAAAAACTTTATAAATCCCATCGATACTTTCCTTAAAACATAAAAGAGAATAGCTAATAAATTTTAATTTATTTGATTCTGCGTCCTTAATAACAAATCCACCTTCTTGCTTCTTTATTTATACCAATTTTTACAAGTTTTTGAAAGGAATTTATTTTTGCTTCTTTTCTTAATTTAATAATCTGATATGCTGTCTTTTTACCAATCGTAGGAATCCTTATAAGCTCATCAAATCTTGCCTTGTTTATATTAATAGGGAAAAGGTGACTGTTCTTAAAAGCAGAAGCAGTTTTAACATCCATATTTCTTAATAGATTTCCATATTCGTCATATAAAAATTCACTGCTAACAAAACCGTAATCTCTAATGAGAAAATCTGCTTCATATAAACGTCTAACTCTTAAATTATCTACAGGAGAAACACTACTAAGAGGAATATTAGGGAAAGGAAGGAAACAACTATAGTAAACTCTTTTTAACTTTAATAAACGATATAACCTTTCAGTAACACTTAAAATTTCACGGTCAGACTCGCCTAAAGCACCCACTACAAACTGGGTAGTTATACCTTTTGATAAAGAAAGACTTCTGTTTAGCGCACTTAAATATTTAAGTCTCGCAAAGAGGTCACTGAAGGATTTCTTATGAGAAACTTTCCTGAGATACTTCTGTGCAGGAAATTCTAAATTAACAGAAAGTCTATCAACATAATGAAATAACTCTTTGATTAAATACAGGCTTGCATTAGGAAGGATTTTAGCATGAATATACCCTTTATAGCCTAATTTTTTTCTCAATAAAATAACTGTTTCTAATATTTTCTCCTGAGAATAGTCTTCCTTTTTATATATACCACTGGAAAGAAAAATACCTTCTACTTTATTTTTCTTATATAAATTCATAAAGAGTTTAGCTAATTGTAAGGGCTTTAAAATAAAACGGGGGCAATTACTTTTTACATTATTGAAACAATAGCCACAATTGTAATAACAACAATTGGTAAGAAGAATTTTAAAAATATAATTTATCTTTTTGGCCTTTGCAGGATAAATATAGGAAGATAAACAATCAGCTTCGACCTCTGCATTTTGAGATAAAATATTCTGGGCGCTTAACAAATTCTTCATTGCTTACTATAACTACATTATCATTTTTAAGAAGATAGGCAAACAATCCTAATCCTTCTTTTAATATTTTACTAAAACTACCATTATAAATAAAATCAGGGGAACAGGAGGGGCTTTTTGACTTAAGAATTGCTAACCTTATGTTGTTTTCCTTTGCTATTTTAAAAGACAGTTTTGCTCCTTGGATAAACATTCCTGTCACATCTTTACCTTTTATATCTACTACTCTATTTTTCCTAAGAAAGATGTCCGAAGCCTTTCCTTTTAACTCAAAAGGGCCTCTTTTTTTCTTAAAGCCTGCTAACTCCTCTGGACAAACACCAATAGGCCTAAAACTTCTCAGTAATTTGACCAAAGTTTTATCATAACAATTACTCCCATCGTAACGGCAATTTCTTCCCAATAAACAGGCACTTATCAATACTTTTCCTTTCATGACTAAACATAAACATTTAATCAATGGCCAACACCCAACACTCTACAACTTAAAGGCAACCACTTGACTCCTTAATCTATATTACCCTCTTTTACTCTTTAAGCCACAGTTTCCTTAACTGGTCATTTATTTCTTTTTTTATAGTGTAGTCAATATTCTTGTCAATGTCTTTTTTATTCTTAACATGAGGAAATCTCTTTTTTCTTGCCTTTCTACCAAGAAAGTCGGTAGTCGATAAGACACCTGCCCCCTGTTTTCTCACATAGCTTACAATCTCATAATCATCACTTACAACTACTATCTGACGCTTATTCCTACAAACATCAATCTTCCTGCAAATTAATTCATCCGCGCTCTTTACGCCACTAAAAATTATCTCAAATTCCTGTTCTCTATTCTTCAATAAAACATCGACATTTCCATCAAAAACAATGGTCACACGATTATTTCTACTGCCTGTGAGGCGATATCTTTTTATAAAAGAAATAAATTCTTCTCTTGGGGAAGGGCTCTTTTTTAAGAAAGAAACCTTATGTATTACGTTCCAGCCATCTATGATATACCACAACATATACTAATCCTCCCAAGATGCTGGTAAGAATGTTAATAAACAAAAAAGAAAAAGATAAACTCAAGGCTATAGATTTATCTATAGCAATACGGGAGAAAAAATAAACTGTCGCAGCATCTCTTGTCCCCATACCAGCAATAGTAATAGGAAGGGTAGCAATAAATTGCACTATTGGTATGAGAATAAAAAAATATACAGCTTCTACCTTTAAAAAAAATGCTTTTGAAAGAACAAAGAAAATAAAACATATACTTCCCTGTATAACACAGGAATAAATTAAGCTTTTAAAAAATATAGAAGGATTTTGTCTAAAGAAATAAAGGTCATTATAAAAACGCACCAGTCTATTCTTAATAATTCCTCCCTTGACATATCTATTTATACGGTGGAAAAAATATTTATTAAATACAATAAGCACTAATCCTAAGTTTAAAAGTAAAAAGAATGCTATTGATATAATGATATTATACTCCTTTATCCTTCTACTTGCTATTATATAAGCAAATAATGCTATTATTCCCAAACTAAAACCCCCACTAAACCTATCCATAACTACACTGGAAATAATTTTAAATGATTTTTTATGGCGGTAACTTAAAGCCAGACTTCTAAAAATATCTCCTCCTAATAAAGAAGGAGACAGAATATTAAAAAAAAGACTAGAAAAATACGTATACAATATCTCCCTGATACCAATATCTACACTTATAGAAGAAAGAATAAAACGCCATCTCAATGCTCCTAAAGCATTTACCATAACAAAAAGAAAAAAAGAAAATATAATATAAAATTTATTGGCCTCTCTATAAAGCGCTATAATCCGTTGATAAGAAATGAATTTGAAGAGAAAAAAGATAATTCCTAATCCAATACAAACCCGGAGAGTAAAAAATGCTATTTTTTTCAATTCAATAACTTACATAACTACCTTTAAGCTGACGATACACGCTTAAAGCAGCAATTGCCCCTTCGCCTGCAGCAGTAATAAGTTGTCTTAAAGGACGGCGCCGACAATCACCACAGGCATAAATATAAGGAGAGGATGTTGCCATATTTTCATCGGTAATAATAAACCCTTCCTCATTCATATCAATAAGCCCCCTATATATCTGGGTATTAGGTGTTATGCCTATAGCAATAAAAACAGCATTAACCTTAAGGGTGTCAATCTTATTCTCTTTATTATTCTCTATTACTACTTCTTCAACAAAATCCTTCCCTCTGATTTTTTTTACAGTACTATTCCATAAAATCTTGATATTTTCTTTTTTAAACACTTCTTTCTGCAAGTAATCCAGAGCTCGTAACTTATCACGACGGTGAATTAAATAAATCTTTTTACATATAGAAGAAAGATAAAGAGCATCTTCTACCGCTATATTTCCTCCGCCTACAACAACAACTTCTTTCCCTTTGAAAAAATAACCATCGCAAACTGCACACCAAGAAACTCCTCTCCCTATGAATTCTTCTTCTCCTTCAACTTCTAACCTTCTAAAAGAAGCTCCTGTAGCAATCACCAAAGAAAACGCCTCATACTCTCCTTTATTAACATAAACATTAATTCTCTCTTCTTTTTGAGTAACCTTCGTCACTTCTTCCTCTATGACTTTAATATCTAATTCTTTTAAGGATGAGCCTAAAATATTTAAAAATTCCCCTCCTCTAGTTCCCAACTTTACTCCTGGATAGTTATCTACATAGTTAATGTAATTAAGCTGTCCTCCTAAAGCGGATTTTTCAAAAATAACGGGTTGTAGCCCTGCCCGCTTAGCATATAAAGCACAGGAAACTCCTGCAATCCCTCCTCCAATAATTATTAATTCTTCTTTCATAGTTTAACCTTAAAAATTACTTTCTCTTTAAAGAGATAAAATACTCTATAGAACGATTATATGTCTTTTCTGCCTCAGGAGGGAAAAGACATCCGGGAAGCTCATTATGTGATAAATGATACCGCAGGCATTCGCAACATATGCCTTTGCGGGAACATCCGGGATAAGTACAGGGACACAACTGCGTATTTTTACTCTTATTATTGCACTCCATTCTTAACCCTCTTTTTTATCTCTCTTAGTTTACCTCTTAACTTTAACCGTTCTAAGAAAGGAATACGTTCAATAAAAACTATCCCATTGATGTGGTCAATTTCATGTTGGAGAGCAACAGACAAAATTCCTTCTGCTTCAATATCAAAAGGGTTACCTCTTTCATCTAATGCTGAAACCCAAACTTTTTCTGCCCGCCTTATCCTCAATATAATCCCCGGAAAGCTTAAACATCCCTCCTCAAATTGGACTCTCCCTTCTTTTTTTATTATCCGGGGGTTAACCAACTTAAAAATATCTTTCTGAATCTGAATAACTACAAGACGTAAATCAACCCCTGCTTGATTCGCAGCTAATCCTATCCCTTCAGAAAGTATCATTAAAGAATGCATCTCGTTAAGAATCTTGCGGATATTATCGTTAACTTCCTTTACTTCTCTACACTTTTTACGTAGAATATCCTCACCCCAAAAATGTATTCTTAATTTTATTTCTTTCATTTAGCTCTACAAATTTTATCTTGAAATCCTCCAATTCCTCGGGAAGAAACATCCCATAAGAAAGAATAATAAGTTTATCGCCTTTAAACCCCGTGCGTGCTGCAGGCCCATTTAGGCATACTACCCCACTACTTCTTTCTCCTTTTATAACGTAAGTCTCAATTCTTGCTCCATTATTAAGGTTAAGAACCTCAACTTTTTCTCCTTCAAGAAGATCCGCTGCTTCCATAATGTCTTCATCAAGAGTAATGCTTCCTTTATAATAAAGCTGTGTCTCAGTAACAGTAGCATAATATATTTTTGACTTTAACATACTTCTTAACATATTACCACCTATCCTTTTACTCTCTTCTTCAATATATCAAAGGTCAAAGAAGCAATCATAAAACCTTCATCTGTGGGAATAACTATAACTTTTGTTTTAGAAGATACCACCTTCTGGATACTTCTCTTAAGTGAGTTTATTAAATCAGGGTTATTCTCTCCTATACCTGCAGTAAAACAGACAGCGTCTGCTCCTCCTAAAACCATATAATAGGCACCGATATACTTTTTAATTCGATACATAAACATCTCAAGGGCAAGCTGAGCAAGTTTATTACCTCTTTCTGCAGCTTTTTTTATTTCCCTTATGTCATTACTTATTTGGGAAACACCTAATAATCCACTTTTTTTATTCAGAAGTTCATCTACCTTTTTAAGAGATAACTTCTCTTTTTCCATTAAATATAAGACTGCTGCTACATCAATATCTCCACAACGTGTTCCCATCATAAGACCTTCTAAGGGGGTAAATCCCATTGACGTATCAATAGACTTTCCTTTATCGATTGCTGTTATACTACAACCGTTGCCTAAATGGCAGGTTATAAGTTTCACTTTACTTAATGGCTTCTTAAGAATACGAGCAGCTTGTTTTGCTACATATTGATGAGAGGTTCCGTGAAAACCATATTTTCTTATCTTATATTTTTTGTAGTATTTTAAAGGAAGGGCATACCTATGGGCATAATCAGGAATAGTTTGATGGAAAGCAGTATCAAATACAGCTACTTGTAAAACATTAGGTAAAGTATTAAGTGTTGCCTTAATACCCTCCAGATTAGCAGGATTATGCAAAGGAGCTATTTTTATACATTCTTTGATTTTTCTTATTACCTTTTTATCAATAACATGAGGCTCGTGAAAAGTCTCACCGCCATGAACGACTCTATGACCAATGGCTTTTATTTCACTGAGATGCTCAATAACCTTATTATCTATCAATTGGGAAAAAACTACCTTCATTCCCTCAGTATGAGTGGAAACACCTGAATCCTTTTCCCCAATCTTTTCTATAACTCCCCCTGCTAAAAGTTTACCGTGAGGGAAAAGATATAATTTATATTTAATAGAAGAACTCCCACAATTTATGGTAAGAATATGAGCATTAAGAGAAGTCTTTATGGTTGTTTTCTGTATTCTATTAAATCTCTTCATTGATAAAGCTTGTTTTCTGCGCTCTAATAACCGTAACTGCAGTACAATCTACAATATCATCTATACTACACCCACGAGAGAGGTCACTACAAGGTTGGGCAGTACCTAAAATTATAGGCCCTATTGCTCTTGCTTTTGCTAATCGTTCTGTAAGCTTATAGCAAATATTTCCTGCGTCAAGATTAGGGAAAATTAAAACATTGGCTCTACCTGCCACTTCACTATCTGCAACTTTTCTTTTTGCCACTTCAGAAACTATTGCTGAATCCGCCTGAAGTTCACCATCAATCAAAAAACTATCATCTTTAGACTTGGCAATTTCTACAGCATCTTTAACTTTATCTATCCATCTTCCCTCGGCACTACCTTTGGTAGAAAAACTTAACAAAGCTACACGAGGAGTAATATTTAGGACATCACGGGCAAACCTAGCTGCAGAAAGGGCAATTAAAGCTAACTGTTCGCTGGTAGGATAAGGAATTACTCCACAATCAGCATAAACAAAAAGACCACTCTCTCCATAACTACAATCAGGTATAGCCATAACAAAACAACTGGAAACAATCCCATAACTTCTATCAATATTTAAACAATTTATTGCCGCTCTTATAACATTTGATGTTGTAGAGATAGCACCAGCAACAAAACCATCCGCATATCCCAAACGTACCATCATCGCAGCATAATAAAGGGGATTCTCCATAATCTCCCTTGCTTCCTCAAATGTTACTCCTTTTACCTGTTTTCGTTCATAAAAAATATTAGCAAATTCCTCCTGTTTCTCTGGTTCAAGATTATCATGAGTTAAAAGTAGAGGAGAAGCTATATTTTCTCTCTTTATATATTCTACTGCTTTAACAATTCGCTCATCAGAAACCTCAGGAAAAATAATTTTCTTAGGATCTTGTTTCGCTCTTTTTCTTAACTCACTAATTATCTTCTCCATAGCGCCTCCCTTAAAAATTTAGAAATTGAATCTTATCACAAACTTATTCTTTCTTCAACCTAAAATTTACTCTCTGTTATTGCAACATAAAAATATCACCTTTTTTGCAAAATAAGTATGCATATTCTAATTCCAGAACTTTTTTCTAACCGCGTAGGTTAGAACGGTAACGCCTGTAACAACATTGGCTTTCTTTATAACAGGCTTTCCATAAATATTTGTATTTACAATCAATTGCCATTAGTGTTAGAATATTCCCATTATGTATAAAGATTATTTGAAGGCATTTGTCAATATTATTTTCCCTGCCTACTGCTTTGTATGCAGGAAAAAACAAGCGAAAGAGATTATCTGTGAAGAATGCAAGAATAAAATAGAAGTTCTTATGCCTCCTTTCTGTAGGCTATGCGCAAAAGAAATAAGAAAAGAAAATGCTGATATATGTAAAGATTGCCTTAAAAGAAAAATTTATTATGATAGAGTAATAAGCTGTTTTTTATACAAAGAACCATTAGTAACCCTTATCCACCTCGTAAAATATAAATACTACGATTACATTATGGAATTTATGTCTTTGCTTATGATGGATTATCTATCAAAAATGAACTTTTCTTTTAAAGAGTATGACTTTATTACAAGTGTACCTTCTCATCCTCTAAGGATACGAGAAAGGGAATATAATCAGAGCGCTATACTGGCGAAAAAAATAAGTGAATTCTTAAAAATTCCTTTTAAAAATGATATAATCTTTTCCAAGAAGAATAAACCATCACAAACTACTTTAAAAAAAGATTTAAGGCTTAAAAATGTAGAAAATAATTTTTTTATAAAGAAAGATTTAACAGATAAAAATATAATTATTGTTGATGATGTAATCACCACGGGCGCTACTCTATCTGAATGTGCAAAAGCATTAAAGAAAAAGGGAGCAAATAGTGTTGTAGCATTAACTTTGGTGAAAGTCCCATGAGAATACTAAGAATGTATATATTAAAAGATTTCCTCTCCTCTTTTATTTTTTCTCTTATGAGTCTTACTTTAGTAATGGTCTTAGGTAACTTAAAAAAAATATCTGATATGATCATCAGAAAGGGAATAAATATTACCGATGCTCTTAGAATATTCTCTCTATTTATTCCTTATATCTTAGGCTTTACTCTTCCTCTTGCTATCCTTATGGGAATTCTACTTACAATGGGCAGGATTATTGCCAATAACGAATTAATAGCAATAAATATTGCTGGTATTTCTCTTTTAAAAATCCTTGCAATTTTTATTATTGTCGCTATTATATTCAGTTTATTTCTTTTCATTCTCCATGATAAAGTTATTCCCTATTTCCATTATAGTTACCGAAGTACCCTAAAAAACCTTTATGCCAAAAATATAGTTGCTATTATTGAACCAGGAGTATACTTAGAGAATTTTAAGAATACTATTCTCTATGTAGACGATATCGCAGATAATAAATTGAAAAATATCTATATATACGAGACAACTGAAAAGGGATTAAACCGTCTTACTTATGCCCGGAGAGGAGAGTTTGTTGTAGATAACAATAAGTTAACCATGCGTTTAGAAAAAGGCTTCAGAGATGAAATGAATCCGGGAGGGAAAAAAACACTCTACCGCTTAAACTTTAAAATATTTTTTATAGATCTTCCCATCCAGGAGAAAAAAAATAAAAATGTTGAAAAGAAGGCTTCTGATATGAACCTAAAAGAACTTAAGGAAAATATAAAATACTTAAGGAAATTAAATATAAGTCCTACGGAATTACTTGCTGAATTATATAAAAGACTCAGTTTATCATTCTCACCGATTACTTTTGTAATTTTAGGCTTTGGAATATCCTTGATAGTAAAACACCGCGAGAAGTCAGTAAACTTTGGCATAGCAGTACTAATAGCAGGAGTTTATTATCTCCTTATTCTTCTCGGAGAAACCCTTGTTGATTATAATTATCTACCACCGTTATTAGGAATGTGGCTCCCTAATCTTATTATAGTTACTATTGGAGGTCTATTAATAATTAGAAAATGCATATATTAGATAGGTATATAATAAAAAAAATTGTCTTATCCTATTTATTTGTTGTGTTTAGTTTTATTGGCCTCCATTTTATTATTGACCTCTTCTCTCATTTAAAAGATTTTTTGGAGGCAAAAGTATCATTGTATATTATTCTTCAATATTATATCTATTCTTTACCTCTGTTTTTCCTCCGCACAAGTTCTTTTGCTATGCCAATAA
Source organism: uncultured Planctomycetia bacterium (assembly GCA_964635565.1). Taxonomy (GTDB): domain Bacteria; phylum Omnitrophota; class Gorgyraeia; order Duberdicusellales; family 4484-171; genus CAZWON01. Next base: position 29,827 of record CAZWON010000006.1, read on the forward strand.
GTATTTTATATTCTGTGGGAGAACTTAACCGCAACAATGAAATAATAAGCATGCGCTCATCGGGTATAAGCATTGAGAGGCTTGCTTTACCTATATTGTTCTTTGCTCTATTCCTCTCTTTTTTCTCGCTTTTTTTACAGGAAAATGTCCTTATTTATTCGCAAAAAAAAGCTGACGATACAATTATAGAATTTGTGAAAACCAAAAGTGGCAAACAGAGAATAGAAAGAAATCTTGTATTCCGCAGTGACAGTCAACTTTTTTTTGCTTCAGAATTTATTCCCCAGAAAAACATACTTAAAGGTGTAACGATACTAAAAGGAAATACAGAAGGAAACATAGAAGAAAAAATTATGTGTCAAACAGTTACATATAAAAAACATCAGTGGGAGGCATATGAAGTTATAAGTTATAAATTAAATAAATATGGAGAAATGATTGGACAACCTATCTTAGAACATAAACGGATAATTACACTGACTATTAAACCCAAAGAAATACTTCTGAAAAAGAACTCTCTAAGCGAGTATATACCTTTAAAAAAAATAAAGAAAGAGATAAAAATGCTCAAAAAAGAACCCTCTTCTAACCTTATAAATAATCTTATAATAAATTACCACAAGAAAATTGCTGAACCTTTCGCTCACCTTTTCTTAACTATAGGAGTACTGCCTTTTGCCTTTGAAATAAGAAAAAGAAAGGTAGCTTTATCCGCTCTTGCAGGCGGATTTATGTTTGGATTTCTCTATTACTTAATTTTCTCCATCAGTATCTCTTTGGGGAGAAAAGATATTCTTATTCCCTATCTAAGTAGTTGGGTTGCTCCTTTATTCTTTCTTGCCATGGGCATAAGTGGAATTATTTTGATAAGATAGCGGAGAGTTTAGCGGATAGGGATTAGTTTATTTTTAGCGGTTAGCGGATAGAAAAAGCTGTTGACTGTTAGTGTTTAGGATGAATTGAATTCTTATAAATACGAGGGATTTTAAGAGAAAGGCGAGAAACAATCTCATAAGGGATGGTATCGCAATAATCTGCCAAATCCTCTACTGTTATCTTATGCCGGGGTGAGTTACCAATAAGAATTACTTCCTCCCCTGTTTTTATAGGGAAATTTTTTAGATTTACCATAATGTGGTCCATACATACTCTGCCTACTACATTAAACACTCTATCTTTAATAATCACTTTACTGCGATTAGAAAGCTTCCAAGGATAGCCATCAGCATAACCACATGCTACAGTAGCTACAAAACAAGGACGAGAAGCAATAAAAGTCCTTCCATAACTTATACTCCGTCCTTTATCTACTTTCTTTACAAAAATTACTTTTGACTTTAAAGAAAGTAAAGGCTTGACTCTTATATCTAAAGAAGAAGGTTTTATGCCATATAATATCAAGCCAGGTCTTACTAAGTTAAAATGAGCTTCTTTATATCTCATTAATCCAATACTATTAGCACAATGAAGATACTCAAATTTAATTCCTTCCTTTTCTAAAGCGCCAACCACCTCGTTAAATATTCTTATCTGTCTTTCAGTAAATTTGTAGTCAGTATCAGCGGAAGGAAAATGAGTATACAGACCTTCCTGTTTTAAGTTTTTAAAATGGCTTAATTTCTTAATAAAATACATACTTTCTTTATACCATATTCCTAATCTACCCATCCCTGTATCAATCTTTACATGGATGCTAAGCATCTTATTTCTTTTTTTTGCTTCTCTATTTAATTTCTCGGCAAATGATAAATCGACTACAGTAGGAGTAACTTTATATTTTATAAGCTCTCCCGCAAATTTTTTATCTACTGCGCTTAATATAAGAATAGGACCTTCTAGACCTTCTCTTCTTAAGGCGATTGCTTCTTCTAAGCTTCCTAATCCAAAAAAATCTACTCCTAAAAATGACAATTCTTTTGCTAAAGGAATAAGGCCGTGTCCGTAGGCTTCCTGTTTTAATGTTGCCATTACTTTTACTTTTCTACCTACTATTTTTTTAATCTTTTGGAAATTATACCTTAATGCTCCTAAATCTATTTCTATCCACAACGGTCTATACATAATATCCTCACTCAAGCTTACCGTAATTAACGAAAAAAGAATGTAAGTCTATAATGCCACTTTATTTAATAGTCTAAATTTTTTAGTTTTTAAATTTCTACTTTGATATAAGCTATGAACTATGAGATAATTTTCTATTGGTTAATCCCTTTAATAATACTACCCTCTATATATTTTCCTTACCTGACAGTCCTTAGGATAAATATACAACGGTTCCAATTTATCCAAAGAAGTAAATTTTTTATTCAAAACGTATTCTCTTGAAAGCATCAAAAGAAATCTTGCGCGTGGCCATATATCTTTAGGATAAAAATTTAAATCTTTCTTAATACTTAAAGCCTTTTCTCTTAAGAAAGCGTCGTAGGTAACAAACGTATACGAAGAATACCTCCTTATAAATTCCTCTAAAGAATATAAGTTTTCTTTTCTCTCTCTCATAATTTTACCATTTTTTATTATAAAAGGTGCCCCGTAAATAAGATTTCTTCTTGCATCAGAGAACATAGCAACTTTTTTGTGTTTACTTTTCAGCTGATTCACACAAGAAAAGAAACTTCCTATACTAACTACAGGTTTATTCAACGATAAACTAAAAGCTTTTATAATACTAAATGATATGCGCAATCCTGTAAATGAACCAGGCCCTTTCCCTATGCAAAAAGCATTAAAATCTTTTAAAGAAATAGAGAGCCTCTCTATCGCATTTTTAAGATGGACTATTACCTCGGAGGCTCCATATTTTTTACGACGATTAAATTCAAAAATCACCTCACTATTTATCATTATGGCAAAAGATATAAACTCGGTTGATGTATCAATACCCAATAAGTTCATCTCAATTATAAACTTTAGCTATAACAACTTAACTCTGTTAGTTTAGCCTTAGGATATCCTTTTAGAGTAATAATAATTTTACGCTTTTTGAATTCTATAAATCCTATTCTTACTTTTATATACTCAGGCAGAATATCTTCTATTCTTTCCCCCCATTCAATTAAAGTTACTCCTGGGGGATTGTAAAAAAACTGCTGGTAATCTAAATTTATAAGCTCTTTCTTTCTCTCTATACGGTAAAGGTCAATATGATACACCTTTAAGTCAGATTTGCTGTACTCTTTTATAATAGTAAAGGTAGGACTTATAATATCCTTTTCTCTAAACCCAAATCCTCTTAACACTCCTTTTATAAAGGTAGTTTTCCCTACCCCTAACCCTCCCTCAAATATTACAACATCACCAACACAAAGAATTTTTCTTAATTTCTGGCCTAAAAGTTTTGTCTCTCTATCAGAGGTAGTTATAAATTTCATTATTTACTTTAATTTATCAGAAATGCATGTATCCTCTGATATTTATTTTTTCTTTCTTTTTCTTATCTTTAAAATAGTACCCTTCTTTAATACTTTTAACAACTCCTACAAAATAAAACTTTTTCTTCAGCAACTCTATTTTTTTCTCATTTCTATCTACAGTAAAAATAAGTCCGTAGTCTTCCCCTCGATACATATCTTTTATATTACAAGTAACAGGTACTCTATCTTTATACAAAATAGCACCTTTTCTACTTTCTTTTAAAATCCTGTAAAGGTCAATAATAAATCCATCTGAGATATCAATCATAGCATTAACCTTAAAATTTTTTACTAAATAACGGACTTCTTTAAGCGGAGGTATAAATGGTTTATTAAAAGCCAGCTTCCCCAATTTAGCAGTAACAAAAATATAATCTCCTATTCTTGCTGTACTTCTTAAAATAGGCTTTTTTGTCTGCCCCATCACCCAGATATCAAGAAAGAGTTTTTTTGCCTTTGAGGTATCTCCACCTATTACTAAAGCACCGCATAAAGAGGCAATATTCTCTATACCATTTATTATTTTCTTTATACTATCGGGGGTAATATATGAAGGAATCCCTGCTGACACAATAATAAACTTCGGTTCACCACCACATGCAGTAATATCAGAAATAGCACGGGCAGTAGCACGTTTTCCTATATTAAGAAAAGAGATTTCTTTTAACCTAAAATGCACATCCTCAATGAATAAATCACTGCTTATAAGATAATATTTATTTTTTTCTTTTATAACCGCACAGTCCTCACCAATACCCGCGAGGATACTTTTGTTTTTCTTAGCTTTTTTCTTTAAAAATCTAACCCAATCTAACTCACTAAAACCTATCATCTTATCTTTCCTGAAACCAGATATACGCTGATATTATAGCTTAAATAAAGCATTATTCAAAGGAGAAGATTAAATTCTTTTTTATAAGTAAAGCGAATTAATGATATTTAAAACATATGAAGAGTCACCTTAGGTTTTGGCTTAATCTTCTTATGTTTTGCTTAAAAGGAGGATAGATTATCCCCTTATCAGTAACTATTGCAGTGATAAGTTTATGAGGGGTAATATCAAAAGCAGGGTTATAAACCTTAAAATTTTTGGGAACAATTCTAAACTTCCCTAAAATTTTCCTTACTTCATTAGGATCTCGCTGTTCAATAGGTATATATTTACCTGTCTCTATACTAAGATCGAAACTAGTTAAAGGAGCAACTACATAAAAAGGGATTCTATGATAATGGGCCAAGATTGCTAAATTGTAGGTCCCTATTTTATTTGCTACATCACCATTTTTTGCAATACGGTCCGCTCCTACAAAGATCTTATCAACCATTTTCTTTTGACAAAGATACGCTGCCATATCATCACAGATAAGGATGGCATCAATTTTCTTTTTCTTAAGTTCCCAGCAAGTTAAACGTGCTCCTTGTAAAAGGGGCCTTGTCTCATCTACATAAACTTTTATCTTACGGTAACGCTGTTTTGCTGCATAAATAATCCCTAAAGCAGTACCGTAATGTGATGTTGCAAGAAAGCCTGTATTACAGTGGGTAAGAATAGCATCTCCTTTTTTTATAAGACTAACTCCAAATCTTGCTATCCTTTCACAAAGGATAACATCTTCAGCATAGATAGCCTCTGCTTCCTTTAAAATAATTCTTTTAAGTTCTTTAATATCTTCTGCTGTACTATTATATACTGCTTTAATTATCCTTGACAAAGCCCAGGAAAGATTAACCGCAGTAGGACGACAACTCTTTAAATATGTAACCACCTTATCTAAATAAGATAAGAAATCTCTCCTTTTACCTTTAAATTTGGCTAAAGAAATATATACACTGTAAGCGCAAAATACTCCAATTAAAGGGGCGCCTCTTACTTTAAGTTTTTTAATTGCTTCGTAAGCATCTTTTAATCCTCTGCATTCTCTATAAACTTCTTTATAAGGAAGGCGTGTCTGGTCAAGATAGTAAAGATGTCCCTCTCTAAAAATAATTGCTTTGCTCATAAAAAATCTTTAATTTTAAGTAGAAAACTTTTCTCAATACCAATTGCCTTAAAACGGCATACTTCAAAACAACACATACAGCGAATACATTTTGAATAATCTATCCAGGCCTTTTGTTTTTTAATTACTATTGCTGAAAGAGGGCAGCTCTTAATACAATCATTGCATCCTCTGCATAAATCTCTATTTACTTTTGGGTATATCTTTATAAAAGGACTTAACATTTTTATAACAAAAATAGGAAGATTATTAACAAAAAATTGAGAAGGAAGCTTAAAATCTTTAACTGTAAAATCACTCTCTGATACTATTTTAACGCTGTTACTATTAAAGTACCCTTTAGCTTCAGCAAGCCTTATAAGAGGATTCTTATCTTTAGATAAACCGATGATTCTTGATACAGCATAGTCCACGCAAAGAGCATCGTCTCCTATAGCCACAAACTCTGTATGTCGTGGGACACCTCCTGTTGCTGGCCCCTCACCTTCCAAAGAAACAATACCATCAACAATACTAAGAGTTGGCTTAATCAACTTATATAATTCCAGCAATAACCCTATAAAATCTTTAGTTTTGGGGTATAATTTGTGAAGAATATTTTTGTAAGCTCCACTTATACAGCCATAAAGATTTTTTACAGCACAGGTAATAATGGTTATATTATGAGTCTTAAACTTGGGTAAGTTTATTATCGTAAAGTCGCGAGACCATTTTGAAAAAGGAATCCCTTCTAAAATATAAGTTGAAGAAGGATAAAGCAATTTAAAATTATTACGATATGCTAAATCTTCAATCTGTGTCTCCCTATATACTTTTTCTACACTAGTCTCAGTATTAAAAACAGAAGGATTATCTGCTATATAAACATCTAATCCTTTTTCTTTAAATACGCAACCTACCGCTTCCACAAATACAGGATGAGTTGTAATTGCGTAATTAGGATTTACAGACGTAAGAAGATTGGGTTTAAGGAGAACTTTGTTCCCTTTAATCATTTTATCCAAAGAAAAGAAATTATCTAAGGCTTTTTTTATCTCCTGTTTTAATAAACTTAGACTGTATTCCTTAACCCTCAATAAGATAACTCTTTTTTCCTGCACTTTATTCTTTAAAAACTAAAAATTCTTTTAGCATTAGAATAAACTGTGTTTTTTAGTTCATCCAATGAGATATTTCTTATGTGAGCAGTGTAATTATAAACTTTTATTATATCAAAGGGAATAGAATATTCGCCGTATATCTTCATATAGGGAGAATCTGTTTCTAAAAGCAGATTATCAAGGGGAATATACTTAAGTGCCTCATCGAGTTTATTTTTTCTCCTTAAAATATTAAGAGAAAAAGATACGTTTCCTTTTTTTTCTATGATATGTTTTAAAAAATTTATGTCCTGGGAGAAACAATGAAAAATAACTTTTGAATAATCAGTAAAATATTTATCAAGTATAGAAAAAATCTCATCATTATGCCAGCGATTATGAAGCATAAGAGGCAAATCAAACTCTTTAGAAAGACTTATAAACTTTTCTAAGATACTTCTCTGCTGTTGGTAAGACAATGCAGCTTTGTAGTCTAAACCAACTTCTCCTATAGCTACTATTTTCTTATTGTCTAAAAGAAAATCTCTATATTTATTTATTGTATCTGAAGAGAATTGTCTACCACCTAAAGGATGAAACCCTAAGGAAGTATATACAAAATCATAGCTACAAGAAAGACTTATGGACTCTAAAGAGCTATTTAAATCAACGCTTATATCAATGAAGATGTAGCCAGAAGAATTATTTAATATATTCTTTTGTGTTTCACCAGATAGAGAATTTATATGGCAATGGGCATCAATCAGCATCTATTCTGGGGAAAAGAGGAGTTTCTTTTCTTATCGTAAATCCTTTGCTCTGCCACACTGTATCTTTTAAAGACACACAATCGTTTACACCTAGCTGGTCAAAAATCTTTTTGCTAGTATCTGGCATAAAAGGATAAATATAAATAGCGGTTATTCTTATCCCTTCCAAAAGGGAAAATAAAAAACCTCTCAACTCATCCTCTTTTTTCTCTTTCCATAAAAGCCAAGGTTTTGTATATTCAATAAATTTATTCATAGTATTGACAAACTGCCACACAATATCCAAAACAGAAGAAAAACTAACATCTCTCATAAAAGGAATATATTTTTCATACAGACACTCCAATGCTTCTTTTAAAAAAGAGGGTATATCTCTATTGTACGGTTGAATATTGCCTTCAAAATACTTCTCTGCCATATTAAGAGTGCGGTAAACTAAATTACCTAAATCATTCGCCAGGTCGCTATTTAAGCGGTGAATAATTGCCTCCCACGAAAAGTTACCATCCATCCCCACGGGCACTTCTCTTAAGAGAAAATAGCGTAAACCGTCCACACCAATCTTCTCAATGAGTTGAAGAGGATTAACAATATTCCCTCTGGACTTAGAAATTTTATCTTCTCCCACTTTCCACCAGCCATGAGCAAATATTATCTGAGGGGGTTTTATCCCTAAAGCATAAAGCATTATAGGCCAGAATATGGCATGGTGTCTTAGGATATCTTTGCCAATAAACTGAATCTCTGCAGGCCACCATTTTCTAAACCTGATCTCATCATAACCAAAACCTACAGCACTAATATAATTTAAAAGAGCATCAAACCACACATATACAACAAAATTATCATCCAAAGGAAAATCTATGCCCCAGGAGACCCTCTTTTTAGGACGAGAAATACATAAGTCCTCTAAATGATTGCCTTCTAAAAATGACATTACCTCGTTGTATCTTACCGTAGGTTTTATAAAATCAGGATTGTCTTTTAAGTGATTCTTAAGCCACTTTTCATATTTAGAAAGTTTAAAAAAGTAGTTATTTTCAACGATCTCTTCAACTTCTCTTTTACAACTGGGACAACCGTTGCTTTCTTTAATCTGTGCTTCTGTCCAGAAAGATTCACAAGGAACGCAGTAAAACCCTTTATATTCTGCTTTATACACATCTCCCTTCTCGTAAAGAATATTTATCACCCTTCTTACCACATCTTTGTGATAGCTATCTGTAGTGCGGATAAAGTAATCATAAGAAACATTCAATTTGCGCCATAAATCTTTAAATATCTCTACCTTACTATCTACAAATTTTCCTATAGCAACACCTTCTCTTTCTGCTGCCTTCTTAATTTTCTCTCCATGCTCATCAGTGCCTGTAAGAAAAAAAACATCGGTATTATTTAATCTGGCAAAGCGGGCAAGGCAATCACAAATGACATTGGTATAAGCATGTCCTATATGAGGAGAAGCATTCACATAATACAAAGGCGTAGTAATATAAAATTTATTCATTCTTATCAAAAACTATTTTTTCTATCCGTTTATCTTCTAACTCTACATACACGGTTCGTCTCAATATATTCACAGAAATAACAGTGCCTTTACCAGAAGAAGTAGTAATTTTATCCCCCTCTTTAGGGAGACCTTTTGCAAGTTCGCGGTAATGCTTATACTCATAGAAAAGACAACACATAAGCCTACCACATATTCCTGATATCTTGGAAGGATTAAGAGGAAGTCTCTGCTGTTTCGCCATCTTAATACTTACAGGCTCAAAATTCTTCAAAAACGTCGCGCAACATAAACTTCTACCGCAGGGTCCAATTCCTCCAAAAAGTCTTGTCTCATCTCTTACTCCAATCTGGCGCATTTCTATTCTAATTCTGAATACTTTTGCTAAGTATTTTACCAATTCTCTAAAATCAACACGCTCCTCAGAAGTAAAATAAAAAATAATCTTCTTTTTATCAAAAGAATATTCTGCTTCTACAAGCTTCATTGACAGATTATACTCCTTTATTTTATTAAAACATATCTTTATAGCTTCTTTTGCCATTTTTTGATTATCCTTTATCTTCCTCGTATCCTCCCCTGTAACCTTCCGTATAACTTTCTTAAGAGAAAGAGCATTTGAGGTTTCATTTATCTCTAAAATTTCTCCATAATCTAAACCTCTATCTGCTTCAACAATAACATAATCTCCCACATTTAAATCATCAGAGGCTAAATATACAGTAATATTACCCGCTTCTCTCAAACGCACTACTGCTACTTTCATAAATCCTTTAACTAAAACTTAAACTTAAAAGGTTGCAGGCTAAATTTATATTTATATTATCAATTGCTCTATATATCTTTAAAATCTCTTCTAATATCCTTTGCGCCTCATTAATCCTATAAGGGAAAAACTCCAATATTTTACAGCTATCTTTATCAATTAAATTTTTTGTGTCTCCTAACAGTCTATATACGATATATTCTCTCATAAGGGTAATCAATTGTAATATAAATGCAGATAAAGACTCTCTATCAGAGACATAAATACGTTTATTTCTTATGAAATCTATAACATCATCGTAAACAATATTTACTTTTTTTTCTATATGGGGCAAGTAAATTTTTCTACAACGAGATAAAATTGTAGGTAGCATTAAATCAGTGCGCTCAGAGAGTAAAATAATCAAACAATTTTGAGGAGGCTCTTCCAGCAACTTTAAAAAGGCATTTCCTGCCTCAAGAGTAAGAAGGTGGGCATAATTAATAATTAAAACCTTAATTTTTGCCTGGAAACTTTTACAATAAAGAAACCTCTGAGATTGACGGATAAACTCTATTTTAATCATTTTCTTTGGGAAGTTGATAATAAAAAGATCAGGATGAGTCTGGGTATTAATTCTTAAACAATCATCACAAGCATCACAAAAATAATCACTAAAAGAGCAATTAATAAGCTTACTCACATCCAGCGCCAAATTGAGATTATCCCCAACAAAAAGATAAGAGGAACAAAGACGATTATGTTTGGCTAAATGGTAAAAATAGTCTATAATAGTTTCTTTTCTCATAAATATTTTATGATTGTCTTCTCTATCTCTTTAAAAAGATGAGGGAGTTTTTTATTAGCCTTAATAATACGAATCCTCTTAGGATATTGCTTTGCCAGCAATCTATATCCTCTTTTAAGACGTTGATGAAAAGAAATTGGTCTACTTTCTATTCTGTCTTTATGTTTAATCCTTTTCAAGCCTTCTTTTACTTTTGTATCCAAAAGAATGGTCAAATCAGGAACCCTACTGAGATTAAAAAGTTTAACTGCCTCTTCTGCAATATCCCTTAGCCCTAAAGCATAACCTTGATAAACAAGTGTAGAATCAAAAAAGCGATCACAAATTACAAAGTCATATTTTGCTAACGCTTTTTTAAGCTTTTCTTCAACCAGCTGTGTACGACAAGCTAAATAAAGAAGAAGCTCTGTGTGTTTACTCAACTCTTTATTTCTATTATCCAAAAGAATACTTCTTATCTTTTCTCCTATTCTTGTTGAACCCGGCTCCCGAAAAACTTTTACTTTAAACCCTCTTTTTTTCAAAAACTTCTCTAAAAAATTGATTATACTACTTTTACCGCTACCTTCTATTCCTTCTACTGTGATAAATATTGCTTTCTTTTTCATCTCTTTATATTATTATATATATTTTATCTCCTATACCAAATAGTCTGTCCATTAGGTAAATCCTCTAATATTATACCTTGTGCAAGAAGCTCATTCCGTATCGTGTCTGCTTCTTTAAACTTACCTTCCTTTCTTAAATGTGTCCGGCGCGTTATCCTTTCTGTTATCTCTCCTTCTGATAAAACAGATGAAAATTTAGCTGTATCAATACTCATCATACTTTCTAAAGAAAAAATCTCTAATATCAAACACAAAAGAGCTTTTGCTTCTAAGAAAAATTCTTTATTCTTACTTAAATTTTCATTTACCACACGGATAATATCAAATATAACAGAAAAACCACCCCGCATATTAAAATCATCATCCATAGCATTTACAAATTTTGTATATAAACCGCTAAATACCTTATAAGAAAAATTATTTCGCCTATCATTCCCGCTAAGATGAGTATGGCTGTTTAACTGTTTTATAAAAACTTCTATTCTCTCCTTAATCCTTTCTGCTTCTTTTACCTTCTCTTTTGAAAAATCCAAGGGGCTACGGTAAGACGCAGAAAGATAAATTATTTTCAAAACTTCTGAAGAATAGTTATTAATCGCTTCTCTTAAAGTAACAAAATTCCCTAAAGATTTAGACATCTTTCTACCATCAATAGTTAAAAGCCCATGGTGCATCCAATATAAAGAGAATGGTTTTTCAAAAAGAGCTTCCGATTGAGCTATCTCATTTTCGTGATGGGGAAAAATAAGGTCTTCGCCTCCTCCATGAATATCTAATGTACTACCTAAATACCTACTTGCCATTACTGAACACTCGATATGCCATCCTGGCCGACCATCGCCAAAAGGAGATCCCCAAAAAGGTTCATCATTTTTTCTTCCTTTCCAGAGAGCAAAATCAAGAACATCCTCTTTTAAAGGAGAAGGCTCAATTCTTACCCCTGAAAACAAATCATCTATATTTCTTTTTGAAAGTTTGCCATAATCTTTAAATCTTCTTATACGAAAATATACATTATTGGATTTTTGGTAAGCAAAATTTTTCTTAACCAACCCCTCTATAAAACTTATTATTTGAGGAATATTATCTGTAGCTAATGGCTCAACATCTGCTTTAGTAATACCCAGTTTCTTTAAATCTTCATAGTAATTATTTATATAATGAGCTCTTACTTTATGAAAAGCTTCCTCTAAAGAAATCCTATCTTTAGAGGATAATTCTCGAGCTTTATTAATAATCTTATCATCTACATCTGTAATATTTCTTACAAACTTAACCTTGTATCCTCTAAAAGCAAGATACTTTCTTATGGTCTCAAAAATATATAAAGAGCGACCGTGCCCAATATGACAATCATCATATACAGTAACTCCACAGGTATACATATTTACATAAGGATGATTAAGAGGATTAAATGGCTCTTTTTTCTCAGTAAGAGTATTATATATTTTTATCATAACTTAAATAAACTAATATAAACATTACTCTTTCTCTGTGTTTAATTTATTTTTCCCTTCCAAAGATGCAATTGCAAAACATATAATCCCTTCATCTGTCCCCAAAATATTCAATCTTTCTTTAGACTTAATTTTTATATTAACAGAGATGCCAAATAGTCTGTAAAGATAATCTACCATCTTTTTCTTATACTTAGCCAAGGGAGGTTTATCCGCTACTACAGTGATATCTATATTTACTATCAAGTATTTTTTCTTAACTTTTTCTAATACGAATTTAGCAATATCAGCACTCTTTAACCCTTGTGATTTTTTACCTTGGGGAGGAAAATAATCTCCTATATCACCTAAAGAAGAAGCTCCCAAGAGAGCATCACAAATAGCATGCAAAATAATATCCCCGTCAGATACTGCCTCTATACCAAACCCACAGTCTATATTTACTCCTCCTAAAAGAAGAGATTTTTTCTTCTTAGTAAAACGATGAGTATCAAACCCTAATCCTATCCGCATATATCCTCTCTCATAAAAAACCACTGTATCGTAAGGAACCAGCCGTCAGTGGTCTATAACTTCTTGAGGCGCATCGTTTGTAGTTTCTTATCTTTATAAATATAGGCCCACCGCTAAGAGCTAATTTTCTATGCTCTAACTGCTGACTTTCTTCATTTTTAAAATTGCTCTTGCCAAAACCAAATCTTGAGGATATGTTACTTTTATATTCCAAAACTCTCCTTCTATAACTTTTACAGGCTGAGATAGTTTGACTATAAACTCACTATCGTCATAAACAAAGAATTTTCTAAATTTGTTATAGGCCTTAGAAAGTAATTTTCTCTCAAATACCTGAGGAGTCTGAATATACCAAAGATTTTTTCTTTCCAATGAATGTTTAATTATGTTTCTTTCCACTACCTTAACCGCATCATTAATCCTTAACCCCACTACTACTGCTTTATACTTAAAAACTTTCTTTTTTAGTCTTCCTATCATCGCTCTATTTATAAATGGCCTTGCCCCATCATGAATAAATACATAATCTATATCCTCTTTTACCAAAAGCAATCCTTTGTATACTGAATCCTGTCTTCTTAAGCCCCCTGTTGTTAAAAAAACACGTCTATCTTTTGTATAACGCTTAATTAAGGGAAAATATTTTTTCCGAGAAACAATAATTATCTGAGAAAAATATTTTATATTTCTAAAAACAGAATAACTATAATAGAATAAAGGAAACTTTCCTAATCTAACAAAGGATTTATCAGTTTTCTTCTTTAATCGCCGGCCTCTTCCTGCACAAACTAATATTAAAGCACACTTCATCCACAAAGTTTTGTAAAAATTATCCTCCCGCTGGGAGACTGTAATACTGAGGTAACCTCAACATCCACATTCTTCCCGATAAGCCACTTAGCATTTTCTACCACTACCATTGTCCCATCTTCTAAATACCCTACAGCTTGATTGTACTCCTTTCCTTCTTTTATTAACTTAAGAGAAAAACGCTCCCCAGGAAGAAGAATTGTTTTAAGCGCATTAGCAAGGTCATTTATATTAAGAACCTTCACTCCCTGCAGTTGAGCAATTCTGTTAAGATTGTAATCAGTAGTAAGAATCTTGCCGTCTAAAATTTTAGCAAGCTTTACCAGTCTTTCATCTACCTCAAGATTCTCATGAGTCTCGTCCTCATAAATTTCTACTTCAATACTGGGCTCTTTTTTCAAAGCATGTAAAATTTCTATACCTCTCTTACCCTTTTGCCGTTTTAGAAAATCAGTAGAATCCGCAAGGGCTTGAAGTTCATTTAAAACATAACGGGGAACAATAAACTTAGCCTCAATAAATCCTGTTTTTACAATATCTAAAATTCTCCCATCAATTATACTACTGGTATCCACAATTATATTTTCCTCCCTTAATTCCTGGCGTCTAAATCTTACATAGGGAATAATAAGACTAAATTCCTCCTTCCCTTTTAGACCAAGCGTCAACCCTAAATAAATACAGATAACATATATAAAGGCAGTAAAACCTGTAGTTATCTCGTCAGGGAGTTTAAAAAGAATTAGAAAGAAACTAAACAATTTTCCTAAAATTAAACCTAAAATTATTCCAAAAACACCTGAGGAAAGTCCTTTAAGCGAAACTCTGCGTGCTATTATCTCAAAAAAAACAATACTTATTCCTATAATCCCTCCCCCTATTGCATATATCAAAGTATTACCCTCGTTCCCAAAAAGAGCATTTTCTCCCCCAAAAGAATAGGCAAGAAGTATACAAATAATAATAAAGAAAAGACGAATCAAATTAAGACTAACCATATTAACCTCCTATAACTTCTAATATTTCTTCTGCTGAGCTTAACCCTACAATATTAAAAGAATAACTCCCTTTATCTATTTCGTTAATATTACCTTTGGGAACAAAACACTGCTTAAACCCCGCACGCTCTATTTCTTTCAACCTTAAAGAAAGGTGGCTTATAGGTCTAAGTTCTCCTGCTAAACCAACTTCTCCTATAAATACAGAATTAGCTTCTAATTCTTTTTCTCTAAAAGAAGAAATTATAGCACACAACGCTGCTAAATCAACTGCAGGGTCAGAAATCTTCACTCCTCCAGCTACATTTAAAAATATATCCTGGGTATGAAGGGCTAATCTTAAACGCTTCTCTATAGTAGCTATCAACAAAGAAAAACGATTAAAATCAAACCCTACAGCTCTTCTTCTTACTACTGTTAGGTTAGACTTACTTACCAATGCCTGTAATTCTATAAGAAGAGGCCGAAAACCTTCCAAAGCACAACAAATTGCGCTCCCTGCTACAGGATTGTCTTTATGAGGTAAAAAAACATCAGAAATATTCTTTACCTCTTTTAACCCCAAGGAAGTCATCTCAAAAACTGCTATCTGGCCTGTAGCACCAAAACGATTTTTAGTAGCCCTTAATATCCGGTAAGAAGAAAGCATCTCTTGCTCAAAATATAACACACAATCAACAATGTGCTCTAATAGCTTTGGACCTGCTAAAGAACCCTCCTTTGTGATATGACCTATTATAATAACTGTAACATCTTTTGTTTTTGCTAAGCGCATTAAAAATTCAGCACAACTCTTCACCTGATTAATACTTCCTCTTACAGATTCAACATCAGGATGGTGAATTACCTGGATTGAATCTACTAATATTACCTCAAAGTTATACTCTTTAAAATATTTATATATATTTAGAACATTATCCTCGCTAACAATATATAATTTACTAAAATCTTTATTTAGCCGTTGAGCACGGAAATTTATCTGTTGAGGAGACTCTTCTGCACTTACATATAGAACTTTTTTTGTATGAGAAAGGGACGCTCCTATCTGAAGTAATAATGTTGATTTACCAACTCCCGGTTCTCCCCCTATGAGAACAACTTCTCCTTCAACGAGCCCTCCTCCTAAGATGGAATCAAATTCTTTTATGTTGGTAGGAAATTTTACTGTTTTTTTTTCTTCTATGTTACTAAAAAGCTGGGGAGCTTCTTCTCTTATAAGGTTATCTTTTTCTATTTCAGTATCTTCAGCCTCATAAAAAGACTGCCACCGGTTACATATAGGACATCTTCCTAACCATTTAGTTGAATGGTAACCACATTCTGAACAGACAAACATATTCAATAATCTTGTTAGGTAAAAAGACAAAAATAACTTATCTTCTTCTTGTTTTCTTCTCCTTAGGTTTATAAAGAAGCTTCCACGGGTGTTTCTTTAAATCATCTAAAAGCTCCTCTGCTTTTATGTATAAAGAATCGTCATAGAGAAACTTCCCTAACGTGCCTTCTTTTAATCGTGCATCAGTAATAATATTTTTAAATTCAGCGGTTATATCATTAATATTGCCAAGAGACTCCTCTAATTGGTTTTTAATATTGCTATCTTCAATAAAATTTTGTAATTTTAACGCAGTATCATGAACTGCCATAACTACATTAAAAAGAGGTAAAGAATTAACGCCCTCTATAGTTGCTCCTTCTTTTAAATATTTGCCCGAAGGAAGGGAAGGGGGAATTATTTCTAAATATTTCTCTCCAAAAAGACTTAAACTGTTGATAAAAAATTTAGAGCCTTCTGGTATATTTATCCCTTTTTCCACCTTAGCATAAACATATACAACTGGTCTGTTTTTTTCTTTTCTTATCTGTAGCTTTCCTACCTCCCCTATATCCACACCACAAAATCTTACCGGCGAAGCAGTCTTTAATCCTTCTACAAAATTAAATTTAACTTTTATCAAATATGTACCTTTAAAAAAAGACACTTCTCTAATGGACATAATAGCAATAAAAAATAGAAAAAGAGCAACAAGAAAAAATATCCCTAACTTTATCTCTACCAAATACCTCCTTATATCCCAGGCTTTCCTTTTCATCCTAGACCTCCGTCTCTTTTATAGGACCTTCAGAACTACCTTTCATAAATTGAATTATCCGTTCATCTTTCAATTCATTTAAATCATCTTTTGTCCCTTCAAATATAATCTTCCCCCCTAATAAAAATGCTAATCTATCTGCTAATTTTAAACCTACATGTAAATCGTGAGTAACAATAATAGAAGTCACGGAGAACTTACTATGTAAATCTTCAATCAAAGATACTATTTTATCTACAGCAATGGGGTCAATACCTGTGGTAGGCTCATCATAGATAATTATCCGGGGATTATAAATTATAGCCCGAGCAATTGCTATGCGCTTCTTCATACCCCCGCTAAGTTCATAAGGAAACAAATTCTCTGTGCCCTGTAGACCAACTAATTTTAATGTTTCAGTAACCTTTTCTCTTATTTTATTCCGGGGTATTTTCTGATTATGATAAAGAACAAATCCCACATTTTCTTCTACATTTAAAAAATCAAATAGAGCATTACCTTGAAAAACTATACCAATATTTTTCCTTATGTCATTAAGTCTGTCTTTATTTAAATTAGTAATATCGTTGCCATCAATAAAAATACTTCCACTATCAGGTTTAATAAGACCGACGATGCTTCTTAAAAGGACAGTTTTGCCTGCTCCGCTTCTTCCAATAATTAAAAAAGTTTCTCCATCATTTATACTAAAACTTACTTTATCTAACACCTTCTTATTGCCAAAAGATTTAGAAATCTCCACTACTTTTATCATATTTTTTAATTATATAAAAATAAAATAGAAAAAGGCTGTTAAAATACTATCAAAAATTATAATCAAAATAAAGGAACGCACTACTGCGTGAGTAACTACTTTCGCTACATCTGAAGAAGAGAAGGGTCGAAAACCTTCAAAACAGGCAATAAAAGCAATGATAGCCCCAAAAAATATACTTTTAATCATACCACTTACAATATCCTTATACACCAATGCCTCAAAGGTCATTCTAAAATAGAAACCAAAGGGTATAGCAAACTTTGTTGCTCCCACAATATAGCCACCAAGAATTCCCAAAAAATCTGCATAGATAACTAAAAGGGGCATAGAAATAACTAAACTTATAAACTTAGGAACTACAAGATAATTTATAGGGTCTACACCCATAACTTCTAAAGCATCAATTTGTTCACTTATCTTCATCGCTCCCAGCTGTGCTGTGATAGAGGCTCCGCTTCTGGAAGCAACGATAAGAGAACCTAAAACAGGCCCTAACTCTCTTGTTAAAGATAATGCCACCAGAGAAGCAATATATATTTCAGAAGAGAATATTTTAAGCTGATAAGCGGTCTGAAAAGCAATAATAATTCCTACAAAGAAAGAAATTAAAGAGACGAGAGGAAAACTATCTATGCCAATAAAAACCATTTCTCTTATAAGACGGCGAAAATTGCGTTTACCATAAAATAGCCAATAAAAAATGTTTTTAACAAAGATATTTAGGTCACCAATATATTTAAAAAAACTCTCTATATTTTTTATAATCCCCATATTTCTTTAAAAAAGAATTTATTCAAATTTTAACACTTCTCTATCGCGCTTCACTTTTATTGTTACAGATTTATCTTTTTTAATTCGTTCTGAGAGACTTCCTTTAATAATCTCTTCTGCTAAAGGGTCCTCTAAAAATCTCTGAATAACTCTCTTTAATGGTCTTGCTCCGAAGACAGGATCAAAGCCTTTTTCTACAAAGAAGTCGCGTGCTTCTACAGTCAACTCCACTTCTATTCCCTGCTCCTTTAAACGCTTATTAACAAAACCTACCTCTATATCAACGATTTTCTCTAAGGCTTCTTTATCCAAAGGCTTAAACACAATAGTTTCATCTAAACGGTTTAAAAATTCGGGTTTAAATGTTCTCTTCACCTCATCCATAAGCAGTCGCTTCATCTCTTCATAGCCTATATCTTCTTTAACGGTGGTAAAACCTAAAGAACCTCTTTTCCTTATTATCTCGGCCCCTACGTTAGAAGTCATAATTAGAATAGTATTACGAAAATCTACTTTTCTCCCAAAACTGTCGGTGAGACGACCTTCTTCTAAAATCTGTAAAAGAAGATTAAATACATCAGGATGGGCTTTTTCTATTTCATCAAGAAGGATAACGGAATAGGGACGGCGTCTAACTTTTTCAGTAAGTTGACCTCCTTCTTCATACCCCACATATCCTGGAGGAGCACCAATCAACCGAGAAACATTAAACTTTTCCATATACTCGCTCATATCTAATTGAAGAAGTGCTTCTTCATCACCAAACATAAACTCTGCCAATGCTCTTGCTAAGAGGGTTTTTCCTACTCCTGTAGGTCCTAAAAAAATGAAAGAACCAATAGGTCTCCGAGGTTCCTTTATCCCTGCTCGAGCTCTCCTAACCGAACGAGCAATTGCCTCAATAGCCTCTTTTTGTCCTACAACCCTCTTCGATAATTCTTCCTCAATTCTAAGAAGTTTTTCTGACTCCTTTTCTTCTAAACGATAAATGGGGATACCTGTAATCTGGGCCACTAATTTGGCAATATCCTCAACTGATACTGTGGGAATAATTTGGTCTCTCTTTTTACTCCATTCTCGCCGTAAAGTCTCTAATTTCAATCTCAACTTCTTTTCTTCGTCACGTAATTTTGCTGCTGACTCAAAATCCTGTTGTTTTATAAGAGCCTCTTTTTCTTTTATTATCTCTCGCAACCGCTCTTCCAGCTCCTTTATATCACTGGGTACAGTTAGGACTGCTAAACGAGAACGTGCTCCTGCTTCATCAATCAAATCAATGGCTTTATCAGGCAAAAATCTTCCTGAAATATATCTATCAGAGAGCTTAGCAGCTGCTTCTAAGGCTTCGTCAGTGAATTGAACACGGTGGTGGGCTTCATATTTATCTCTTAGACCCTTTAAAATCTCTATGGTCTCATATACACTGTTAGGTTCTACTACAATAGGCTGAAATCTCCTCTCTAAAGCCGCGTCTTTCTCTATATATTTACGATACTCATCTAAGGTTGTAGCTCCAATGCACTGTATTTCTCCTCTGGAAAGAGAAGGTTTTAAGATATTAGAAGCATCAATAGCTCCTTCGGCTGCTCCTGCTCCTACTAAAGTATGGAATTCATCAATAAAGAGAATTACATCTTTGGACCGTTTAATCTCCTCCATTACTGCCTTAATTCTTTCCTCAAATTGACCACGATATTTGGTCCCTGCAATCATTAAAGCCAAATCTAATACTATAATCCTTTTATTCCTTAATACCTCAGGAACATTACCTTTAGTAATACTCTGAGCTAACCCTTCTACAATTGCTGTCTTACCTACGCCTGCTTCTCCTAAGAGCACGGGATTATTTTTTGTCCGACGGGAAAGAACCTGAATAACTCTTTCTATCTCTGTACTCCTTCCAATTACAGGATCTAACTCCCCTTCTCTTGCTAGTTTGGTAAGGTCTCTTCCAAACGAATCTAAGGCAGGAGTTTTAGAATGAGAAGAAGAACCTACACCTACACTGTGTGCCCCTCCTAAAAGGGTAGAAATTTCAGCCCGGACCTTCTCTAAATCCACTCCCATACTAAAAAGAATCTGTGATGCTAATCCTTCACCCTCACGGATGAGCCCTAAAAGGATATGTTCTGTGCCAATATAATTATGACCCAAAGTGCGCGCTTCTTCTGCTGCCAATTCTAAAGACTTTTTAGCACGAGGAGTAAAAGGAATATCTCCCAGAACAGAAGAAACTCCTCCTGAAATAATTAACTTTTCTATTTCTTTACGTAACACATCAAGACTTACTCCTAAATTTTGAAGCACAGCACATGCTACTCCCTCACCCTCACGGATGAGCCCTAAAAGGATATGTTCTGTGCCAATATAATCATGACTGAAACGACGCGCCTCTTCTTTCGCCAATACCAATACTTTCCTTGCTCTTTCTGTAAATCTATTAAACATAATTTCCTCCTCTTACTTATTAAAAGTTAAAGAATTAATAACCTGCATTTTATAGCCCTTAGTTTATAGTTTATATCTTAACGAGTTTAATATGGACAATGAACTAAAAGCTATAAGCTAATTTTTATTCCTTACAAGTTTCTCTCTAATAACAGACGCCCTTATATAATCTCTATCTTCTTCCTTTAACACCTTACCTTCTAATTTCTGAAGATGTGCAGGTTGAATAATAACAAAGAGATTATTAATAACACTTCGAGATATGTCCTTAATTATACCTAAATCTACTCCTATGCACAACATAGAAAGATGGGAAAATGCTTCCTTTGTAGAAATAAGACGACAATTTCTTAAAATACCCAGAGAACGCCAGGTGCTGTCTTCAAAAGTACGACGATATTTCTTTAACAAACTATTCCTTGCTGTTAGCTCATGTTCTCTTACCTGATGCACCACACCTTTTAAACTATCAATAATCTCCTCTTCACTAAATCCCAATGTAGCTTGGTTGGAAACCTGAAAGAAATTGCCTAAAGCTTGTGTCCCTTCTCCAAACAGCCCTCTAGTAGTAAATGATAACTTTGCTAAAAGCTCTAAAATCTTATCTATCTGTTTAGTTAAAACTAATCCCGGCAGATGTAACATACACGAGGCTCTTAGACCCGTCCCTAAATTTGTAGGACAAGCGGTAAGATATCCAATCTCAGGAGAAAAAGAAAAACATAAATACTTTGATAATTCATCATCAAGCTGATTAATAAAGCTCCACGCTTTCTGTAAATCAAAACCGGAAAATATAACCTGCAACCTTAAGTGGTCCTCCTCATTAATCATCACAGAAAAATCTTCCGAAACCGAAAGAATCAATGCTTTCCCCCGCTGTGAACGTGTATGCTCCTGGCTTATAAGGTGTCTTTCTAATAAAAATTGTTTATCTAAGCTACTTAATGTTCCCATTTTAATAAAAGAAGCTTGACGCATTGCATCTATCTTTGTTGTTGCCTCTCTAACTTTACTTATGATCTCCTCCTTATAAGAAAGACTGGCTTTCCAGGGAAAAGGGTAATTCTGGATATTCCGTGCCACTCTTATCCTTGTAGAAATTACAATATCCGAATGAGGACCTTCAGCGTTTAACCATCCTCTTTTGTTCTCTAAAAGCTCCTCAAACATTTTCAGATTTTTCTTTTTTCTTCAACTCTTTTATCTGGTCTCTAATCATTGCTGCTTCTTCATAGGCCTCTATCTGTATCGCCTTTTTAAGTCTTTCTCTTAAAATAGCTAACTTTTTATCTACAATTATTTCCTCCTTTACCGTGGGAGGAAACTTCCCTTTGTGTTGAGTGGTACTGTGGACTTTTTTAATAATAGGAAAAAGCTGATCCTTAAAAGTAAAATAACAATTAGCGCATCCTAAACGACCTTTTTTCTTAAAATCATAGAAGGTAATTCCACAGAAAGAACATCGGATATCCTTAAGTTTCTTATCCAAGTCCTCCTGAATAGTTAAATTACTTAAGAACTCAGAGATACTCAAATGCTGTTTAAGCTCTTCTGCTTTAAGACGAGCACACTCCTGACAAATATGGAATTCCATAATCTTATCGTCCATAATCTCTGTAAGATGAACAGTCGCTATATTCTTATGACATATATCACACAACATAATATATTCTTAACCTCCAAATAATTAATACTCCCTTTTAGCGCTATTGCTTCCTTGTGTATTGCGCCATTTTCGTATTGGGTCGTCGTAGAACGTAGTTGGTTATAAAACACACAAGGACACACCGCTACAGGCTATACCTTATTCCTTCTTTCCTCGTAAGGCGTCTGAACTCTTTTAATATCAATTGAGTCATTTTACCAGGCTTACCTTCGCCTATCTTTCTTCCATCCACATTCACAACAGGCACAATTTCTGCTGCTGTCCCCGTTAAAAAGCACTCATCACTAATATAAAGCTCATGTCGGGTAATTACATGTTCATGAGCTGGTATTTTAAGGCGTTTAGCAATATTTAGTACAGCGTCGCGAGTAATTCCCCGTAAAGTACCCATACACTGAGGAGGAGTATAGATTTCTCCTCTCTTAACAGTAAAAATGTTATCTCCTGTACATTCAGCAATATAACCTAAATGGTCCAGCATTAAAGCTTCTTTATAACCTGCATTTATCGCCTCAATCTTGGCAAGAATATTATTAAGATAATTCAAGGATTTAATTTGAGGATTTAAGGCCTCAGGTATATTCCTTATTGTAGGAACAGTTATAATCGCCATTCCTTTTTTATAAAGCTCGCGAGGATATAAAGCTATTTTATCAGTAATAATAATTACTGACTCATTGCCTCTGCATCTTTGAGGGTCAAGCCCTAAATCCCCTTCTCCTCTTGAGACAATAACTCTTATATAGGCGTCTTTAAGTCTGTTTGCTTTTAATGTTTTAATTATTGCCTCTATCATTTGCTTTTTATTAATTGGTATGTCTAACATTATGGAATGGGCTGACTCAAATAATCTGTCAATGTGCTCTTTAAGCTTAAATACTAAACAATTATATGACCTTATCCCTTCAAAAACACCATCACCATATAAGAAACCATGGTCAAACACACTTATTTTGGCATCTTTCCTATCAACTAATTTCCCATTTAAATATACCTTCATAAATCCTCCCTCTCCTTGGACTAAACTTCAGTTACACTAACTACTCCTCTCTAAGAACACTCCTCTACAATAACGCCATTTTTTATGCATACTACTTTTTTTGTGCGCTTAGCTAATTCAAGATTGTGCGTAACGATTATTAAGGTCTTATTCTTACGGGTATTTAAATCCTCTAAAAGAGCTATTATTTTCTCAGCTGATTCTTTATCCAGATTACCTGTTGGTTCATCACAAAAAATAAGTGGTGGTTCATTAATTAAAGCCCGGGCAATAGCAACTTTCTGTTTTTCGCCTCCTGACAATTGAGACGGAACATAGGTCGCTTTTTCCTCTATCCCTAAATATTGTAACAACTTTCTTCCTGCTTTAAAAGAGGTTTTTGCTCTCTTATAGTTAAGTAAAGATGGCAAAACAATATTTTCTAAAACAGTGAGCTCCTCAATAAGATGGTAAAACTGAAAAACAAATCCTATGGTTCTATTTCTCCAAAGAGCCATTTTATATTCATTGAAACGAAACAAATCCTCTCCTTTAAAGAAAATTTTACCTCGGGTGGGATAACTTAATCCTCCTAAGATACTCAATAATGTAGTCTTACCTGCGCCAGAAGGACCTACTATTACAAAATAATCTCCCTCTTTAACCGATAAGTTTATATTTTGTAAGGCGACCAACCTCTTATTACCACTATCGTATATTTTCCACAAAGAAACTACCTTAATAAGCTCACTCATACCTTAAAGCCTCCGAAGGGTTAAAACGAGAAGCTCTTATTGCAGGGAAGATACTGGAAATAAAAGAAAGAATAATACCTAATAAAGAAATTAAAACAATATCTTTTATGTTAACCATAATAGGTAAATAATTAATGTAGTAAATTTCCTGAGGTAGATGGATAAATCGATACTCTTTTAACAAAAAACATATAGAAAGTCCTACGCCTACTCCTAAAACAACACCAACAAGTCCTAAGATAACACCCTGAAGAGTAAAAATACTTACAATACGCAATGGGTTAAACCCTAAGGATTTTAAAATTCCTATATCTTTGGTCTTTTCTACTACTTTAACAGTAAGAGTGGCAAAAATATTAAAAGATGCTACTACAATAATTAAGCTTAAAATGATAAACATAGTTGTTTTCTCTAATTTTAATGCTGAAAAAAGAGCACTATTAGATTCTATCCAAGTATTTACCATACATCCTTTCTCAACAATACCTTGCAATTGTCTTTTAACATTATCAACTCTAAAGGGTTCTTTTACTCTTACACCTATAAAAATAAGATAATTATTGCTTAAACTTCTTACTTCTTTAAGACTGCCCACTATATAATTATTATCTATGTCATACAATCCTATTTTAAAAACACCTCTTATCTTTGCCTTCTTAAGTTTTAACTTCCTTTCTAAGGGATAAAACTTTAAATTATCTTCTAAAAAAAACTTTCTTTTCAGACCTTCTCCAACAAAAAAACCATCTTCATTGTTTTCCTTTATCACATAGCGATAAAATAATTCTTTCTCAAAATGACTATCAAAATCCACTCCTCTTACCATAAGGGGAATAATATAACCATTGAATTTTCCAAAAACTTGTGTTTGCAAAAAAATAGAAGCACTTTCTATGTCATTTATTGCCTTGATTTCTTTTAAGATATGGGAAGGAAATTCTCCTTTAAGACTTTCTATAGTAATGTGATAGTTAAACCTCATAAGTTTACTCATAAGTTCTTTGTCAAAACCATTCATTACAGAAATAACTATAATAAGAGTAGCTACCCCTAAACCAATTCCTAAACAAGCAATAACACTAATAAAAGAAACATGACGCGCTTTACCTCTGAAAAGATAACGAAAAGCAAGAAAAATCTCAGTCATCAATATTTTGGGGTTTTAAAAGAGGAAACAAAATAACATCTCTTATAGAAGACTGATCAAGAAAAAGCATAATAAGACGGTCTATCCCAATACCTAATCCTGCTGCAGGAGGCATTCCATGCTCTAATCCCACGAGAAAATCCTCATCAATTTTTTTAGGTAATTCTTCTTCCTGCTTAATTTGTTCTAACAATCTTTTTCTCTGCTCAATAGGGTCATTAAGCTCAGAGTAACTGTTGGCTATTTCCATTCCCCCAATAAAAAGCTCAAACCGTTCTAATATATAGGGATTATCTTTTTTTGACTTTGCCAAGGGGGCTGTCCAGCTAAAAAAATCGATAACGAATACGGGTTTATCTAAAGGGTATTTTTTTTCAATAAGCTCTTCAGTTATATTTATAAGCTGTGTCCGAGAAAGTTGCTGTATTGATAAGTTTAACTTTCTACATATCTTATCACACACGGTATCTTGGTCATCTTCAGGGAAAACACCAAACTCTTCCTTAAAAAGCTCAGCAAAAGAAATCCTCAGCCAGGGAGGAGCAAAATCTATCTGTTTTCCTTGATATTTTAGGTTTAAAGACAATTCTAACTTATCTAAAAGAAAAAGAAATAACTCTTCACATAAATTCATCATATATTCATAATTCTGATAGGCGCAGTAAGCCTCCAGCATAGTGAACTCAGGAGAATGGCGCACAGAAAATCCCTCATTACGAAAATTTTTATTTATTTCAAAAACTCTATCAAATCCTCCTACGAGAAGTCGTTTTAAGTAAAGCTCAGGAGCAATGCGTAAATAAACATCTATATCAAAAGAATTATGATGAGTAACAAAGGGTGCGCCACTTGCTCCTCCAGGAATAGTCTGTAAAATAGGAGTTTCTACTTCAATATAGTCTTTCTTGTGAAAAAATTCTCTCATAGAATTAATAATTAAAGGACGCCTGAAGAATATCTGTCGTACCGAGGCATTAGAAATTAAATCCAAGTATCGCTGACGATATCTTATCTCTACATCTTTAAGGCCATGCCATTTCTCAGGAAGAGGCCTTAATGATTTAGCTAAAAGTTTCAATTCCTTAACTAAAATTGTAGGTTCTCCTGTTTTAGTTTTAAAAAGTTCTCCCTTCACTCCTACAATATCACCTACATCAATTTCTTTAAAAAGTTCATAGTCATCTTTTAAAATGTCTTTTCTCAAATAAAGCTGAGCTTTTGCAGATACATCGCTTATATGGGCAAAACTTGACTTACCATGTTCGCGTTTCGCAATAACTCTTCCTGCAGTGAAAACTTCCTTATTCTCCTTAAAATCTTTAAATATATCCTTTATATAAGAACCCTTGGGGAAAAAAGTTTCTTTATAAGGGTTACCATAATGTGTACTGATTTTCTCTAATTTCTTTACGTTAACCATCGCTAAGATTATATAAGATTTGGCAGAAACTGTCAAACTACATTGTATATCTACCCGTATTATATGAAAAAGAGAATTTTCAATTTCTAATTTTTATTAAATTATCAATGAAATAATTTTTAAACAAGAATACGGATAGGCTTATGTTACAAAATAAGCAATGCTTAAAATGTAACATTACTTTATAACCTAATGTCAAGATTTCAGACGCTTCCAAACCAATCTTTAAAAACATAAGGGAAGATTACAGAACAAGCGCTTAATTTTCGAGGGTCGCCCATATTATTTTAAAGTTAGTAGATTATTAAAACATTAGGGGAAAGATATCTTTACAATGGTTAAACGAGAAATGGCAATAGGCGAGTTTTCTTCTTTAGGACTTATATTTAATTTCTCTACAGTTAAAATTTCTTTTGCTGACTCTATCCGATAAAGAAAACTTATTATTTTAGGCATATCTCCTTCGCAATTTAAATCTACATAGTATTTAATAATATTGTTTTCCTTCTTGATAGCAGAGGGTCTTATGTTAAGAAGATTAACCGAAGATTTGCGGGCAAAGTCTTCTATCAATTTTAGAAGACGATTCATCTCTTCATCATCGGAACCTGCTTTTTTTAAATAGGCACTGTAGTAGGAAGATTCTTTATTTATCTTCTCCTTTAAAGAAAGAAAACGTAAATCTTTCTGGATAATAAGTCTTTCCTTATCTATCTTTTCATCTAAGGATTCTATCTTCATAAAGGCGGGAGAAATCAACAATCTGTCGAGAAAAGCCAAGAACACAAATACAATACTGCAATAGAATACAATCCTTTCTCTTTTAGATAATTTCTCTATAATAGCAGTTAACTGACCTATATTAAACATTACTTTGAGTGGTCATTTTTAATTTAATTCCTACCTCAAAATCAGCAACTTCCTTATCTTCTTCTTTTCTTTTTGAAGTATAGCGCATTTTAACTTCTTTAAATAAATCATCTTTACTTAAGTCTTCCACAAAAGAATAAATCGTAGTCATTGAGTCTGCAGTCCCTTTTATAGACAAAGAACTTGTTTCTCTGGTAAATCTAATATCGCTTATCGTTATAGCGGGAGAAAGATTTTTATAAATTCTATATATGATCTCTAAAGAATATCCTCTCTGGATAAGAAAGCGTTTTATAAGCTGAGTGGTGCGGAATTTACTTTCTAAGGCATTGGCTTCTTTATGGATAACTTGAGAACGTTCTTTAAGCTTATCTAAATATATACTTCTAAATACTATCTTACTGGCGACTAATATAAAAATAACTACTATAATGGAAAAAGAAAAAAATCCCATCCAGATTATCTGGCGACTTCTTTCCTCAAATGCTCTTTTGAGTTTAATCTCTTCGGGAAAGAGATTGATTTCTGTATTTTTATTCTCAAAAGAAGAAGCAATCACATCTAAGAACAAAGAAGGATTCACAGTAGAAAACATTTTTTTTACCTTTTCCCTTAAAACCAGATAATCTATAAAAGAAACACTTTCTGTAGTAATACCTATTGTATTATTCAGAAAAGGAGTTAAACCTTTATATTTTGTTGTAGGCATAAGAAGAAGAATCCTCTGAGGAACTGCTTCTATATCCTCGCTTCTATATACATCCAGAGATTTCTTTATTTCCTCTACAAATTGAGTAACATATCGTGTATAGTCCTCCTCGAGATGACGGTTTCCTATAGGAATACTCCGAGCAAAAACAGAATTTCCTCCAAAAACAATATTAAAATAACTGAAAGAACTATCAAGGTACAAAAAACCTGTAGGAAAATCGTCATTACTCAACTTAAATACTTCGGAAATAAATCTACCTGTGGTCTCCTGAGCAAAACATATTTTTTTTATCTCTATTGCTGTCTTATTAATGATATTCATCTGCCTTCTTATAACCTCCCGCGTAACAATTACCAAAAGAACTTTGGTGTAATTTGCACGGTAAACCCCCATAATCTTATAATCAATAATGATTTCTTCTCGTGCATAGGGAGTATGACGAGCGGCCTGTAGATTCATAATATCAGCGATTTCCTTAGGATCCTGGGAAGGAATCTCAATATTTTTGGTAATAGCCAGATGAGTGGGAATAACTAATACTATATTGGAATTCCTTAATTTTGTATCCTTAAAAAAAATTTTTATCTTCTCTGCTACATCATCATCAGTAAGCCCTCCCAAATCATAACCATATATATCCAAAACTTCACGATGGAATCTTTTTTGTTTAATATGAGCGATTCTTAAGCCTCCTCCTCCAATCTGGATACTTATAGCATCCTTACTTTCTCCAAGAATAAAAGCATCTTTAAAATTATCTCCTAACATTTATTGCTCCCGCCAGAATAAAATATTTCCCTCTCGGCTCACTATACATTCTATAATCTCTTTAGCCTTTGAGTAACTAAGACTTGCTTCACTATTAATACTGAAATAATCTGAAGAAACGCCAATAAATCCTTTAGCCACAATATTACTTAAATTTTGCACTTCGCTTATAGAAAGGGAATAGTGCTGGCTTAAAGAAGGTACTACAGAAGTAGATGAAACAAAAATATTATCGTCCTCTGTCCCCAATTCACTATCTTCTCCCTTACGATAAGTAACTATCTTATCTATAACTGTATCCGTTATTCCAATTGCGGACAAAACTTCTTCTGAAGCTGTATTAATATTAACAGCCTTATCTCCATAGATAGTAATAAAATCCTTTATTTTATTAAATATATCAAAAGTTATTCCTTTTACCAGAAGTAACTCATCTAAACTCTCATAATCATCATCTTTACAATCATAAGGCTCACTGAGATTCCTATAATAGCTATCTTCAGCGCTACCCTGAGGAATCAAAAGATTACTATCCTTGTCTCTAAAATCAATTATAGAAGCAGCAAATTCTTTAGCCTCACTTTCACTTACATTAAGAACTATTTCAAACAATCTTTCTATAATCTTCATATCTACTTTGTTTATGTTTATTTTTCTTGCCTCATCGACTACACCAAACATCGTTCTTATTGTACCATCTTGGGGGTAATTATAAAATACATTAAATCTTCCTAAACCAATTTTTATATCCTTAAATTCTTCCTTTTTAGAAGCCCACACATCCAAAAAACTATCTATCCTGCTACTGTCATCTTTTGATATTGCCAAAATAGCTTTATTAACACCTGCCAAAGCAATAAGATGAAGAACATCCCTTTCTCCCAATCTTTTCACAAAAAGTGCCTTCTGCCTTGCTCCTCTCCCTAAATATAAACTAAAGATAGAAAGTAAAATTAAAACCCATAAAGCAAAGACTAAAATCATTCCCTTTTGATATTCCTTAATCATTTTGTATCCAATCTTTAACTTCACCTAAAGGTATATTAACCACTCTTTGATAATTAAAGGTACTATTTTTATAACGTAATGATATATATAGACTTACAGATAAAGGGATATCCTTTGTGTTCCATTCTTCTTTCCAAAAATATTTTTTTTCCTTAAGGTTATAAGAATAATAATTTATCCTAAAATCATCAATATTATTTAAAAGCAATTGTGTTGTCCCTTCTTTCTCGCGATAAATATCATTTAAATTTTTTAGAACTCTAAATATTTTCTTATTTTTTTTATCCCAATAGTATGTAACTTCTCCTATACCTTTACTTAAACCAGGAAACTGACTATTTTTTTTTATAAAGGTAGCAAAACTTACTTTTATTTTACTGCCCCTAAAATCTATAGAATTATACTTAACGGTATTCCTTAAATCGTAAGAAAATTTCTCAAAAAATATTGCTACATCCTCATCACTACTTTCTTTATAAACTCTCTGCCATATTTTTAAGCCACTACTAAAAGTAGCAAGTAAAGTAAGTCCTACCACCGAAAATATACCTGCTACAATTACTGCTTCTATAAGAGTAAAATTATTTTTATTAAAAAATCTTCTTTTTTTCTCCATAAAATATTTCTTTACTCCTTCTTAAAATAAATATAAGTAGCGCGCACTAATTCTATATTTCTCTTACTCTCTCTCCATTTAACTTTTAATGTTATTCTGTACATATCTATCTTATCTGTTCCTTCAGAAAAAGAATACGAAAGGTCCCATAAGAATTTTTTATTATATACATCAAAATATCCTCTGGTCTGGGGAAAAAGAGGAGCTTTATATCGCTTTAAATCATTTTCAATGCTCTCTATTTTATTATCCATCCACAGTTGGGCATATATATAATGTTGAGCATATGAAGAAACATTAAGGGAGGTAAAAAAACTTTCGTATATAAAAAGGATTCCTGTAACAAGAATAACTACTGCAACAATAAGCTCAACAAGAGTAAAGTAAGCCTTCCAAACTCTTTTTTTACCAAGAAAGTTATTGCAAGGAGAGATTTCATTATTTATATCTAATATGGAAATAATTTCTTTATTCCCAATTGGTAATATCGTCTTCGCTTTCTTTACCATCTCTTCCTAAAGAATACAAATCATAATCAGGTTTATGCCTTCCTGGAGAAACATACCGATATTTTCTCCCCCACGGATCAAGGGGTTCCTTTTCTAAATAAGGACCATTCCAGTTTGGTGCCCCTGAAGGTTTCTTCAAAAGAGCTTCTAAGCCCTCATCAGTAGTAGGAAAAACTCCATTATCCAGCTCATAAAGCTTAAGAGCAGTAGCGATATTAACCTGAATATCTGCTTTAGCAGCTGCTCTTCTTGCCTGTTCTCCTCTTCCTGCAAGACGAGGAAACACCATTGCTACTAATGCACCAATAATAATAACTACAAGCATAAGCTCAATAAGGGTAAATCCTTTAGATACAATAATTTTCTGGCCAATATATCTTATCTTCATTATTAACACCTCCTTAAATCTTTAATCTTTACGATAGTATTTTTTCCATTCTCTCTCTAAATCCTCGATAGTATTAAAATAGTTTGCGTAAGAAGTGCGCAATGCCTCCTCTATGCTTTTACCATCACGTAACTGACGACAAAAATCTGTAAATCTCTTATTCCCATATTTCTCAATTAGGAAGCCTACCAGTGATACTGCCTCTAAATAGTAAAGATTAATAAGGTTTTTGCCTGTCATAATAAGAACTAAGGGAATACCGTTATCATTGGTATAACGGACATATATTTTATCAGTAGACTTTATATTTCTTATGTCCATTTTCATCATATCACGCAGAGAAAGCAATGTTTTCTTTCTAAATGTATCATTTATTATATCCTCTATTGCGTCTCTCTTTGATTTTTCTTCCCACTGGGCAATTCCTTCATCAAGCCACAGAGGGATAAAGCTTGTAAACCCTACGAAATCTCTAAACATAAGGTGAGTAATCTCATGAGGTAAAATGGAATCAAGGAATCCTTTACCCCTAAAATAACCCATAATTATCTTTTTGGTATAATCCGCCATACCATGAGACCAGTTAGGCATATTACTTGCTTTAAGATAAGATTGGTGACTGGGATAGATGTATATCCTTACTCTTTTATCCCACAGCCAGAACTTCGAATAACGTTCATAACCTAAATCCCGGGCAATATCTATATAATATTTTTCTGCACAGGAGAGAACTTCTTGAGCAAAGGATAAATGCTGAGGATAATAATACACGATAAAATGTGTTCCTTTAAGTCGAGAAAAATCATCCTCTGCAAAAAGGAGAGAGTTAAAACTTAAAAAGAAAAGAATAAAAACTATTATCCTCTTCATTTATCTAACCATAATATTTATTTGAAAAATAGGAAGGAGCATTGCCAGCACAATAAAACCTACAATTGAACCTATAAAAAGAATCATTATGGGTTCTAAAACAGTAGTGAAAACCTTTGTTCCTTCTTCTAATTCTTCCTCATAAATTGTGGCTAATTCTCCTAATGTCTCGTCCAACCTGCCTGATTCTTCTCCAATAGAAATCAAACTCGTAACAAAAGGAGGAAACATTTTTGACTGCCCCAAAGATGTTCCCAGCGATGCGCCATCTTCTAACTCTTTTATACTTTTCAAAAACTCACTCTTTATAACCTCATTATTCAAGATAGGAATGACAAGATTTAACCCTCTTAGTATAGGGATTCCACTTTTTATTAGAATTTCTAAGGTCCTACTTAAAAGGGCTATATCCTTTTTAAAAACAAAATCTTTTAATACAGGAATACGTAACTTTAAAATACTTAAAAAAACCCTAACCTCTTTTCTCTTTCTCTGCCGAAGATAAATAAGAAGAAATACACATAAAGAAATTACTATAAGGGGCCATTTTTCTTTTAGGAGAGTACTTAAAGAAATTAGAATACGTGTAGGTAAAGGAAGTTGGGAACCTAATTCAGAAAAAATATTCATAAGGCGAGGGACCACAAAAGAAAGCATAAATATCACTGTTCCCACCCCTACTAATAACATGATTATAGGATAAACCAAAGCAATTTTTACTTTAGAAAATATATCTGCTTGCTTCTGACGATAATTTGCAATCCTTAATAAAACCTCCTCTAATTTACCACTATCCTCTCCTGCTTTTACCATAGAAGTATAAAAATTAGAAAATACCATAGGAAATTTGGCTAATGCAGAAGAGAAACTCTGGCCTTCTTTTATCTCGGAATGCAATTTTAGAACAACTCTCTTAAAATAACTATTTTGCATCTGGTGAGAAATTATTTCCAAAGCTCTTAGGATAGGAACCCCTGCTTTAATAAGAATAGCTATCTGTCTCGTAAATACTGTAATTGTGCGAAAACTTACCCTTTTAAATAAAACTCTTTTAGAAGGAATATCTTTAAGAACTTTTTCTTCTAATCTTACAGGAAAATATCCCATTTCTTCTATTTTCTTAAGTGCTGATTCTTTGTTAGATGCTTCTATTTCTCCTTCAACTACTGTCTGGGGGTCAGTTTTTGCACGATAATAATAGATAGCCATCTATTCTCCTTCTTAGCTCATAGCTGTTAGCTCATAGCTCATATTTTTAAGCAAGGAAAGAGCTAAAGAATGAGCTATGAGCTATTCCATTATTCTTTTATTATTTCTCTTCCCTAACAAAATAGTTTATTCGTGTTCTTTCACTTCCTGTAAGGTCCAAAAAACAAATACCTATCTCATATCTATCTATTTCCTCAGCAGGTTTAGACCAGACAACTTTAGCTAAACATACAATAGGGTCTTTACCATCAGGTAACTCCATATTAACCTCTAAGATTGAACCTATGGGGATTTCTTCAGGAGCAATAAAAGCAACACCTCCCGCACTGATATTTTTTGTCGTAGTAAATTTATCCCATAAATATCCTTTTTTGGTAAGTTCCTCTTTTGATTTTATAATACGATAAAGAATACGAATACGGGCATCTAATCTTTTAAAAGCCCGCTGTTCTAAAAAAATACTGGCTTCTCTTAAAGAAGTCTTTTCTTCATAAAGAAACCTCTTATCTTCACTTGATACTACTCTCATAACCTCTTCAGGGGTGGTTATTCCTTCCATAACTTTATACCAACCATCTTGCCTTAAAGTATTCATACCTCTTTGAATAGCAATCTTTTTTATTTCCTCTGAAGGAGCTCTTTCTATTACTAAATTTCTAATTACCTCGTCCATTAAAAGAATCTCATATATACCTGTTCTACCCAGATAACCCGTAAAATTGCATTTCTCACAGCCTCTACCTTTAAAAATTCTTAACTCTTCTGGTGAGGTTAATGACAAATCTTGTGCAATTTGGTTTTTAAGTTCAACGGATAACTCTTTATCGTCCTCTTTACAATGAGGACAAATTACTCGCACCAATCTCTGAGCAATGAACGCTTCAATACTTGAGGAAACAAGATAAGGTTCTATCCCAACATCAATTAACCTAGCTACCCCACTAGCAGAATCTTTAGTATGAAGAGTAGAAAACACCAAATGGCCTGTTAAAGCCATTCTTATGGCAATCTCTGCGGTCTCTAAGTCGCGTACCTCTCCTACCATAATAATATCAGGATCATGCCTTAAAATACTACGTAACCCACGGGCAAAATCTAAACCTATATCTGGCGCTACTTGTATCTGAGTAATACCTTTGAGTTCATATTCAATGGGGTCCTCAATAGTAATAATCTTTCTATCGCGGGTATTAAGTTTGCTTAAGCAAGCATAAAGAGTTGTGGTCTTACCACTTCCTGTAGGGCCAGTAATAAAAATAATACCGTTGGGTTTTGAGATGAGTCTCTCTACAATCTTTAAATCATTATCAGAAAACCCTAATCTTTCTAAACTGAAAAGCATTTTTGTAGGAAGAATTCTAATCACCATGCTTTCTCCATAAGGAGTAGGAAGGGTAGAAATTCTTAAATCTAAATTCTGCTCCCGCGTCTTAACTATTGTACGACCATCCTGAGGAAGCCGTTTTTCTACAATATTGAGATTGCACATTATTTTTATACGGGAAATAATGGGTAGAATAAATTTCTTTACTTCTTTAGAAATATTGGCATCGTACAATACTCCATCAATACGATAACGAATAGAAACCTCTCCTCGGTAAGGTTCAATATGAATATCGGTAGCTCTTCTTTTATAAGCTTCAAATATTATCTGATTAACTAACTTCATTATAGAAGCATCTTCGGCTAACTCTTCTATATCTTCTATTTCTTTTACCGTAAAATCTTTCGGTTTGGTAGAGAGAGAAATTTTATCCACGGTATCTGCTCCTAAACCATAATGACGTTTTAAACTCTCATAAATATCCTCCTCTAAGGAAAGTTTCATTTCTATATTACATCCCAAGTGAATCATCAACTCATCCTGGGTCTTTATATTAAAAGGATAGGCAACTGCGATAACTAAAGTATTGTTTTTCTTAAGTTGCAAAGGGAAAAAGTGATAATAAAAAGCAATGCGTGCCGATACTTTCTTTAATGCTTCTTTATCTAAAGAGAGATTATTCAAATCCACTACTTCTAAAGCTAATTCTTCAGCTAAAGCATTTAAAGCTGTTTTTTTATCAACGATTCCTTTTTTAGAAATAGCCAAGATAAAACTTTCTTTAGTAGATGCTATTTCTTTCGCAACCTCCTCTGCCACTTCAGAAGAAATTACTCCTCTTTTAACAAGAATGCTCTTAATTTGTGTATCATATCTTCCTGCCATATTTTTATTTATTTTTTACATAACTTATTGTTAATCAAAACAATATGTAATCACCGCCTCCTACTTCCTGCCTTATTCTTTCTTATCCAATTAAGCAGAGCTTCTGCATAATCATCTCTACCAAGAGCTCTTAAACGTTTTACTTCTTTTAGGGCACTTGCCTTATCTCCACTATTAAAATAGGCTCCTCCTAAAGCTACATAAGCATTAAAATAATCGGGCTTAAGCATTGTGCATTTCTTCAATGACTGAACCGCTTTATTATAATCTTTCATACTCATATAAACAAGACCTAAATGATAATATAACAAGGGATTTTTTGGCTGAATAATTCTTGCTTTCATAAAATATCTGATTGCTTCTTCATAATCTTTTTTAGAAGCGAAAATTAACGCTAAGTTATAATAAGCACTAAAACTTTTAGGATTAAGTTTTATAACTTTCTTATAACAACTAATTGCTTTGTTATAATCTTTTTTTAGCCCGTAAATAAGCCCTAACTGTAAATAAGCAATACTATGGGAAGGGTCAATTTTTATAATTTCTTTATATTCTCTTATAGCAGAATCATAATCCTGTTTTTTAACATAAGCATTAGCCTTTTCGAACCTATCAGCAATCTCGCCGCAAAAAGCATTAAATGAGAATAAAAATATTAGTAAAAATAAATTTATTAACTTCATTATTCTCTCCTCCTTATAGGTATTCCATTAGAAAGGCAACCTACCAATCATATAAAAACGTTCTTCAGGTATATGATCTACTTTTCCTTCAATAATACTTTCACATCCTAAAAGAGTCTCTTTTAAAGAGACATACTCCCCTTTCCTTCCTGTATAGGACTCAGCAACAAAGAAAGGTTGAGTCAAAAAGAACTGCAACTTTCTTGCCCGTTCATAGGTAATTCTATCCTGGGTAGATAACTCATCTATTCCAATAACCATCACTATTCTTCGTAACTCTTCATACCTCTGAAATATCCTTATTACTTCTTGGGAAATATTATAGTGATAGGTTCCTACAATATCAGAATCAAGATTGGCACTTGATGACTGAAGAGGATCTATAGCAGGATAAAGACCAAGCTGAATTCTTTCCCGAGATAAAACCATTATTGCATCTAAAAAACTAAATATTGCCACTACTGCAGGGTCAGTTAAATCATCAGCAGGAACATACACTGCCTCTACAGCAGTAATTGACCCCCCTTCAGAAGTAGTTCTTATTCTTTCGTGAAATTCACTTGCTTCTGATAGAAGAGTAGGTTGATAACCTGTCTCTGAAGGAAGATGCCCTAAGAGAGTAGAAATCTCTGATCCTGCCTGAATAAAACGGAAAATATTATCAACAAAAAGAAGAACATCTTTATTCTGACGTTGAATTGATTCTGCCATCGTTATTCCTGTAATTGCTCCAATAAATCTAGCACCCGGGGGTTCATTCATCTGTCCGAAAACTAACATCGTCTTAGAAATTACTCCCAATCTCTTCAATTCAAAATAAAGCTCATTACCTTCACGAATACGTTCGCCTACACCTGCAAATACCGCACTACCTTTATGCTCTTTTATAATATTATGAATTATCTCCAGCGTTAAAACACTCTTACCAAGACCCGCTCCTCCTAAAATACCGCTTTTACTTCCTTTAACCAGAGGAAACAATAAATCTATTATTTTTATCCCTGTCTCTAAGATTTCTGCCTCTTTAGACTCTTTTTTCATAGACACACTTGTCCCTTTTTCCTCTCTTCTTATAGGGAGGCTTTCTATAGAGGTAATTTTTTCTTTCTCATCCATAGGTTCTCCTAAAACATTTATCAGGCGACCATACAGAATATCTCCTACAGGAATTTGAATCTTATTATTGCAAACAAATACTGGTGCGTTTCTTCTTATATTAATAGTGGAATTAATTGCTATGCACCGAACTTTATTCTCCTCGATATGCTCTGCCACTTCTAAAATAACCTCCTTGCCATCTATCCTTTTTACAACAATCTTATCGAAAATATTAGGAATATTCTCTTGACTTAAAAACTTAACATCTACTACGGGCCCCTGGACAGAAACTACATAACCCTTTACTTTATTATCGTTATTCATATAACCCCTTAGTTAATAACCAATTTATAGCTTATGGTTTTTTAGTAGAAACTAAAAAGTTAAACCATAAGCTAAATTTTATTTGCTATTTACTACAAGTATTTTACTTCTGTGCTTTCCGCTCAAAAATCATTCTTGCTGCAAATAATTCTCTCATACTTCTATCGGTTAATTCATGACGGAGACGAAAATATTTATATTTCAGTTTCTCATCCAGTTCTTCAATTTTATGAGTGCAATCTTCTAAATGCATAAATCGAGCAGCAAACTCAGCCAATCTACTCATCATAAGAATTTCATATATTCTTTTTACTATCCAGAGATAAATTAAATATTCCACTACTTGCTCTATATAAGACTCCCAAACAAATCCATAAATATCTATTTGTTTGTTACCCTCTTTAAGGTGACCACAAGGTAGAAGGGTTTCTATCTCTACTCGCTGAACAGCTAAAGAGTACGCTTTAGGATAAATTATCTTAACTTTACCTATACTACCTTTTATCACTTCTTTTAATATATAACTCTGAAGAGCTACTGCCTGTTCACCAACATAGTCTTCTTTAATTCCTTCCATATATACACAATTTATCCCTCTTTCTCGCACATAGATTCTTCCTCTCTCTCCTACAACAATAAGCCTTCCTTTCTGTTTTGATAGCTCAATAAATGCTTTATTTATTACCTGCATATTAAGTCCCCCTAAAAGCCCTGCGTCAGAAGTGATAGCAATAACTCCTAAAAGGTTGCTTGAAGGTGTAATAAAGGGATGGGATATATCTTTTAAATCTATACTGCCAAGAAATTCTTCTACTACCCGAGAAAACTTCTCAAAAGGATGAACTTTTCCTTCAAAAGCATAAAATTGAGAAATGGCGATCCCTTTAAGAACTTTAAGAAGCTCGGCTAACCCTTTGTAGAAATCCCTATCCCTTTTTACATCAGAAATAAAAGCCATTTATTATTATTTACCTAACCCTTCTTACTAAAATACTTCTGTAAGAAAGAATATAATACTTCCTGAATTTTATCAGTAACAATCTTCTGTTCTCGTAATCTAGAAATAACTTCAGGATATTCTTTCCTAAGAGCATACAGACAATACTGCTTAAAATCCCTGATTTCTGAAGAAGAAAGATTATCCAGTATTCCCAAACTTAAGGCATAAAGATAAATTATCTGCTCCTCAATCTCAATAGGAGCATTTTTAGGCTGGATAAGAAGATGAGTTATTATTTCTCCTCTTTTTAAAGAACGTTCCGCCTCTTTAGAAAGACTGGTAGCACGTAGCTGTGTCATCTGAAGAAGCTCTTTGTACTGAAGATACCCCAAACGCAAGTTTCTACTTAAAGCTTTCATTGCTGGCCATTGTGCTTTACTGCCAATACGGGAGACAGAAAGACCTAAATCAATTGCTGGTCTAAATCCTTTATTAAAGAGTGAGGTGCTAAAATATATTTGGCCATCGGTCATAGAAATAATATTTGTAGAAATATATCCGGTGACATCCCCATGTTGAATCTCTACAATAGGGAAAAAAGTCATTGAACCCCCTCCTAATTCAGGGCGAAGTTGACCTGCTCTTTCCATAAGTTGAGAATGAATATAGAAAATGTCTCCCGGATAAGCTTCTCTACCTGGCGCTCTTCCTAAGAGCAAAGATATCTGCCTGTAGACCCAGGCATGACGGGTCAAATCATCAAAAACAACAAGAACATCTTTTCCTTTATGCATAAAATATTCTCCCAGCATGCAAGCGGTATAAGGAGCAAGGTATTGTTCTCCTGCTGAAGTAGAAGCAACACCGCTTACTACAATTGTATAGGAAATAGCATCTTTTTCTTTTAGAATATCCAGAATCTTAACTAAATTAGAATAAGGTTTGCCAATGCAACAATATATACACACTACATTTTTACCTTTCTGATTAAGAATAGTATCTATAGCTACGGTGGTTTTACCTGTTAATCTATCTCCAATAAGTAGCTGGCGCTGGCCTTTACCAATGGGGATAGTAGCATCTATGGTAAGTATTCCTGTTTCAAGAGTTCTATCTACAGGAACCCTATCTAATACCCCAGGTGCATCTCTAAAAACAGGATATAATCTATCTGTTTTAATCTCTCCCAACCCGTCCTGAGGCTGACAAAGACTGTCTACTACTCTACCTAAGAAAGCTTCTCCCACAGGAAGCGATAGAAACTGACCTTTATTATAAACCTCTTCTCCTGCTTTTATATCTACAGCAGAACCTAAAACAAGAATCTGAACTTCATCTTCAACAAATCCAATGACTATGCCTTTAAGACCATTAAAAAATTCAACCATCTGACCATTAACACAACTAGGTATACCACGAGCAAAAACAATAAATTTCTGGACTGATTTTATAGTCCCTACTTCACGAATATCTACAGAATAATTAATATTTTGGTTTAAGTTATTTATCCCTTCTTCCATTATTATTTAAACTTCATTTATTAGCTGGCGTGCTCCTTCCTTTATCTTCCACTTCAAACTAGCATCAATTACTAAACTTCCT
This sequence comes from uncultured Planctomycetia bacterium, assembly GCA_964635565.1. Lineage (GTDB taxonomy): Bacteria > Omnitrophota > Gorgyraeia > Duberdicusellales > 4484-171 > CAZWON01. The sequence continues at coordinate 70,380 of CAZWON010000006.1, forward strand.
ATATTAATTAATAAACCAGACAATAAAGAAACGTCTTTTTCCTTTATAAACTCTATGTTCTTGCCTATTTTTTCCTTTAACTTAGAAGAAATAACATCAAACTTACTATCATCAAGGTCAAAAGCGCTTTTTATTACTGCAAAGGAGGCATCTACATTTTGAGAAATGCTCAATTTATCAATCCCTGCATGAATAAATTCATCCACTAAATGATTATGTAATATTAAACGGACCTCTTGGCTAAGTGCTTTATCCAATAAACTAACTGCTTCCTCTATTGCCTTTTCTTTGATTTTTCTTTCCATTTCCAAAATAAGATTCTGGCGAGCTTTTTCTGCCTGTTTTATCATTTCTTCACTTTCCTGGCGGGCCTTCTCAATAATCTTCTCTTTCTGGGCGTTAGCTGATTGCTGAATTGCTTGCTTAATCTTTTCTGCTTCTTCTTTTGCTTCAGAAATTTTCTTCTGATACATCTGGTTTATCTCATCTAAACGTTTATCTACCTCTTCCTGTTTTTTCATGTAATCTCTGGTAAGAACATCTAAATGCTGTGTAGCAGAAGTTATGTTTTTGGATAAAACTTTTTTAAGCAAGAATACAAGAAAAGCAAATATAATAACCTGAAATACTATTAAAACTACAAGCAACATCTACTCCTCCTATTTTATTTTCATTGATACCTAATTACTTATATATAGGGTATAATCTTTAAGGAGTAAGAATCTGAAAAACAATCAGCATCGCAATAATAGCTAAGCTCTGGGCAAATACAAGACCTACCACCATTGCAGTAAAAATCTTAGGAGCAGCAGAGGGATTTCTCCCTAAGGCATTGATACTGGCAAATATTCCTGCAGCAAAAACAGCACACGGTCCTAAAATGCATAACCCAAAAATTACAATCAGTGCTAAATTTCTACTCATATTATTAGCTCAGGGCTCTTAGCTCTTGGCTCATAGAGTAGCTCTTAGCTCATAACTCTTAGTTCCTCGCTCTTCGTTCTTGTTTAATATCAACTATGAGCTAACAGCTATGAACTATGAGCTAATTTCTATTCGCTAAACGCTATTTACTCTACCCCACTATCCTATACACGATACGCTCAACGCACAGCGAGATATGGTTTATCCGCTATACGCTCTTTACGGTTCTTCCACAATTATTGTCGCAACGTTCTTCTCTAATTTTACCACACCCCTCTTAATTATAAATGAATTTTTATTATCAATACTGATATGGCCTCTTATTAGACGAGAGATGATATTTTTATGAAAAGGGGTAATTTCAAATACCCCCTGCTCACCAGGTAAAATAATACTCTTTGCCTTCCCTTCAAAAATTGTCTTCTGAGGGGAAATAATCATAAATTCTAACATCTTTATTCTTTAATATCGGTAGATTCGGAAGACTCTTCTTCCCCAAAAGAAATTTTTTTTGCTTCTGAAATTATATCATGAGTTGCCCGGGAAGAACGGTACCAAGTAAAGAAAAACACCAAAGAAAGTAACCCAATAAAAATAATAATGGAAAAAATTACTATCCAAGTAGCAGTTTTTGTAGGCGAGAGAGTTTTAAACTTACTCTCAGCAAGAATATCAGGAGTAAGAGGACCAGTCTTTGTCTCTAAAAGTTTCTCCATGTCGCTAATCTCATCTTTAAGGCGGGAAAGGCTCTTAATATTGGCACGATACACACCAATATGCTGAGAACGACTTATGGTATCATCGCTCTGGGATTTTATTATTTCCGCAATGAGAGAATTGGCACGCTCAGAAAGTTTCTTCACTTCATCATAATGGGAAGAGCCTTTAAATGATACTAAAAGTTTATCAATCCTTCTCTTTACTCCTTCTATTTCTTCAGAAGGAATGAGCCAGATATCCTCTATTTCTACTTCAAAAATTTTCGTCTGGCGGGGCTTTAATATTACTCCATTATCATATACATAATAGAGAGATTTCTGGGAATCAAAATCTAACTTAAGCCCTCCTAAGTCTATAATGTTTTTGGGCTTTACCTCCTCAGGTAAATAAACTTTTACCGGTACAAACTGGGTTTTTACAGAGGAAGGATTTATGGCAACAATTCGAAAACGGATATTATCACCCCAGCAAAAAAAAGGAAATAATATCCCTATTATAAATAAAATATTAAGCATTTTTTTTTGAAAAGAAAAAAACATCTTTTCTTTCTACCTTTCTTAACCTACGTTTTCTTATAAAACAATTTAGAAATTTATTTTAATTATATCTTTTCTTAATTATTTCTACAATACTTAAAAACTACTGTAAAACTGTTGAAACAATGGGTGCGTCCATGCCACCGAATTTAGCCTCAAACAGAGCCTGAAGAATTCTTAAAACACCCTCTATAGTATCTGTTTTCTTCCTAATTGCCTTAATTGTAGGGGACTCACTGAGTTTCTCTTCAAGTATCTCACTAATATCATAACCCTGACCAGCTGCTAACTCAGTTAATTTATCTGTAATCTCGTTTAAAGTGCTAGTAACTATAGGGCTTGCTCCTTGGTTTGCAATAATCGAAGGAAGTTCTTCTACAGATTCCTGTAAATTCTTTAAAGTAATTGCAATACTTACTCCGTCTTCGCTTCCAATAGTAGCTTCTAATGCTTTTACTAAATCTAAAGTTTTCTTAGCAGCTCGTTCAGCCTCAGGAGCAGCAGAGGCTAACCCTGCAATAGTAGTTATAGACATTTCCTCTACTGAACCAGAACCTGTAACTAATCCTCCAGTAGTCTGTTCACTAACAGTATAGGTATAAGCCTTTCCAGGGGTAAAGCGTGTATCTGCATTAAATTCAAAAATATATAAACCAGGAGTTGTCTCCGTCATTACCCAATCCTTTACAATAGATTGGTTATCCCAACTGTATATATTCACCATAGGATAAAGTCCGCTGGGTCCTTGAACCTGCAAAGTAATGGCTTCTCCGCTTAAAGCAGGATTAGGTGATACTGTTGCTTTCCAAGAATATTTCTTAGCTGTTGCTTCTAATTCCTCACCTGCAGCTACTGCCTGTTCCGCACCTGCTTGGAGTTGCTCAATAGCCTCTGTGGTGCGTTCTTCAAAACTTGTTAAGGTTTCATCTACAGCGCTAACCATTTCATCGGTCTTTGTCTCAATAATAGTTTTTTGCTCTTCCATCTTCTGGTCAATAAGGTCAGTCTGGTCTTGTAGTGTCTGTTGTATTTCTGCATTCACCTCTGATATAGGTTTATCCAAAACTGCATTTACAGTATCCTGAACATCCTGTAATTTTGTTTCCGCAGTAATAGTAAAGGAATCTGGCGTTTTAAAGTGGGCACCACTGGCATTAGTAATATCTGTAATAGTTGTATATACTTTCCCTGCAATAAGAGTTGTAGGATTCCATATAGAACTAAAGAAACCTGCAGGATCAGGGCTTGTATCAACTAAATGGGCAATTTCTTGTTCAGTTTCTGGGTCATAGATATATACATCTGCCTGAATACCACCACTTACTACAAATCCATCTCGTTCAAGCCAGCTACTTACACTGAGAGTATCTGTCGTTGGGTCGTAGGCAAAATCAGAGTAAGCCCGCCAAATATGGATAGCTGTTGTTTCCATAAAAATAGTCTCGTTCTCTGTCCCTACTAAAGGCTCATCTCTATCCAAAAGGAAACTAATCTGCTTATCACCATAACCAGTCTTTGACCACACGAGCGTCCAGAAACCATAAGGAAGCTCAACAGTACAAGGTGAACCTAAAGGTGCGCCAGGATTACCTGGCATCTCTGAGGTCTGCCAAACATCCCCTTTATCGGAAGAGCCATCAACGGTAAGTTGAGATAAGTTCTCATTAGTTAAAAGATCCCTTATGTTAAAAGTCACAGAATAATAGTCTATAATAAAGTTATCATCGGAGGTATCGTTAACAGTAACATCACGAATATCAGAAACTCTCACCTTTACAGTGGTTGAACGATCATCAGGAATTGTCCAAGCATAAGAATTAGGGGAAATCGTATTATCATAGGAAGAAACAATAGTATGAAGATCGGTATTAAAATTATCTTTAGAATACTCAATATTTACTAAAGGAATTGAACCTTGTGTAGTTTCCCACGTAATATTGTGTTCTTCTCTTGTAACCCACCGTTCTCCACCATTAGGAGAAGTAATATGTAAGATTCCTCTCACAATAGAACAATCACTATCAGAGGCATCAAAAGCATCAGAATCAGTTGCACTCATCACTCTTACTCTAATTGTCTCAATCCTACTCTCTCCTTGAGGAGGAGCATTAGGAACTTTCCAGATATAACTTCCTGTATTAGGGGTTGAAGAAACAATGGCATAATCAAAAGTCAATCCACTATCTTTAGAATAATCTAATCTTACATTATCTACGGTTCCTACACAACTCCAACTAACTGTGTAATCCTCACCTACAGTAAGTTCTTCTCCGCCATTGGGAGAGGTTAAAGTAAAATCAGCAATTATTTTATTATTATCGTCAGATTCATCATAAGCACTTGAATCAGCCAAATCCGAAACTCTCACTTTAAATAAATCTGTTATATCGTCAGGAACTGTCCAAGTATAGCTTCCTGTATTATTAGGAGCAGCAATAAGATTATAGGTTGCTCCCCCATTACTGGAATACTCCAGTTTAACCTGAGGAACTGTCCCCTGCCAATTCCATGTAATATCTTGCGCTGAATTTACCTTCCACTTCTGGCCTCCATTGGGAGAAATTATTTCAAAATAGGCAATAATCCTGAAGTTATCGCTAGATACATCTTTTGCTCCTGAATCATTGGGGTCAGAAATTCTTACCTTGACAGTATTAGATATTGCATTAGGGATAGTCCAAGAGTAAACTCCTGTATTAAGAGCATCGCCACTTATTAAATTTATATCTGTCAAGAAGTCATCCTGAGAGTATTCGAGTTTAACTTCAGGAATGGTCCCGTTACTAATCCAAGTTATATCATAACTCTGACCAACTTTCCACTCTTCACCGCCACTAGGTGCTGTTAAATTAAAACTACATCTTATCCTAAAATCGAAATTAGATGTATCCGAGGCTTCCGCATCTGAAGCATCAGCTACTTTTATTCTTACATTTCCACTTACAGCATCAGGGACAGTCCAGGTGTAACTTCCAGTATTAGGAACTGAGGACTCAATGGAAACCCAGCTTGAACCGCTATCAGTGGAATAATACAAAGCAACGTAGTTAACACTCCCGCTAGAATCCCATGTTATATTTCTACTCTCGCCTACAATCCACGTCTCTCCACCATTGGGACTAGTTACAGTAAAACTTCCTTGAATCTTAAAGAAATTATCTGAAGTATCCGTAACTGTAGCATCATTATAATCAGTAATTTTAACCAACGCCTGGGTTGTAATAGCATCAGGGACAGTCCAGGAGTAAGACCCTGTATTTGGAGATTGCAGAGATATAGGAATAAATGTAGTTCCCCCATTATCAGAGTACTCTAACACTACATAAGAAATTGAACCAACTCTATCCCAGTTAATAACCTGGTTTGTTCCTACTGCCCATTTTTCACCTCCATTAGGTGAGGTTATAATAAGGTTACCTCTAATTTTAAAGTTGCTATCAGAAATATCGTTGGCAGAGGAATCATTAACATCAGAAACTCTCACTCTGCACTGATTAGATATACTGTTAGGGACAGTCCAGGGATAAGTTCCTGAATTAGAGGTACTGTCTACAATTAAAATCCAGTTATTTCCTTCATCACTAGAATACTCTAATTTTACATTAGTAACTGTTCCGTAAGTCTCCCAAGTTATATTATGAACATCGTCTACAATCCAAGTCTCTCCTCCTTTAGGTGAAGTTAATGTAAAGGAAGCTTTTATTTTAAATGCAGCGTCAGAAACATCAAAGACACTATCATCGGAACTATCACTTATCTTTACATAAGCATTATTCGTTATGGCATCAGGAATGGTCCAAGAATAACTTCCTGTAGAAGCAGTTACCTGGCTATCAATCAAAGTATAATTTGCTCCTCCGTCAGAGGAATATTCTAATTTTACATTAGCAATAGAGCCTGTTATATCCCAAGTAATATTCTGCGTACTACCTACACCCCACTCTTCCCCGCCATTAGGAGAAGTTACACTGATTAAACCGTGAATCTTAAATACACTATCAGAGACATCATTAGCATCAGGGTCATTGGTATCCGCTACCCTTACAATACACTCACTAGAGATAGCATCAGGAATATCCCATGCGTATATACCAGTATTTGACGTTGAACCAATAATAATATTCCAATGAGCACCGTTGTCTATAGAATAATCCAACTTTACTGTGGCAATACTACCAAAAGTGGTCCAGGTAATATTATGTGTGGAACCTACAGCCCAGGCTTCTCCACCATTGGGAGAAGTAATAACAAAGCCTCCACGGATAATAAAATTACCATCGGAAGTATCGTAAACAGTAGAATCAGATGCATCAGAGACTTTTACTTTTACCTGAACGCTGGGTGTATCAGGGATAACCCAACTATAGAATTCCTGGGAAGCATCTACAGAACCTACAATGGTATAAGGATAAGTTGCTCCACTATCAATAGAATACTCAAGCTTAGCATTAGCAATGGAACCAAAACGGGTCCACGTAATATCATGACTTGAACTAATAAGCCAGACTTCTCCGCCATTAGGAGAAGTTAATACAAAGTTTCCACGAATTTTAAAGTTGCCATCTGAGGTATCATAAACATTACTGGGATCATCAACATCAGAAACTTTAACACGTACAGTCTGGGAGATAGCATCAGGAACAGTCCAGTTATAAGAACCACTAGAAGCAGGAGTGGAAGCTATAATGGGATAATTATAGGTCACCCCACCATTAGTAGAGTAATCAAGTTTAACATTGGCAATAGAACCCACTGCACTCCACGTTACTGCTTGAGATGAACCTACAGCCCAGACTTCTCCGCCATTAGGAGAAGTCAATACCAGTTTTCCTATAATCTTAAAAGTACTGTCAGAAGTATCATAAACATCTTCATCAGAAAGATTGGTAATCTTTATTTTGACTTCGTTAGAAATACTATCAGGAATATCCCAGCTGTAACTTCCCAAAGAAGCATTAACATTAGGAGAAATATTATAAGGATACCCATCTAAACCATCATCAATAGTATAATCTAATTTTACATTAGAAATTGAACCTGTAATTGCCCAAGTAATATTATGAGTAGAAGCAACTTCCCATTGCTCGCCACCATTGGGAGAAGTTACTGTAATAACTCCTTGAATTTTGAAATCGCTATCAGAGATATCAAATACACTAGAATCAGTGGCATCCGAAATTCTTACTTTCACCTGGTTACTTATAGCATCAGGAACCTGCCAGGGATAACTTCCATTTGCAGCATTAAAAGAGGAAACTATTACATAAGGAAAACTATTTCCTCCATCTGTTGAATATTCTAACTTTACATTGGCAATAGAACCAGCAAGATTCCATGTAATATTATGAATGCTATCTACCTCCCAAATCTCTCCTCCATTAGGAGTAGTTAAAAGTAAATCGCCACGAATTTTAAAATCATTATCAGATTCGTCATACACCGTGGAATCAGAAGCATCAGTAATTCTTACTTTACAGATTTTAGATAAAGTATCCGGTATAGTCCAAGAGTATACACCTAAAGAGGCATCTACCCCTGAAGCAACAGGATAAGGATAAGTTGAACCGCCATCAGTTGAGTAATCTATATTTACTTCAGTAATGGGACCAGTGATATTCCAGGTTATATCATGGGTTGTTCCTACAATCCAAGCTTCTCCTCCATCAGGCGAAATTACTTCAATATCCCCTCTAATCTTAAAATTAGAATCAGATATCGCAAAGGAATCGGGATCATTATAATCACTCGCTTTTACCCTTACCTGAGAAGATATTACTTGGGGTATTGTCCAGGGAAATGAGCCCGTATTAGAAGTGGAAGAAGTAATATTATAGTTAAAGTTTGTTCCTCCGTCGGTAGAATAATCCAACCTTACTGTAGTAACTGAGCCAATAGTATCCCATGTTATATTATGAGATGAATCAACTATCCAGACTTCTCCCCCGTCAGGTGAGGTTATATCAAACCTAGCATTTATTGTAAAATCACTATCCGATATATCATACACACTTATATCTGAAGCATCGGATATTCTTACCCGACAAGTCTTACTTACTGAATCAGGGATAGTCCACGTAAAACTTAAAGCTCCTGCAGGAGTTGAGGAAACAATTGTATTAGGAAAACTAGCTCCTCCATCAGTAGAATAATCAAGACGCACATTAGCAATAGAACCCACTAAAGTCCACGTTATATTGTGATTAGTCTCTACTCCCCAACGTTCTCCCCCATTAGGTGAGGTTACAGTTAAAATACCCACAATCTTAAAATTAGTATCAGAGGTATCAAAAACTGAAGAATCGGCATTGTTGATAATCTTTACCTTACAAGTAGTAGATAAATCGTCAGGGATAGTCCACGTAAAACTTCCTGTAGCAGCATCTGCTGTGGAAGAAATGACATTAGGGAATGTCTGTCCACCATCAGTAGAATATCTAATAGTTAAGGTAGAAATTGAACCTGTTTTATCCCAGCTTATATTATGGGTCTCACCTACTCCCCATTGCTCGCCACCATTTGGAGTTAGCACTTTTAAAGAACCCTTTATTTCAAAGACAGCATCAGACTCATCATTAACTGAAGGGTCATTGGCATCAGATACTCTTACCTTTAAATCATTATCAATAGCATCAGGAATAGTCCACGTGTAACTTCCAACCATACCAGGCGTAGAATCCGCTATAGTATAAGAATAAGTATTTCCTCCATCAGTTGAGTACTCTAATTTTACATTGTTAATTGTTCCTGTGGGCGTCCACGTAATCTCTTGAGCATCACCCACAATCCAAGTTTCACCACCATTGGGAGAATTAAGTTTAAGTTTTCCTTTTATAGTGAAATCTGTATCTGAGGTATCAAAGACCGTAGAGTTAGAAGTATCAGTAACTTTCACTCTTAACTGGTTACCAATAGCGTCAGGAACTGTCCAAGTATAAGCACCTGTTGAAGCATCGGTTGAGGAAACAATAAGATAATCATAACTACTGCCACTATTGGTAGAGTATTCAAGTTTTACTGTAGGGATACTTCCTGTTCTTGTCCATGTAATTGAATAAGCATCTCCTACATAAAGAATCTGACCACCATTAGGAGCATTTAGGGTTAAAGCTCCTTTTATCACAAAATCGCTATCAGAAGTATCATAAACAGTAGAATCAGATGCATCAGAGACTTTTACTCTTACTGTATTAGATATGGCATCAGGAATATCCCATCCATAATAACCTGTAGAAGCATCCGTAGAGGATACAATCAAATAAGGAAAGGTAACGCCAGAATTCGTAGAGTATTCTAGTTTTACAGTGGCAATTGAACCGGTTCTTTCCCAGGTTATATTTTCAGCAGTTCCTACTACCCATTCCTCTGTGCCATTAGGTGAAGTTAGATGCAATGCACCTTTAATAAAGAAATCATTATTAGAGGCATCAAAGACAGTCCCATCAGAAGTATCGGTTATCTTAACCCTTACGGTATTACTTATATCATCAGGGATAGTCCAGTTAAAAGAGCCTAAAGAAACATCGTAAGAAGGAGTAATTGTATTAGGATAAGTTAAACCACTATCTGTGGAATACTCAAGTTTTATAAATTCAATACTTCCATTCTTTGTCCATGTTATATAATGCTGGGAATCAACTATTAAAGTCTCACCGCCATCCGGTGAAGTTAAATCTAACGAACCTCTTATTTTAAAAACTCCAAGGGTTGTATCAAAAGCTTCAGAGTCATTAACATCAGAAACTCTCACTTTACAATTTGAAGAGATATCATCAGGAATACTCCAAGAATAAACACCAGTATTAGGCGTAGAATCTATAATGGTATTCCAGTTCGAACCTCCATCAGAGGAATATTCAAGTTTTACATTAGCAACAGTAGTGGCATTACAAGTCCATGTTATATCCTGAGCTTCTCCTACCTCCCAGACTTCTCCACCATCAGGAGTAGCTACATCAAATACCGCCTGAATTTTAAAATCTCCATTTGACGTATCATAAACAGTAGCATCCGAAGCATCAGATATTTTTATGCGACAAGTAGTAGTGACATCGTCAGGTATATCCCAGTAATACTCTAACGCTCCCCCAGGCGTTGACTCTATAATCAAATAATCATAGCTTGTCCCACTATTTTTAGAATACTCTAATTTTACATTAGCGATTGAACCAACCATAGACCATGTAATCTTTCTGGATTCACCTACTTTCCACTTTTCTCCACCATCAGGAGAAATTACTGTAAGAGCACCGACTATCTTAAAATTGGCATCAGAAATATCGAATACACTAGAATCAGTTGTATCTGTAATTTTTACTTTAACAGTAGTGCAAGGGTTATCAGGAATTGTCCAGGTAAAACTTTCTGCTGAGGCATCGGCCTGGTCACTAATAATACCAGGGTAGGTCATACCTCCGTCTAAGGAATATCTTAATTCTACATACTGAATTGGACCGGTTCTTTCCCAGGTGATATTATAAGGATTACTTACCTGCCAAGCTTCTCCCCCGTTGGGCGCTGTTAAATGAAGAGCTCCTTTTGTAGTAAAGGTTCCATCAGAAACATCAAAAACACTAAAATCTGAAACATCAGAAATTCTTACCTTTAGATTTGAGCTAATAACTTCAGGAATAGTCCAAGAATAGCTTCCTGTGGAAGCATCAGTTGAGGCTACAATTTCATTAGGGTAAGTACCTCCTCCATCAGTAGAATACTCTAATTTTACATTAGCTATTGAGCCAGTTCTCTGCCAAGTTATATTATGAACTGAAGCTACTATCCATTCCTCACCGCCATCAGGAGTGATAAGTCTGAGTTTACCTTTGATAGTAAAAGGATTAGACGAGATATCAAAAACTTGAGGGTTATTGTTATCAGAAACTCTTACCTTTAGATTTGAACCAATAGCATCAGGAATAGTCCAATCATAGCTCTGCATAACTCCCGAATCACCTGCAAGAACAGTAGCAATCGTATGGGTTTCTAACTCATCAGCAAACCCATTAGTAGAATACTCTAACTTCACCTGGGCATATGTTCCTGTGGGTGTCCATTTAATCGGCTCAGTATCTCCTACATAGAAAACCTCTCCTCCTAAAGGATTATTTAAGGTGACTTTTCCCTGTATCTGGAAGGGATTATCGCTCTCATCCCAAACATTATAGTTATTCACAGCTCTTATCCTTATTCTTAAGTTTGTGCCAATCTCATCAGGAACAGACCAATTTAAACTTAAATCTGTAGCAGGAACTGTAGCAATTAAATTACCCTCAGGATAAGCTCCTCCTCCTGCAATTCCTCCATCAGTAGAATAATGAATATCGATATTTCCTACTGCTCCGTATTTCTCCCAAGTTATACTGTAATTATCTCCTACAGATAAAGATATGCCGGAATCTGAAGGAGCGGTAAGATGGAGCGTTCCTTTAACTTCAAAATTATTATCGGAAATATCATCTACAGTAGAATCAGAGGTATCTACAATTTTTATCAATGCTTGAGTACTTATAGGAATAGACTCGTCAATAGTCCAATCCCAGCTTAACAGAGAAGCATCCACAGCAACAGTATTTAACTGAGTCCAACTTGTGCCATTATCGTGAGAATAGAATATATTGATTGTGGCAATTGAACCGTGTTTTGTCCAGGTAATAGGATAAGTACTTCCTACATTCCACGACTCTGTTCCACTATTGGGGCTTGTTACCTTAAGAGAACCCTGTATCTTAAAATATCCGTCACTTACCGCATAAGCATTAAGATTATTGGGGTCAGATATTTTTACTTTTCCACTTGTAGTAATAGCATCAGGGACAGTCCAGGGATAAGTTCCTGAATTGGTAGCGCTATCCGTAATCAAAACCCAATCAGCTCCTCCATTAGAAGAATATTCTAACTTTACCTCTGTTACTGCTGAACCTAACCTTGACCAGAGAATATCCCAGTTTTCATCTACTGTTAAAACATTACCATCACCAGGTGAAGTAATGGTAAATGCTGCAGCAATATGAAAAGGACTATCGCTTTCATCATAGACATTACTCTCATTATCTGCATCAG
>CAZWON010000007.1:0-62822 GCA_964635565.1 uncultured Planctomycetia bacterium
GATATAAGAGAATGTAGAATTAGAATTAAATAATTTTAAAAAAATTATTTAATTTAGTTTCAAAAAAATTTTTTTAAAAAAAAATCGAAAAAATGTTGACAAACTTTTTTTTATTTGTTAAATTTAGATTAGAGTATTCGCACAAGTGTGCGGGAAAAAAAGGAGGTGGTAAATGGCAGTAAAGAAAAAGAAGAAAGCAACAAAGAAGAAAGCGGCAAAGAAGAAAAAGAAATAGTTTTGCATCGGCATGAAGATAAAAAAGAGCCCGCTATAAATAGCGGGCTCTTAATTTTTTATTTTATTTATTCTATTACTAAATCACAATAAGATTATATTTACAAATTAACTTAACATTTATAATAAATCATTTTTCTAACAGTTTTTTTTATTTCTTTTTATTAAGAGCATGCCTTATTACTCTTTTATATTTTAAATCTGGAAAGTCTGTAATTGACTCAAATCGTTATAGTTACAAAAGCGCTCTTTTTATAAAGAAGATAGTTGCATTTTATAATCTTGTCAATTTTTAATATCTTTTAAGTGGTTTATTTTTGTTTTTTAAATCTATTATTTTGTTATTTTCAAACAGAAGATATTGTTTATTTTTAAAATAGAAAGGAATAAGATTAAATAATTGACAGCCTGCTTATGTGTGGTAAACTTCCTTACATATAAAAATTATTATCAATAAGAAGAATAATACTAAATTCTTTTAAAGAAATATAATTGTAAACCACAGTTTTGAATTTATATCGATAATAAATAATACGATTAAAAAAATGGGTTACGTATATGGACCAGTATATTCTAAACGTTTGGGTTTTTCTTTAGGAATAGATATTGTTCCTCGAAAAACTTGTAGTTTTGAATGTGTGTATTGTCAGTTAGGGAGAACTTCTTACAAACGCATTCGCCGTTTTAAGTGGGTTAAGATAAATAAGTTTAAAAAAGAGTTAAAAAAAGTATTGAAAAATAATTTAAGAATTGATTACATTACTATTTCTGGTTCAGGAGAACCAACCCTTCATAAAAATTTAGATGTTATTATAAAGGAAATAAAAAAAATATCTTTATATAAAATTCCTGTTTGTGTAATAACTAACTCTTCTCTTCTGTATAGATATTGCGTGAGAAAAGAGCTAAGTAATGCTGATGTTGTTATGCCATCTTTAGATGCTCCTTCTCCAGAGATATTTAATAAAATAAACTGTCCCCATAAAAGTATTTCTTTTAAATATATAGTTAGAGGATTGATAGAGTTTAGAAGAGAATTTAAAGGAAAGATTTTTTTAGAAATAATGCTTCTTAAGGGATATAATGATAAAAAAGAATATGCATATTTATTTAGGGATATTATAGAAAAAATCGATCCGGATAAAGTATATCTTATCTTTCCTTACCGTCCTACCCCCTTATCAAACATTAATCTTATTCCTTCTTATAGAAGAATAATATATTTTAAGAAAATATTAGGGAGCAGGTGCGAAATAGTAGGGCAAGGAAGAAAGAATATTTCTGTTAAAAAGAGGAAAATAAATAAGGAGGATATTTATATGTCTTTATTGAGACGTCCTCAAACAAAAGAAGAACTTAAAATTGCATTAGGTTGCAGTGATAGAATATTACAAGATATTATTAGAGAGCTTCTAAGAGAAAAGAAAATTTATTGTGTATATGAAGGGAAAAAGATTTATTATACAAAGATATCTTATTAATCTATTTTTTAATATTAAATAGTAGGTGGGAGTATTTAATTATAAAAATTAATTCTTTTATATATTACTACTTGGTAGTATTATTTTTAGAAAGGATTGATAATGATTACTTTAATTGAGCTTAAGAATTTCCGTAAAGCTTTAGTAATAGATATTGTGGGAGGAAGTATGGCAAAGAGAAAATTAGAAAACCTTGGCATTCGGGTGGGAAGCATTATTGTTAAAAAGGGTCCATCTTTAGGGCCGGTTGTTGTAAATTCTGGGAATACCCAGATTGCTATAGGCAGAGGCCTTGCTTCTAAGATTTTGGTTAAAGAATTATGAAGATAGTTTTAGCAGGAAATCCTAATGTAGGTAAAAGTGTATTGTTTTCCCGTCTTACAGGAGCAAGAGTAATTGTGTCTAACTACCCTGGGACAACCGTGGGTTTTACGAAAGGAAAATTCTGTTTTTTAGGGATGGAGGGTGAACTTTATGATGCTCCAGGAACATATAGCCTTAATCCTACTTCAAAAGCAGAGGAAGTTGCTGTAAACCTTATTAAAGATGCGGATTTGATTGTTAACGTTATAGATTCTACTAACCTGGAAAGAAACCTTCTTCTTACATTAGAGTTAGTGTCTAAGATAAAAAAACCTTTTATAGTTGTGCTTAATATGTGGGATGAAACTAAACATAAGGGAGTAGAAATAGATATAGATAGGTTAAAGGAGATTCTGGGTATAGAGGTTGTTTCTACGTGTGGGTTGACTGGTGAAGGAATTGTAAGGCTAATTCACAGGATAAAAGATGCTAAGGTTCCTGATTTTACCTTAAAAGAAGATGTTTGGTCTTTTATTGGAGAAATTATTAGGAAAGTTCAGAAACTCCATCACCGTCATCATTCCTTCTGGGATGCTGTACAGGAACTTAGCATAAAGCCTCCTTGGGCGTGGATAATTGCCTTATTGGCAATATTATCTTCCTTTCAAGTAATAAGATTTATTGGTGAAGGATTTATTAATTATGTGTTTGACCCTTTTTTTATGAATTTTTATACTCCTCTTATTATGAAGCTAAGTGCTTTAGTAGGGGAAGGGAATTTTATTCATTCAGTTCTTATTGGGCATTTAATAGATGGTAGGCTTGATTATGCTTTAGCTTTTGGAGTTCTTACTACCGGTTTCTATGTCCCTATAGCGATGGTTCTGCCTTATGTATTTAGCTTTTATCTTGTATTAGGTTTCTTGGAAGATTTAGGTTATTTACCCCGTTTAGCTGTACTCTTTGATAGAGTTTTCCACAAAATAGGCCTGCATGGGTATTCCATAGTTCCTATGGTTTTAGGTTTAGGTTGTAATGTTCCTGGGGCTTTATCTACACGCCTTTTTGAAGAACGTCGAGAAAAGTTTATTGCTGCTACTCTGCTTGCCATTGCTGTTCCCTGTATGGCGCAGACTTCTATGATTATAGGAATATTAGGGAGATTTGGAGGGCAATATGTAGGAATGGTATTCTTCAACCTTGTTGTTATATGGTTTATTCTGGGTAAATTATTAAATAGATTCCTAAAAGGATGTAGTCCAGAAATTTTATTAGAAATTCCTCCCTACAGAAGACCTTCTCTTATTGCTCTTTTTAAGAAATTGTGGATACGCCTTCGTTGGTTCTTTTCAGATGCTTTTCCTTATGTCCTCCTGGGAGTGCTTTTGGTAAATATACTCTATTATTTTAAGATAATTGATTTTCTTGCTTGCTTTTTTAATCCTTTAATAAGGAATCTTTGGGGACTTCCTCAGGAGTCAATCGGTGCTCTTATTGTTGGTTTTTTAAGAAAAGATGTTGCTGTAGGTATGTTAAGACCACTTAATTTAACCATAAGGCAGTTAATTATAGGTAGTACTATTCTTGCAGTATATTTCCCCTGTGTAGCAACTTTTATGGTCCTTTTGAGAGAATTAGGAGTTCGTGATATGATAAAGTCGATGTTAATAATGATTGCTACTGCAGTAATTACCGGCACATTGTTGAATTTAATCTTATTTGTATTAAATATCGGATGAGGAAAAGAGAATATAGTCTTTTTATAATTTTTATTTGTATGTTTCTATTCTTTATTTGTGGATGTATGATTCTGCGTAGTTATGTTTCTGCAGAAAAAGGTTTTATTAACCTCCGTCTTAAAAAACAATTTGGAGAAGGCAAACAACTCCAGGAGTATTTTATAACAAGAGATAAAATTATTAATAAAGGTGATAATGTATCTTATTTAGTAAAGATTTTAGGTTATCCTGATGAAGTTAATATCTCTCTTAGTGGTTATAATATATGGGCATACAAAAAGAAGAATGTTACATTTTATATTGTTGATAACAGAGTAGAATATATTTATAAAAGGTGAATTTCAAAAAATTAAGGGAAAATAAAAGAAAAAGAGAGTTCTTTTTTCAAAACGCGGTTAAAGTAGCAAAGAATATTTTGGGAGATTATCTTGTGGTAGATAATGGCGGTTTAATGATAGGCAAAATTGTTGAAGTTGAGGCCTATTTAGGAGTTAACGATGATGCTTCTCATAGTTTTAGAGGCAGAATAACTAAGCGTAACAAAGTATTATTTGAAGATGGAGGAGTTGTTTATGTATATTCTATTTATGGAAAATATTTTTGCTTTAATATTGTAGTTTCAAGAAAAGGCGACCCCCAAGCAGTATTTGTTAGAGCATTAGAACCTATTTTGGGTATAGAGATAATGTTAAAACATAGAAAAGTAGAGAGAATAAAAATGCTTACAAATGGCCCTTGTCGTTGGACTACTGCTTTTGGTATTGATAAAAAGTTTTTAGGTAGGAGTACTGTTTCTAAATCTTTATATATTTCACAGACTCCTTCAAAAAATTTTAAGATAGTTTCTGCAAAAAGGATTGGTATTGAGTATGCTAATAATTCTAGAGATCTCCCATTAAGATTTTATATAAAAGATAATTCTTTTGTTTCTAAGAAGTAACAGTTTCCCACTTTCTGTTAAGTTTTCTTATGTAGTTTTTTATCTCCCAGATTTTTTTCCATTGGTTTTTGGGAAAAAAGGGAAAAATAGAATTGTTGTGCAGTAAAGGTTCTTTTAAAAGATGGCGATATTTAGAGAATATTTTTGTTTTTGGTGTAGGAGAAAATTCTGCTAAAGAAACACGTGCTCCTTGAGAATGAAGGAATTCAGCGTCTTTTTTTAGCTCTTTTAAATCTTGATGGGGGTATCCTAAAAGAAGATAGAAACAAAATTCACCATCTTTAAATCCTGCTTTTTTCAGTAATTCTATGCCTTTTAAAAGGTCAGTAGTATTTACTTTGTTTTGCCATTTTTCTTGTAGTTTTTCATTTAAAGTCTCTAACCCAAAGTGAGGGTTTTTGAATCCTGCTTTTTTGATAAGAAAGGCTAATTCTTCATCTAAAAATCTTATATGAAGTGCATTAGGAGTATGAATACGGATTTTTATATTTGCTTCAATAATTTTTTTTAGGATATTTTTTGCATGTTCTTTCTTATAAAATAGTGCATCGTCGTATAGCACAAAATCTTTTATTTTTTTATGATAATAAAGAAGATAATCTTTTATCTTCTCAGGCTCAATGTTATAAAATCCTTTTTGTAAACTTTTTATAGCACAGTAACTGCAGTTAAAAGGACACCCCCAGGTAGTCCTTAGTACTACATAGTCTATAGATTTATAGAAGTCTTCATAAAAAGGTAAGGTATTGTAAAATTCATAAGGACTAAAGGGAATATTTAGTAACTTGAATAATTTTTGAAGGTTTGGGTTGGAGAAAAGATAATCTAAAGGAATAGTTCTTTTTGCGTGGTGAGGTAATAGGGTAGCATAAGTACCCCCCAGAATTAGAGGCTTATGGGGGAAATACTCTTTTAAAATTTGTGCAACTTTTTCTACGCCTTTATACCAATAAGTCATTGAAGATGTGACAAGGATTACGTCGGGTTTTTTATTTTTTATTTTTTCTCTAAACTCTTCTTCAGAAATACCATAGCATTTAAAATACCGGGGAATGTTTTTCAGTATGGATGGTTTTTTGATAATAGAGGAGCAATATTTTCCTTTTCCAAAATTATCTTTGGTTTCTTTTTTATCAAGACAATCAACAAAATCAACTTTTATACTTTTTTTCTTTAGAAACTGAAGAATCACTAAGAATCCATAAGGTTTAAGCCAGAAATCATAAGCAGCAAAATCTACAATCCAGGGGTTAATAGCAAGAATTCTCATTCTTTATTATTATAGCATATTTTTGCAAGAACCTTCTTTCATCTTCTTTAAAAAACAGTGGAAGATAGATAGAGAAAATTTGTTTATGGAGAGATATTATAGTATAATTAGTTTTGTGGAAGAGAGAAGAAGATATGTAAGAATAGATGTATGCGTAAGAGGTAGAATATAATATTTTTAATGAGAAATTAGAAAGTTTAAAATCTAAAAGTAGAAAATCAGCGAAGAAGATATATGTTTCTTTGCTAAAGATAAGTTAGAAGAAGGCACTATTTTACAATTGAAGTTACGTCTCCCTGATAAAAAAAGAACGTTATTGAGTCCAAAGGAAGAGTTGGGTGGCAACTTAAGGAAGGAATAGGTTATCTTACGGGTATTGAATTCATTGATTTGGATATCACTCAGCGTTTTTTAATAAGGATATTTGTTTTACATTTATGAATGAGTTATTAAATTACGGTTTACATTAATTCTTACCTTCATTCATTATATTCTTTTTTTATGCTGGAAAGGATATTCCGAGATACAGTTGCTAAATATAAACTCCTTAAGAAGAGAGATAGAGTAATTCTTGCTGTTTCCGGCGGGCCTGATTCTATAAGTATGTTCCATCTTTTTCGTGAATTGAAAGAAGAACTAAAGTTAAGAATGATTTGTTCCCATTTTAATCATGGTTTAAGAAAAGATGCTGATAAAGATGAGGAATTTGTGAGAAGTTTATGCAGTACCTATAGGATGAAATTTGTAAGTGCGAAAAAAGAAGTAGCTAAATTTTTTAAGGGCGATTCCTTAGAGCAGACCGCCCGTCGATTACGCTTTGATTTTTTTTTAAATTGTTCGAGGCAATATAAAATAAAAAAGATTGCCCTTGCTCATACTCGCGATGATGTTATTGAGACGCTTCTTATGCGGATTATTCGAGGGTCAGCTTTGCGGGGTATGCGGGCAATTATGCCTAAGAGTATGTATAGGAGTTTATGTTTAATAAGACCTCTTATCCACATTAGTAAAAGAGATGTGCTTAAGTGGCTTAAAGATAATAATTATTTATATAGAATTGATAAGACTAACCTTGAAGAAAAATTTTTTAGAAATAAAATAAGACATAAACTCATAAGCATTCTGAAAGAGTTTAACCCTAATGTTGAAAATAATTTGTTTAATCTTTCTAAAATAGCAGGAGAGGATTATGATTTTTTATATAATTATGCCAGCAGTATATTTACTTCTTTAAAAAAAATCTCGTATAAAGGGATAAAACTTAAAATAGATGATTTAAAAAATTTACATCCAGCAATTTTTAAGGAAATTATTCGCATTGCCATTGAAGATGTAAAAGGGGATTTAAGAAAGGTAGAATATAGGCATTTAGAGGAGATAGAAGATTTGCTTATTAATAGACCATCGGGAAGTATAGTTCACTTACCCCATTTAGAAATTAAGAAAGATGATGCTTTTCTTTTTATCAAGTCCTTGATTTTGTAAAGGAAGGTAGTTATAATGGGAAATATGAAGAATAGAAGAAGAAAACCAAAAACAGTTGACCAAAATTTTACGAGGCGTTTTTTCCTCTGGATTATTGTTGCTATGGGCCTACTTTATATTACAAATATTGTTTTTATGCCTCGCCCTGTCAAAATAGCCTATAGTGATTTCTATCATCAGCTTGTAGCAAATAAAGAGCGACCTGCTATTGAGTATGTAAAGAAAACCAACAATCTTCTAATAGGAAAATTTACTTCTCAAGCAGGAGGGGGAGAGTTTTATGTTTACGTTCCTGAGGGCGACAAAGAACTCATTTCTCTTTTAAAGAACAATGTAGAGAAATTCGAAATAGAACCTCCTAAGACATTTTTAATTAATTTTTTCTCCTCTTTTGGTTTTATGCTTCTTTTTCTTTTGCTACTTTGGTATTTCCTTTATCGAGGGACTCAACAGGTAGGTAGTCATCTTTGGTCTTTTGGTAAGTCAAAGGCGCGAATAATCGAAAAAGAAAAATCTCCTAAGGTAACATTTCAAGATGTTGCTGGGGTAAATGAAGCAAAAGAAGAATTACGGGAGATTATTGAATTTTTAAAGGACCCACGGCGTTTTCAAAGATTAGGAGGTAGGATTCCTAAGGGGGTTATTCTTGTTGGTCCTCCGGGCTGTGGTAAGACTTTATTGGCTAAAGCAGTGGCAGGAGAAGCAGGAGTACCTTTTTTTAGTATAAGTGGCTCTGATTTTGTAGAGTTATTTGTAGGAGTGGGAGCATCGCGAGTCCGTGATCTTTTTGAACAGGCAAAAAAATCTGCCAAAATTGGAGGAAGAGGATGCATTATATTTATTGATGAAATAGATGCAGTAGGAAGACAACGTTTTGCTGGTATTGGAGGAGGACATGATGAAAGAGAGCAAACATTAAACCAATTATTAGTAGAGATGGATGGGTTTCAAACACAAGAAGGGATTATTGTGATAGCAGCTACCAACCGCCCTGATGTTTTAGATCCTGCTTTACTTCGTCCAGGAAGATTTGATAGGCATATAGTAATTGATGCGCCGGATATCAAAGGTAGAGAAGCAATATTAAAAGTTCATACTCGTAGGATAAGATTATCGCCGAGTGTGGATTTAACTATTATTGCCAAACAAACGCCAGGTTTTTCAGGGGCAGATTTGGAAAACCTTTGCAATGAAGCAGCTTTGTTAGCTGCCCGTAAGAATAAAGACGCTGTAGAAATGGAGGAGTTAGAAGAGGGTATTGAAAGAGTAATAGCAGGTCCTCAGAGGAAAAGCAGGGTTATTTCTAAAAAAGAGAAAGAGATTATTGCTTACCATGAGGCAGGGCACGCGATTTTATCTTTGCTTTTACCTTATGCCGACCCTCTCCATAAAGTTTCCATAATTCCGCGAGGCGTATCCGCTTTGGGTTATACAATGCAGTTACCTCTTCAGGACAGGTATATTCTTACTCGTGAGGAGCTTCTTGATAGGATTTGTGTTTTTTTAGGAGGCAGAGTATCTGAGGAGATTGCTTTTAAAGAAGTAAGTACAGGAGCGCAAAATGATTTAGAGATTACTACTAAAATGGCAAGGCGCATGGTAACAGAGTTTGGTATGAGTGATAAGATAGGTAATATTACCTTGGGAAGAAGAGAGGGGCCAGTATTTTTAGGTAGAGAAATAGTGGAACACAAGGATTATTCAGAAGAAAGCGCAGAGCTTATTGACCGTGAAGTAAAAAAAATCGTAGATGAGTGTTATTTAAGGGCAAAAAAGATATTAGAAGAAAATTATAAAAAGCTTAATATCTTAGCAAAGAGACTATTGGAAAAAGAGGTGCTTACTTCTGGTGAGGTAAAAGAAATTTTAGGAATAAAAAAAGAGAATAAAGAAGAGTTAGAGGAAGAGCCTAAAGCAGAAAATCATAGTTCTTCCCAAGATAAAACCAGTTAAAATTTATGAGATTGATTCCTCTTAAGATACATACAATTAAAGAAGCAAAGAGGTTAATGTGTAGGATTGGTGTAGATAGTAGAGGTATAGAAATTATGGCTCCTAAAACATTGCATTTTTGCTTTAAAATAGAGGATATCAACTCTTTATATGCTAATATCATAAAACAACATTTGCTCTCTTTAGGTTCTGATGCTGCCATAGATAGAAAGGCCCTTACAAAAAGAATAAAAACATCCCTTGTTCTTTTTGGTACTTTTCGCCAAATAGATAAACTAATTTCTAAGCTTAAAAGTCAACCTTTTGAATTAAAAGAAATAGCATATAAATTAGAGGAGGCTTTAAAAAGAGAAAAGAATAGAAATTTAATATTTAAGGCAAGAAATAAATTATTAAAAATAAAAAAACCCATCCTTTGTGGGATTATCAACGTTACTCCTGATTCTTTTTCTGGCGATGGTTTGCTTAAGAAGTGTGTTCTTGGTTCTCGTAAGTTTAAAGAAATTATTTTAAAGAAAACTGACGAAATGGTAAAGAATGGAGCAAAAATTATTGATATAGGAGGGGAATCAACTCGTCCTTATTCTAAAAGAATAGATGAAAAAGAAGAAATAAGGAGGGTAATTCCTGCTATTAAGATTATAAGAAAAAAATTTTCCGATGTATTTTTATCTATTGATACATATAAATATAAAGTAGCAAAAGAAGCGGTAGAATATGGAGTAGATATTATTAATGATATTACTGCTTTACGGAATTCACCTCGTTTAGTTAATTTAATAGCTAAGTACAAATTAGGATGCATTCTTATGCATATGAAAGGAACTCCCCAGACAATGCAATTAAATCCTTTATATAAAAAAGGAGTGGTAGAGGAGATATTTGATTTTTTATCGGGAAGAATTGAGTTCTGTTTGAATAACAAGATAAGAAAAGACCAGATTATGATTGACCCCGGGATAGGGTTTGGTAAGCGACTCCAAGATAATTACCAGATTCTAAACAAACTGTATATCTTAAAAAGCTTATGTGTCCCAATTTTTTTAGGAGTTTCCCGTAAGTCCTTTATCGGGAAGGTGTTAAAGTTAGATATTGAGGAACGTATTTATGGCACGATTTCTGCATTATCTATTTCTTATATTAAAGGAGCGGATGTGTTGAGAGTTCATGATGTGAAAGAAGCTTATCAAGCTTTAAAGATAGCTTATCTGATAAAGGAAGTAAATTAAAAAAACATATAATGGTAGGTATATTGAAAGCTATTGAGTGGAAAGCAATTATCGAAATTGTTATTCTTTGGTTTGTTATCTATAGAATTTTTCTTTTTTTAAAAGGCACCAAAGCAGTATATCTTTTAAGAGGCATTGTTATTCTGGTAATAGCTTTTTTCTTCTTTCAGAAGATGAATTTCTATGTTTTGAGTTGGTTTCTTACAAAATTCTTTGCCTTTTTTTTGATTCTGATTGTTATTATTTTTCAGCCTGAACTTCGAGAAGGGCTTATTAGATTAGGTAAAAGACATATTTTTTACATTGAACCTAAACAGGAAGAGATTGAGAAAGTAATTAGAGAAATTGTCAGTGCAACAAGTATTATGAGTAAAAAAAGAATAGGTGCTCTTATAGCAATAAAAAGAGAGATTGGCCTTAAGAATTACATTGAAAGCGGGGTAATATTAAATGCTGACATTTCTTCTGAGCTATTGCAAAATATATTTTCTCCTCCTGCCCCTCTACATGATGGAGGAGTTATTATCGATGGAGTAAAAATTATCTCTGCAGGATGCCTTTTTCCTCTTACAGATAATCCTAATTTAGAAAGAGCTTTGGGTATGCGACATCGTGCTGCTGTGGGTCTTTCTGAAGCATCCGATGCAGTAGTAATCGTTGTTTCTGAAGAAAGAGGAACAATATCATTAGCAATCAATGGCCAGTTGACAAGGAATTTATCTCCCAGTGACTTACAGACAATTTTAAAGGGCCAGTTAGGGAGGAAAGAATGAGATTTAAACAGTTTAAGGAATACATTGAGGATTTAAGTGTTAAAAAGATGGTAACTAATAATTTCTGGCTTAAATTAGTTGCTTTAGGGATAGCCATAATTACATGGTTTTATGTAAATGGTGAGTTAACAAGAGGGATAAAGGTTTAGCTTAAAAGCACCTGTATTATGAAGCTGGGAGTAAATGTTGACCATGTAGCTACTTTAAGGCAGGCGCGGGGAACAGTTTATCCTGATCCTGTTGTAGCTGCTTTACTGGCAGAATATGCAGGGGCTAATTCTATAGTTGTTCATCTAAGAGAGGATAGGCGGCATATAAAAGAAAGAGATGTAATTATTATAAGAAAAATGATAAAAATACCTCTTAATTTAGAGATGTCAGTTAACAAAGATATTGTTAATTTTGCCTTAAAAATAAAACCTCATCAAGCAACATTAGTTCCTGAAAGACGACAGGAATTAACTACTGAAGGGGGAATAGATTTAAGAAAAAATTATTTGCGAGTAAGAGAAGTCGTTGATAGACTTAAATCCCAAGGTATAAAAGTAAGTTTGTTTATAGACCCTTTTAAGTTCCAGATTGATTTAGCAAAAAAAATAGGAGCAGATATTGTAGAGTTTAATACAGGAAAGTTTTCTGAAGCTGATAATATTTTCCAGAGAAAAAAAAGACAGAATAAAATAAAAGAAGCAGCGCGTTATGCCAAAAAGAAAGCTCTTTTTGTTGCTGCGGGGCATGGTTTAGACTATGATAATGTAAAGGAGATAGTTAAGATAAAAGAAATAGAAGAATTAAATATAGGGCATTCTATAATCTGTCGGTCTCTGTTTGTAGGAATAGTTTCTGCAGTAGAGGAAATGATAGATTTGATTTCAAATTGAGATAAAAAATAAACAAGATGGTTGTAGGAGTGGGAATAGATATAGTTAAAATAGAAAAGATGAAACTTGCTATTAAACGATGGAGCAATACTTTTATCAAGAGAATATTTAATCCTGAAGAGTTAAAAAATATTTCTAAAGGAAAAATTTACTATCAGCGTCTTGCAGCGCGTTTTGCAGCAAAAGAAGCAGTTATAAAGGCTTTAGCAAAAACTTACCCTTTATCTTTTAAAGATATTTTGATTCTTAACAGGGATAATGGTGCCCCCTTTTGTAAAATAAAAAAAGAAGATAATCTTAATATTTTCATTTCTTTAACCCACATTGAGGATTATGCTGTTGCCTGCGCAGTTGCAGAAAAGAAAGAGTGATACTCACAAAGGAGATTACGGACACGTATTAGTAATTGGAGGAAGCTGTGGCCTTACAGGGGCTGTATGTTTATGTGCCCAGGCAGCTTTAAGAAGTGGTTGTGGTCTGGTTACTGTAGGAGTTCCTTCTTCTTTAAACAATATTTTTGAAGTTAAACTTACAGAAGTAATGAGTTTACCCCTTAAGGAGACTTCTCAGCGCACCCTTTCTTTAAGCGCCTTTAAAATAATTAAGCAGTTTTCTTTGAAAGTAGATGTAATAATTGCTGGTTGTGGAGCATCTTGTAATGTTTCTACTAAGAAATTAATAGTAAAGATATTAAGAGAGATAAATAAACCTTTAGTTGTGGATGCTGATGGAATAAATGCCTTTGTGGGAGATTTAGAGACGTTAAGAAGGAGAGTGTTTCGAGATGTTATTTTTACTCCACATATGGGAGAATTTTCCCGCCTTATTAATAAAAGTATTGATTATATTAGGAAAAAGAGAAAAAGGCTTGCCAAAGAATTTGCTCTTCGGTATAATTTAATCCTTGTATTAAAGGGTTGCCGTACTATTATCACTGATGGCAAAAGATTTATTGAAAATACAACAGGAAATCCTGGTATGGCTACTGCAGGTAGTGGTGATGTATTGAGTGGAATAATCAGTGGTTTGATGGCTCAGGGATTAAGCGGTTTTGAATCAGCTAAGTTAGGTGTTTATCTGCATGGTTTAGCAGGAGATTTAGCAGTAAGAGATATTACCCAAGTTTCTTTAGTAGCATCTGATATTATAAAGTATTTACCATTAGCTGTAAAAAAATCTAAGCGCCCAGGTAGCTCAATCGGCAGAGCAGGGGTTTTGTAAACCTCAGGTTGGAGGTTCGATTCCTCTCCTGGGCTTATTTAGACACAGAGGGTTAGTAATTTTTGGTAGATTACGTAATTTAGTTGTCTGTTACAATCTATTTCCGATGTATTATTAATCTGTATAAATGGGCAGGTACCCTAGTGGACAACGGGGGCAGACTGTAAATCTGCTGCGCTTGCGCTTCGGAGGTTCGAATCCTCCCCTGCCCACTGTTTTTGGTACCTAATAGTTTAGAGGGAATGCAGAGAATTTTAGCTTATCTTGTAGATGATAACTGTCTTTTTATTCTAGTGGTTAAGACAGTTTATTAAGTTGTGGAAGAAAATAGAAAGTTAAAATTTATAAAAGTAATTAGTGTAAATAATGTAGGAACTCTTTCTTTCATAAAATCTCTTTTAGAAGATAAAGATATTCCTTACTATATTACTAATGAAAATTTTTCTGTTTTTTATGGGGGAGCAGACGGATTGACGCGGATGGATATAATGGTAAGAGAAGATAAGCTAAGAGAGACAAAAGATATTCTAAAAGGATTTATATAAGAGAGATTATTTGCGGGCGTAGTTCAATGGTAGAACACAGGCCTTCCAAGCCTGATATGACGGTTCGATTCCGTTCGCCCGCTCCAGTTAAAACAAGGCAAAACTTTTAAGAATAATAAATTTATTTTAGGAAGAAAAGGATTAATTATTGAATTAATAATTTAAAGTCATATGAGAGAAAGAATTTCTATAATTGGTGCGGGTAGCTGGGGAACTACTTTAGCAGTTATTCTTGCTCAGAATGATAAAGAGGTAGAACTACATAGTGTATTTAGAGAGCATAATAGAGTAATGTCTAAAGAACGCATGAATCGCCTGTTTCTTAAAGGAATAAAATTTCCTCCTTTGTTAAAAATAAATGATAGCCTTAGAAGTGTTTTAAATAATAAAATTATTATTCTTGCTGTTCCTGTAAAATTTTTAAAGGAGTGTTTAAAGAAAATAAAGAAATTAAATATCAATTTTAAAGATAAAATATTTGTAAGTGTAGCTAAAGGAATTGAAGTTAGTTCTTTAAAAAGGCCTTCTGAAATTATCCAGGAGCAGTTAGGTAATGTTAAAATTGCTGTTCTTAGTGGGCCTACGATTGCTAAAGAGGTAGTAAAAGGGATACCTACTACCTGTATAGTTGCCTCGAAGAATAAAAAAATTGCTAAGAGAGTGCAATATGCGCTTAGTACGTCTCGTTTTCGGATTTACCATCATTACGATGTTTTAGGAGTGGAGTTAGCAGGAGCATTGAAGAATATTATTGCTATCGCTTGCGGAGTCTCTGATGGTTTAGGTTTTGGCACTAACACAAAAGCTGCTCTTCTTAGCCGAGGTCTTGTGGAAATAGTTCGTTTAGGTAAAAAGATGGGAGCATGCCCTTCTACTTTCTGGGGGATAAGTGGATTGGGTGATTTAGCTACTACCTGTTTTTCACCTTATTCTCGGAATAGATTTGTAGGAGAACAAATTGGTAAAGGAAGAAAGTTAAAAGAGATTCTGAATAAAATGGAGATGATTGCCGAAGGTATTAATACCGTTTATTCTGCTTATATACTTAGTAAGAAAATGAAGATAGAGATGCCTATAACCAGCGAAGTTTATAAGGTGCTTTATAGGAACAAGAAACCCCACGACGCTGTTAATGATTTAATGATGCGTCCTCTTAAACCAGAAACTGTTAAGTGATACCCTCTATAAAAGAAAGTTTTTTAAATAAAAAATTTATAGTACAGAGAAGAGCTGACGTTCTTTTTTCTTTCTTATCCCTAAATATTCTTTTTGATAAAATCTAAGTGATTTTTTTGAAATCTTGTTTTAGATTTCGTGTGTTTTTCCTTATAGGATAATGAGTAGTAAAGGTAGATGGCATCCCTATTTCCCTAATTCTTTGGACAAATTATGATATAATAAATAAACTTTTTAAAAAGAAGAAAGAGCAAGGTATTGGTATGCAGAAAAAATATTGTCTAAGTAAAAAGGGAATGCGTCCAAAGATAGGGAGTCAGCCCATTTTGTTGTGATTATTAAAGGAGAGCTAACGGTACTTATTATATTTTATTATATTAGGAGGTTGGCAATCCAGAGGAGGTAGGTCTTTTTTAGATGTGTTTTTTGTGGTTTTTTTGTGCTTTCCGGTAGTATTTTTAAGAGATTTAGTTGATGCGACTTGTTTCTTCACTTTTAAAACATATCTTTTTATTCTTTTAAATAACTTCTCATCAAAAGATGAAAGAGGCTTTATGGGTGTATACCGTGTTCTTTTGCTTTTCTCAAGCTCAATAGAGAGCTTGACAAACTATTAATTATAGGATAAATTTTTGGCATGGATAAAAATATATATCTAGTAGGATTTATGGGTACAGGTAAAACTACAGTAGGTAAGATTTTATCTAAAGAGCTTAAAAGAGAATTTGTGGAAACTGATGAACTTATTGAGAAGAAGGAAAATTTAGATATTCCTGCGATTTTTTCCCTTAAAGGAGAACGATATTTTCGTAAGGTAGAAAAAGAAGTATTAAAAGAGGTATCATGTAAGAATAGTTTGATAGTAAGTTGTGGTGGAGGGATAGTAATAGATAAAGAAAATTTAAGTTTGTTAAAAAAAACAGGATTTGTTGTCTGTCTTACCGCAGATGCTTCTATAATTTATGAGCGTACTGTTTCTTACAAGCATAGGCCTTTACTTAATGTAGATAATCCTTTAGAGAGGATAAAAAAACTTTTGAGAGAAAGAGAACCTTTCTATAAAGAGGCTCACCTTTTTATTGATACTGCAAATATTTCTCCTCAAGATGTCGCAACAAAAATAATCAAAGAGTTAAATAATGTATAAAAATCCATTTATTTTAATTAATAAGGTAAAATTAGCCTTTAAAGAGACAAATTTACTGTTAAATTATTTTTCTAATCCTAATGATATATTTAAGGCAAAAAAAGAAGATTTTCTAAGAGCAGGACTGAAAGAAAAATCAGCCAATAATATAATATCCATGCTCAATAGTTACGAAATTGATGAAGAAATGAGACTCATAGATAAAGAGGAGATAGAGGTTGTTGATTGGTTTAGTGAAGATTATCCTCCTCTGTTAAAAGAGATACCCTTTCCTCCTTTAGTCCTTTATGTAAAAGGAGATAAGAAGCTATTAAGTAAGATGTGCATTGCCATTGTTGGCTCAAGATTGGCAAGTTTATATGGTATTCAAATGGCTGAGAAATTTTCTTATAGCTTAGCTAGTTTAGGATTAGTTGTAGTTTCAGGCTTAGCCAGAGGAATAGATACCTCAGCCCATAATGCTGCTTTAAAGTCAGGTTTTACTATTGCAGTATTAGGAAGTGGTTTACTTAATATTTATCCTCGCCAGAATTATAATCTGGCTAAGGAGATATTTAGGAAAGGAGCGGTAATATCAGAGTTTTCTTTGAGAGAACCCCCATTAAAAGAGAATTTTCCTCGGCGGAACAGAATAATAAGCGGATTATCAAAAGGTGTTTTAATAGTGGAAGCAGCTAAAAAGAGTGGCGCCTTGATTACTGCCCGTCTTGCATTAGAACAGAATAGGGAGGTTTTTGCTGTCCCAGGCAAAGCAGATTCTCCTTTAAGTAAGGGAGTTCACTTTTTGATTAAAGAAGGAGCGAAGCTGGTAGATTCATTAGATGATATTCTTGGGGAGTTGAATATAAAATGGGATAAAGAAGAGACTACTGTTAATTTAACATCGGAAGAAAAGGTTGTTTTTGATATAATTAGTAAGGAAGGAATGTTTCTGGAGGAAATTATTCTTAAGAGTGGATTGGATTATAAGTCAGCCCATCGAGCTATTCTTTATCTTCAGGTAAAAGGGCTAATAGAAGAAAAAAAACCTCTTTATTTTGCAAGGAGTGTTTATGGCTAAATATCTGGTGGTAGTAGAATCGCCTACAAAGGCAAAGACTATATCAGGATTTTTAGGTAACTTATACGAGGTAGTTTCTTCTATGGGGCATATTGTAGACTTGCCTTCACGTTCTTTAGGTATAAAGATAAAGGAAGGTTTTGAACCTTCTTACCATATTATCCCAGGGAAAGAGAAGATAGTAAGTCAATTAAAGAAAAAAGCAAAAAATAAGAAGGTTATCTATTTAGCTACTGACCCTGATAGAGAAGGAGAGGCTATAGGATGGCATATAAGGAATATTTTTTCTTGGGACAACAAAAAATTCCTACGTGTAGTGTTTCATGAGATTACTGAATCTGCCTTAAAAGAGGCCTTTAACAAAGCAGGTGATTTGGATATTAATAAAGTTAATGCTCAGAAGGTTCGTCGGATTCTTGATAGAATTGTAGGATACTATTTATCTCCTCTCTTATGGAAAAAAGTTCTTAGAGGACTTTCTGCAGGAAGAGTTCAGTCTGTTGCTTTGAAATTTATTGTAGAAAGAGAAAAAGAAATAGAGAAATTTATCCCTACAATAACTTATGAGTTAGAGGGTATTTTTAGGAAAGACCGTGCCTTATTTAAAGCTCGTCTTAAAAAAATTAACAATGAAAGAGCTGTTTTTCACAAAAAGGATAAAGCTAATTCTATGCTGAATATTATAAAAAATAATAAATTTTTTGTTAAGAAAATAGTTAAAAAGGAATTTAAACGTCGTCCTCCATCCCCTTTTACTACATCATTATTACAGCAAGAAGCTTTTAATAAACTTAAGTTTTCTTCAAAAAAGACAATGCTTATTGCTCAGCATCTGTACGAAGGAATTGCTATTAAGGGTAAAATGACCGGCCTTATTACTTATATGAGGACAGATTCCTTCCGTATTGCAGATAAAGCTAAAAAAGAGGGAAAGTTATTTGTAGAACAACAATGGGGGAAAAAGTATGTATGTAGTAAAGAATACAGGTATAGAGAAAAGAAATCCGCCCAATTAGCTCATGAAGCAATAAGACCGACTAATATAGCTCTTATTCCTTCTGAGATTGAGGAGTATTTAAGCCAGGATGAGTTTAAACTTTATAAGCTCATTTGGGAAAGAAGTGTTGCTCTATTTATGAAAGAAGCAGTGTTGGAAACTTCTAAGGTTTTAATTAGTGATGAAGATCAAAAAATAGAATTTATTGCAGAAAGTAAGAAGGTTGTTTTTGATGGTTTCTTGAAAGTAATAGGAAGAGAGGGTGAGAAGATTTTACCTCCTTTAAAAGAGAAAGAAGAAGTATTATTAGAGGATGTAGATATTGTAGAAAAGACAACCAAGCCCCCTCCGCGTTTTACCGATGCTTCTTTGGTGAAGATATTGGAAGAAAAAGGCATAGGACGCCCTTCTACCTATGCTCCTACAATCTCTACGCTTGTTGCAAGGAATTATGTGCGAAGAGAAAAAGGATGTTTTATCCCCACAGATTTAGGAGTGCGTGTATGTGAACTTTTAGTAAAATATTTTAGTGAAATTATGGATGAAAATTTTACCGCCCAGATAGAGGATAAGTTAGATAGAGTAGAAGATGGAAATATCGATGGTAGAGAAATTCTTGAGGAATTTTATCCGCCCTTTAAAGAAAAAATAGATTACGCCACAAAACTTATCAAAAAGCAGATAGAGTTTGTAGAGAAAAAATGCCCTAAGTGTGGTAGACAACTTATGATTAAATGGTCACGCCGAGGGCGTTTTCTAAGTTGCTCAGGTTTTCCTGAGTGTAGATATGCAGAAAGTATCTCTACTGGTATAAAGTGCCCTTCGTGTAAGGAAGGAGAACTGGTAGAAAGGAGAAATAAAAGGGGACAACTTTTTTATGGATGCAGTAAGTTTCCTAAGTGTCACTATACGACAAGGATACTTCTACCTTCAGGAGAAGAAAACAAAAGGCAAAAGTAAAGGTAAAGGTGTAATTGCAATCATATGATACCTTTTAATTATTATATTGATAAATATTTAGATTATTTACGTCTGGAGAAAAACTACTCTTCTCATACTATTACCAATTATGCTGTGGATCTTAGAGATTTTTATGATTATCTTATTGAGGATAATAAAAAAGAGATTCCCTTAGAGAAAATTGATTATTTTATTTTGAGAAAATTTCTAAGTAAACTCGTGGTGAAAAATTTAAATAAACGGAGCATTTCCCGTAAAATTTCTGCCCTAAAGAGTTTTTTTAAATTTCTTATAAAAGAAGGAAATATAAAAAGTAACCCTGCTGCTTCTCTTATTTATCCTAAGATGGACAAGAATTTGCCTAAGTTTTTAACAGAAGAAGATATAAAAAGAATTCTTGATTCTGCACAAGGAACTAATTTATTTCAATTAAGAGATAGAGCTATTTTAGAATTTTTGTATTCTACAGGAGCAAGAGTTTCTGAGACTACTACTATAAAAATAGAAGACGTTGATTTTATAGGTGGTATTGCTAAAGTAAAAGGGAAGGGGCAGAAAGAAAGGCTTCTTCCTTTGGGAGAACCCGCCTTATGTGCAATAAAAGCTTATCTTGATAAAAGAAATGATTCTTGTTCTTATCTTTTTGTTAATAGAAGATTAAAAAAGTTAACAGACAGGGGTCTTAGAAATATTGTTAATAAGTATATTAATAAAGCTTCTATACGTTTGAAAGTTTCACCACATACTTTCAGACATTCATTTGCTACACATCTTCTTAATAGAGGAGCTGATTTAAGAAGCGTTCAGGAGCTTTTAGGCCATTCTAGTATTTCCACAACTCAGGTTTATACACATCTTACAATTGATTCTTTAAAGAAAATTTATAATAGAACTCATCCCCGCGCATGAGATTATTAATTTTTGTTATTTATGATATAGCTTTGTTTATTGCTGTTTTGTTTTTTCTCCCTCTTTATGCTTTGCGGAAAAAAATAAATTTTGAAGCTTTATTAGAGAAATTAACTATAGTTATTCCTGTAAAAAAGATAGAAGAATCTATATGGATCCAGGCGGTAAGTGTAGGAGAAGTTATTTCCATAAGAGCATTAGTTGATAACCTCCAAAATTACTTTTCTTTCCGAATAGTTATTTCCACTACTACTCTGACAGGAAAGAAAGTAGCAA
Source organism: uncultured Planctomycetia bacterium (assembly GCA_964635565.1). Lineage (GTDB taxonomy): Bacteria > Omnitrophota > Gorgyraeia > Duberdicusellales > 4484-171 > CAZWON01. Next base: position 20,580 of record CAZWON010000007.1, read on the forward strand.
AAAATATATACGGAAATAAAGCCGATATTATTTTTCTTCCTTTTGATATCACATTTTTAGTAAAAAGAATTATAAAGAGAATTAATCCTAAGATATTTATTGCTATTGAAACAGAAATTTGGCCTAATCTTTTTTATCAATTGTATAAAAAAAAGATACCAATAGTTATATTAAATGGAAGAATTTCAGATAAAGCTTATAAGAGGTATAAAAAAATTAAATTTATTACAGAAAAAATTCTTTCTCTGTGTTCATATATAGGTGTACAAAATAATTTTTATCTTGAACGTTTTCTTTCTTTAGGAGCTTCTTCAGATAGAATTGCTATTAGTGGAAATATTAAATTTGCTAATATTATAGTTAAACAAAAAAAACTCCTTAACTTTAAGGATGAATATCTATCCTTACTCAAGCATAAATCAAAATTTCTTTTTATTGCTGCCTCAACCCACAGTAGAGAAGAAAAGGCAATATTGGAAGTTTATAAATCAATAAAGGAAAGATTTTCTTGTAATCTTTTAATTGCCCCTCGTCATCCTGAGAGAACAAAAGAGGTAGAAAAGGAAGTGAGAAGAACTGGATTAATTGCTTTAAGGATTAGTCAGCTAAGAGAGAAAGAAGATATTTTAGATAAATGTGTGTTTATTTTGGATACTGTAGGAGACCTTTTTTATTTTTATAGTATAGCAGACGTATGTTTTGTAGGAGGAAGTCTTTTTGACTATGGAGGGCATAATATTCTGGAGCCTCTTTATTTTTCAAAACCTACTCTTTTTGGTCCCTATATGAGTAATTTTAAAGAGATAGAAGAGGTTGTCTTAGAGAAAAAAGCAGCAATAAAAGTGCAGGATAAAAAACAATTGAGATATTATATAGAAAGGATTCTTTTTGATGATGAATTTAGAGAGGTATTATGTAAAAATGCTTCTAAAATTTTTGAGCATCAAAGAGCTTTGGTCAAAAAGAATATAGAGATAATTAAGTCTCTACTGTAAAGATGAATATGAGGAAGAGCTTTTTTGTTTCTGCAAAAATTTGGTATATTAATTTTTTAAAAAGAAAAGATAAATATTTCTTTTCCATGTGTCTCTATTATTTTCTTGTGGGATTATCTTATATATATCAACTTTTACTATTTTTAAGAAATAAGGCTTATGATTATAAGTTTTTTCCTGTTTATAGCGTTCATAAAAAAGTAATAAGTGTAGGCAATATTTCATGGGGTGGGGTAGGTAAGACAAGTTTGGTAAGTTATCTTCATACGAGATTATCTTCTTTTATTAAAGTAGCTTCTATCACTAAAGGTTATGCTAAAGATGAGGTTATGTTATTAAAGAATAAGTTAGACAATGTATTTGATTCCAAGAACAGAGTTTCTCTTATCAGAAGTTTAGAAAAAAAATTTGACCTGTTTATACTTGATGATGGTTTTCAATACAGGAGGTTAAAAAGAGATTTGGACATTGTTATTATAAGCAGTAGAGAGTTCTGTAGCAGTTGGCATCTTTTACCTGCAGATGTGTTGCGGGAGCCTTTAAAAAGCCTAAGGCGGGCAGATATTGTAGTTATAAACTATTGGCGGTTAATCCACAATTTAGATTACTGGCAAAAAAGATTACTTTCTATAAACCCTCGTCTTAAAATTTATCTTTCTGAATATATACCTCGAGGGTTTTTGGATAAAAATAGAAGGTTAATAAAGATGGATTATTTTCAGAAAAAAAAGGTAGCTGTTTTAACTGCTATTGGATATCCTCAAGGGTTTATTGATATTTTAAGAAAATTGTCGATTAACATTAAAAAGATTTTTATTTATCCTGATCACTATGAATTTGATAGAAAAGATTTATTTTCCATAGAACAGAAGCTTAAAAAAAATGATATATACAATATAATTATTACTTATAAGGATTTTTATCATATTGATTTAGAGAACGCTCAACTTAATTATTTTATCTTAGATGTGGATTTAAAAATAGAAGAAGAGGAGAATTTTTTTAATGAGGTAAAGAAAGTTCTATAGAAACTTTTCTAAGAGACATATGCATATATTTAATTTCTAAAGAAAAATAGAAAAATTAAGAGGGGAAAGGCTTTATGTATTTTATATTTACTTTATTTTGTAAAATTATAAATGTTTTCCCTTTAAAATGCGTTTTAAATTTAGGGAAATTAATAGGATTGGGCTTTTATTATTTTAGTAGAAGCAAGAGAAAGGTAGGTTTTATTAATCTTAAACTTGCATTTCCTCATAAAGACAATAGAGAGATTCTTTATATTTTAAAGAAGAGCCTTATGAATTTTGGGATGAGCATTATAGAAAGCTTAGTTATAAAGAAACTTATAGATAAAAAATTTATTGAGGATTTAGATTTTGATGATGCAGAAGAAAATAATATATTAGTAGGTGTTCATGGGGGAAGTTGGGAACTATATAATGCTAAGATTGCTTGTTATCGTAAGTTTGCAGTTCTTGTCCAGAAGCAGAAGAATGTTTGTTTTGATAGATTTATAAATGAACAGAGGAATAAAAACAATATTAACATCTGTTTTTCTTTAAAGTGTCTTATAGAATACTTGAATAAAGGTTATTGGATAGGTTTAGTTGTTGACCATGGTGCAGAGAAGAAATCTTTATACATAGAATTTTTCGGTAGTGAAGTTCCTACACCAGGAGGAGCAGTGCACATTGCTAAAAAATTCAATAAAAGAATATATCCTGTTTTTGGGCGCCGAGAAAAAGATGGTAGGCACGTTCTTAAGATAGGAGAAAGTATTGATTGTAGAGCTATCAGCAACAAAGAAGCATTGTTAAGATTAAATAGAACCTATGAGAAATTTATTTCTTTGTATCCTTCAGAATATATGTGGTGGTATAAGCGCTTTAAACGCAGGAAAACTTTTTATTCTTTGATATTAAGTGATGGTAAAATAGGGCACCTTAAACAGTCGCTTTTTTTCCAGGCATTTTTAGAGAATAAAGGTTATAAAATAAAGAAAGAAATCGTAGAGATAACAGGTCTTACTAAAACTAAAAGAGCATTTATCGAAGCATGTGCATTTTTTTCTCATAAGTCTGTAGGTAAGCTTTACCCTTTAAAATGGGTGCTTAAGAATGAGGAGTTTTATAAATTAAGCAGAGTATTTGCTGATTTTGTAATAAGTACAGGTAGTTCTTTAGGAGGGATAAATTTAATCGTTGCCCATTCTTTAGGGGCTAAATCAATTGTTATTCTTAAACCTAATCTGCCCATAGAGAAATTCGATTTGGCTGTTATTCCTGAACATGATAATTTACAGGCTGAGAATGTAGTTAACATAAAAGGAGCTTTAAGTTATCCTTTAGATTCTTATAATGATGGATTAAATCTTTCCCGACATTTTAGTCTAAGCAGTAAGGATAAAATAGCAGTTTTTATAGGAGGACCATTAACTAACGGAAATATCTTTTATGAGAATATTAAGATATTTATCGATAAGCTCAAAAATTTCTCTTTAAGAAAAGATTTTAAGATTTTAATTTCTACTTCCCGCCGGACTCCCTCTGCAATTGAAAAATTAATAGAAGAAGAACTTAAAGAATTTAGAAATACTGAAGTTATTATAATCGCCAATAGAAAAAATTACCCCTTTGTTACAGGAGGATTTTTACATTTTGCCTCATTTGTTTTTATAACCGCAGATAGTATCTCTATGATTTCTGAAAGCCTGAGCATGAAGAAAACTACCATATGTATAGAATTAGAAGAGATATTAAATATCCATCATGTGAACTTTATGGATTCTGTGAGAGATTTGATTAATTTTATAAAGTCTCCTTATGAAAATATGGATAATTTTTATGAACCTTCTTTTTCTCTTTTGGAATATAATCAAGAGGTTTTAAAGAAAGCAATACAAAAAATTATATAATTTTATATATTTTATTTCAGCCTATTTAATTAAAATAATGAAAATAATCCAGATATTACCCAAAATGAATGTAGGAGGAGTAGAAAGAGGAATTCTTGATTTTGCTAAGTATTTTAACGAGACAGAAAATGAGATTGTTGTTGTATCAGGAGGGGGTAAGCTTATAAAGGAGTTAGAGAAATTTAATATTCAGCACTATAAACTTAACGTTTATAAAAAATCTCCTTTAAGTCTGCTGTCGATAAAGAAACTCCGTAGGATTATTGAGAAAGAAAAAGGTGGTATTGTTCATGCCCGTTCACGCGTACCTGCTTGGATAGCTTTTTTTGCTACTCGTAGAAGTAATGTTGAATTTATTACTACTGCTCATGGTTTTTATTCCCCGCATTTTCTAAGTTATATAATGAGTTTGGGAAAGTTTGTGATATGCCCTTCAAAAGTCATTGCTCGTCATATGCAAGAAGCATTTGGAGTTTCTCCTGCTAAGATTAAAATTATTCCTCGCTGGGTAGATCTCGATAGATTTAAGTTTACCCCTGAAAGAGAAAAGACAGAAGATACTACTCTTTTAAGTGTGGGAAGGATTAGCCCTTCTAAAGGTTATGAATATCTTATAAGTGCTATGCGACGCATAGTAAGAGTTAATCCTTATATCCGTTTAGATATTGTTGGCTCTGCAGAGAGTAATAGAGAGAGATACTTCAATTACCTTAAAAGTTTGGTCCAACGATATTCTTTGAACTATAATATCAGGTTTTTAGGTTATAGAGATGATATAGAGAAGATTTTATCCTATGCTCATTTACTTGTAGTCTCTTCTGTAATAGAGGAGTCTTTTGGGAGGGTAATTATTGAGGCAATGGCAGTAGGTGTTCCTGTGGTTGCTACAAAAGTAGGAGCTATCCCTGAAATTGTAGAGGATAAAAAAGATGGTTTTTTAGTTCCTCCTCGTGATCCTCATGCATTAAGCAAAACAATTTTAGAGATTTTAAGAAACAAAAGTGTGACTGAGAAAATAATTTTAAATGCCAGAAAAAAAGTAGAAAAAAAATACTCTTCATTAGGATGCATAAAGGAAATACATGATTTATATAGGAAAGCAAAAGAGTTTAAAAGGATTCTTGTTATAAAAATATCTTCATTAGGAGATATAATTCTTGCAATTCCTTCTCTTAAAGCAATTAAAGAAAGATACCCTTATAGCGAAGTGACACTTCTTATATTAAAAAAGTATATTTCTTTGCTTCATGATTGTCCTTTTGTAGATAGAATTATTGGTTTAGATAATAATTATAAGAAGATATCCTATCTTTTTAGTATTTCTTTAAAGCTTTGCAGAATGAGTTTTGATTATATAATTGATTTCCAGAATAGTTTTGCTTCCCACATAGTTTCTTTTTTGAGTTTTCCAAAACGTTCTTTTGGATATAGACGTAAGTGGGGATTTCTTCTTACTAATAGCATAAGAATTAAAAAGAAAGAAGAGAACCCTTTAGATTCTCAAGAGAATATTTTAAAGTTATTGGGAATAAAATTGCAAAAAAAAGAGCTTACCTTTTGGTCAACAAAAGATTCCTCTTTGGAGAAATTCGGTATATTTAAAAATGACAAATTAATAGGTATCAATATCTCTGCTTCTTTTAAATGGAAAAGCAAAAATTGGCCTCTTTTATATATAAGGAAATTAATTGAGCTTATTAGTAAGGAGTTGCGGGACTATAAAGTAGTACTTCTGGGAGATAGTTATAGTTTAAGAGATAGCAATAATCTTGTTGAGTATTTTAAGGGTAAGATAATTTCTTTATGTGGTAAGACTACTTTAAAAGATTTAGTTGCTGTTGTTAGAATGTGTAAGGTATTTATTACACAGGACACAGCAACATTGCACTTAGCCTGCGCCTTAAATACAAAAACTATTGCTATTTTTGGCCCTACTAACCCCTCTTATCATACGGTAAAGAGTAAAAATCTTAGAATTATTTATGAAAGATTGCCTTGTTCTTTCTGTTATAAAAGAAAATGTGGGCATCATACATGTATGAAGTCTATTACACCACAGAAGGTATTTTTTCAGGTAAAGTCAATTTTAAAAGAATGAATATCCTTATTCTCACTACTCATCTTAATCCTGGAGGAATCTCCCGTTATGTTGTTAGTTTATCTTGCGCTCTCTCTAAGAATAATAATGTCTGGGTGGCTTCAGATAAAGGAGAATGGCAAAAAGAATTAGTGAATTCTAAAGTAGGATATAAACATATTCCTATAGCAACAAAGTCTATAATGGATATAAAAGTATTTTGCTCTTTTTTCATTCTTGTTCCTTTTGTTTTAAAAAATAAAATAGATATTATTCATTGTAATACTCGGGTGACACAATTTATAGGATTTCTTTTATATATATTTTTAAGAAAAAAATATGTTTCTTCTTTCCATGGTTTTTATCGTCCCCATCTGGCAAGAAAAATATTTAAATTTGAAGGGATAAAATCAATCGCAGTAAGCGGGGCAGTAAAAGAACATCTATATAATGATTTAAAGATAAAAAAAGATAAAATTGAAGTAATTTACAATGGGATTGAGAAGAAAGATTTTTCTTCAAAAAAATATAGAAAAGAAGATGTGGGCTTAGAAGATAGTTGCATAACTTTAGGTATCTTAGGAAGGATTTCAGAAGAAAAAGGACATTTTTTAGTTTTAAAGGCTTTTAGAGAGTTAAAAGATAAATTTAAAAACATTTTTCTTCTTGTCTGCGGTAAAGGGAAATTAGAGAATAAACTTAAAAAGCGTATAGATGAGATGGGAGTTAAAGATGAGGTTTTATTTGTATCTTTAAAGGCAGAGGATTTTCTTGATATCGTTGATATACTTTTAGTGGCTTCTTTTAAGGAAGGTTTTGGCTATACTATCTTGGAAGCATTCGCTAAAGAAGTATGTGTTATAGGATTTGCTACAGGAGGCATAAAAGAAATCATAAAAGATAAAGAAAATGGCCTCCTTTTTTATGATTACAAAAAGGATGCTTTAATTGATACCATTAATAGTTTACTTAATGATAATCTTCTTAAAGAAAAAATTAAACAAAAAGCAAAGGAAAGTTTAGAAGTATTTTCTCTCGATAAAATGGCTCATTATACAGAAGCAGTGTATAAGGAAGTTTTAAGAGGATAAATATGAGAGAGTCTATTGTTGATAAGGTAAATTTCGGAGAAAAGTTTCTTGTTGTGAGTGTGAATTGGTTAGGCGATTGCGTGATGAGTTTACCCATATTTAAGGCTATAAAGGATAAATTCCCTGGTGCATTTTTAGCAGTTATGACAACTCCTCGTGTTAAAGAGCTTTTTGAAAACATTGCTTATATCGATGAAGTTATTGAGTTTGATGAGAGGACAAAAAATAGAAGTTTTTTTGCTAAGATAAGATTTATTAAGGAGTTAAGGAAAAGAAGATTTGATGTTGCATTTTTTCTGCATCGTTCTTTTACGCGCATATTAATTTGTGCGCTTTCTGGAATAAAAAAGAGAATTGGCTATAAGAGAAAAAAGACATCGTTTTTACTCACAATAAAAATAACTCCTCCTCAAAAAGACTCTTTGCATCGTGCTGATTATTATTTCTATCTTTTTGAAAAGGTTCAAATTCCTGTGAAAGATAGAATTCCTCATTTGGCAATAAAAGAGAAAGAAGAGAATAAAATTCATCGTTTTTTTGTAGAACATAAAAAGAGATATTCTTATACTGTTGCTATTAATCCCTCCAGTAACTGGAATTTAAAATCTTGGCCTATTGATTACTTTGTTGAGCTGATTAAGGAAATGATTTCTCAAAAAATTTGTGTTCTGTTAATTGGTACAAAGAAAGAAGAAAGGATTGCTAATGAAATAGTAAAGAAAGTAGGATTAAAAGACCTCTTTAGTTTTTGCGGAAAGACTACTTTAAAGGAATTACTTATTATTCTTAAAGGAGTAGATATGTTGATCTCTTCTGATTCAGGCCCAGCTCATTTATCTTCTGCTGTCGGTACTTCTACAGTTGTATTATTTGGGCCAACTTCTCCTTATATTACTGCACCAAAAGGAGATAAAGTCGTAATTATAAGAAAAGATATTGGTTGTCGGATTCCTTGCTATAAACTTGATTGTAGAGATAATAGGTGTATGAAAGAGATTACTCCACAATTAGTATGGTCTATAATTAAACCTATTCTTTATGGGAAATCACAGATTTGCTATAAAGAAGAGGGTTAACTTTAACTTGGAGGATAATAAGATAGAAATTGTTCGTTTACAATATTACTTTATTGATTCTATAAGAAATAAGATAGGATAAAAATGATTAAGAAGATAATTATTAATTTGCCTACTAATATTGGCGACACCATTCTTGCATTTCCTGCCATAGACTTAATAAGAGAAAATTATCCTCAGGCAAATATAACAGCAGTAGTTTCCTCTAATACTTGTTCTTTTGTAGAAAGATATAGCGCTGTAAATAGAGTAATAGAGTATAATAAAAAATGGAAGGTTAGAGAAAAAATGAGCTTTTGTAGAATGCACCGCCATAAGTATGATTTGATGATAGATTTTAAACATTCATTGCTTCCTCTATTCCTTAGGATATCAAAGAGAACCCCTCTTGTTAGGCTATTTGAAAAAAAAATGCATAAAAAAGATAGATATATAGATTTGATACATAAGTTTATTAACGTTAATAATGTAAAACAAAGCACTTTTTTCTTAACTGACAGAGAAAAAGAGAAATGGGATTCATTAAGGTTGAATTCGGCAATATTTATTGCCACTGCTTCTAATTCTCATCTTAAAAGATATCCTCAGCCTTATTTAAAAAAAGTAATAGAAAAATTAGTGGAGGATTATCCTGTAGTCATTTTAGGGACAGAAAGAGATAGAAAGTATTATGGTGATATTTTCTCTATAAGAAGAGTTATTGATTTGACAGGTAAAACCAGGATTTTTGAAGTGCATTACCTTCTTAAGAATTTTTCCTCTTTGGTTATATGTGTTGATTCATCGATTTTACACTTGGCGAGTTATCTAAATCTGCCTGTAGTCGCTTTATTCGGACCTACTGATGAGAAGCTTTATGGTCCTTATTCCGATAGACATAGGGTTCTATATGATAAAAATTTAAAATGCCGACCTTGCCAAAAGTCATTCTGCAACAAAGAGAGAGAATGTATGAGAAGAATCTATCCTGGTGATGTTTTGATATCAATAAGAGAACTTATCTGTCACTAACGGAGACCGATTATAATGGTAGTTCCTAAAAGAATACTGATTATAAGAACAGATAGAATAGGAGATGTTATATTATCTACGCCTGTAATAAAAAATTTAAGATTGGCATATCCGCATAGTTTTATAGCGTTTATGTGCCGTCCTTATACTAAGGATATAATTGATGGCAATCCTTATTTAGACGAAGTGATTGTGTATGATAAATATGGAGAGCACAGAAGTTTTCTGTCATCATGGCGTTTTTCTCTTTATCTAAAAAAGAAAAGATTTGATATAGCAATAATTCTTCACCCTACTAATAGAACACATCTCCTAACTTTCTTTGCAGGAATTCCTTTAAGGATTGGATGGGATAAAAAGTTTGGTTTTCTTTTAACTCATAAATTACCTTATACCAAACATACAGGAGAAAAACATGAATTAGAGTATACTTTAGATTTATTGAGGCTGATTGAAGTTCCTATAAGAGACAAAAACACTTTTTTCCCTATTAAAAAAGAGGCAGAGAGGTTTATAGATAGGTTATTTTTGGAATATAATATTTCTCAAAAAGATAAAATTTTTGTTATTCATCCTTCAGCATCGTGTATTTCTAAACGCTGGCCCCAAAAATATTTTATTGAGTTGATAAATCTTATTAAAAAAGAATTTAATCCTAAAATATTTATTGTTACTTCCCCTAAAGAAATTATTTATGCTGAGAAAATTATGCAGGCTCATTCCTATCTTATTGATTTACGGGGTAAATTAACTCTGGCTCAGTTAGGAGCTTTGCTTAAGAAAACAGACATTTTTATTTCGAATGATAGTGGACCTGTTCATGTTGCTTCTGCTTTAAGAGTACCGGTTATATCTATATTTGGAAGAAATGATAAAGGACTTTCTCCTTTACGTTGGAAGCCTTTAGGGGAAAGAGTATTTTTTTTACATAAGGATGTAGGATGCAGGAGGTGTTTTGCTCATAATTGCACAAAAAAGTTTTTATGTCTTAAAGCAATAAAGCCAGAAGAAGTTTTTGGATTGGTAAAGAAACTTCTCGTTTAACAATAGTTGAAAAGATTAAAATAGATAATCAACATTTCTATACCTATTTCCCACCTATCTAAAAAAAACTTGATAACCTTTGGGGATGTTGCTATAATTTTTATTCACTTTCTACGGGCCCGTAGCTCAGCTGGTTAGAGCAGTTGACTCATAATCAATTGGTCCGGGGTTCGAATCCCTGCGGGCCCACCAGATAGCTAATAGTTCGTAGCTCATGGCTGATAATATATAAATTATTTTGTTCGAGCGATAGGCTAAATACTATTCGCTAATCGCTATTCGCTAAGTGCTAAAATTCGCAAAGCGAATTTTTGGGCGATTAGCTCAGCTGGTTAGAGCGCTACGCTCACATCGTAGAGGTCACAGGTTCAAATCCTGTATCGCCCATATTTTATGATAAAAATAGGTAAAAAGATATTTTAGATTGATGAGAGTAGTTAATATTTTCCTAATAAAATATGGGGACTCCTAAAATAATGGAAGATTATCTGTTGTATATAAAAAATAATGAACTTAAAAGAAGAGATTAGAAAGCTTATCCACTTGCAGGAGATAGATTCCAAAATCCACTCCTTAATTCATAAACAAGACGTTGATATTCCCTCACAGTTAGAAGAGTTAAAAAATAATTTTGATAAAAAAAAGAGTATGCTTTCCTCCTTTGAGGAAAAAGTAAAGCAGTTACAGCTTAAACGTAAAGATAAGGAATTAGATTTATCTTCTAAAGAAGAAAATGTTAAAAAAGCGCAGACTCAGTTATATCAGTTAAAAACTAACAAGGAATATCAGGCTAAGCTTACAGAAATTAACTCTTTAAAAGCCGACATTTTTCTTATAGAAGAGGAAATTATTAATTTATTAGATGAGTTAGAGGAAGCAGAGAAAGAGTTAAAAGAGGCAAAAAGAGATTTAGAAGAAGAAGAAAAGAAATTTAGAGATAGAGAAGCTCGCTTAAAAGAAGAGAAGAAAAGCTTAGAGATGGAAATAAGCAATCTCAGAGATAAAAGGAAAATTATAACCCAAAGTATAGACAGTAAAATTTTATCTATATATGAGAGGTTGCTTAAGACACGTAATGGTCTTGTTATTGCCAGTGTTGATAATCAAAACTGTACCGCCTGTCATATGAGAGTAACCCCGCAGACAATTAATGAAATAAAAATGTATAAAGATCTGGTTTTCTGTGAGATGTGCGTTCGTATTCTTTATATAAAGGAAGATTTTTCTTAAACTTATGGGTATAAGAGTTTACATTGATGGTGCTTCTATTGGTAATCCAGGAAAAATGGGAATAGGTTATTTAATTTATAAAGATACAATTCTTTTAAAAAAGAAAAGCTTTTATTTAGGGATAGGGACAAATAACTTTGCTGAGTATATGGCACTCTTAGCATCATTGATAGAAGTTTTGTCTATGGGTGAAAAGGAATGTTATGTTTATTCTGATAGTAACCTTTTATGTGAACAACTGAAAGGTAACTTTAAAGTAAAAAGCAAGAATATTTATCCCCTTTTTGTTATGGTAAAGGATGTGGTCGCAAAATTTAAAAGTTTTAGTATAAACTATATATCACGAGAAAATAATAAAGATGCTGATAGATTAGCCAAGGAGGCAGCAAATTTTCTTACAATAATTAATTAATTTTTTAAAATGGATGAGGGCAGAGGCCCTTTATTTTGAGGAGGTAGAAATGAGTGGACATTCAAAATGGGCAGGAATAAAACATAAAAAAGCAGCTCAAGATGCAAAAAGGGGAAGAATCTTTACCAAATTGATAAGAGAAATAACTGTTGCTGCTAGAGAAGGAGGGGGTAATCCTGATACCAATCCTCGGTTACGTACTGCCATTGACAGAGCACGTGATGCTAATATGCCTCAGGATAATATTGATAAGGCAATAAAGAGAGGTACAGGGGAATTACCTGGCGTTACTTATGAGTCCTGCATTTTTGAAGGTTATGGTCCAGGAGGGGTAGCTATAATGGTTGAAGCTCTTACTGATAATAAGAATCGTACTTCTGCGGAGATTAGAAATATATTCTCCAAACGGGGAGGAAATATGGCAGGCAGTGGTAGTGTCTCTTGGATTTTTAATAAAAAAGGATATATTCTTATTGATAAGAACCAGGGGAGTGAAGATGATATTTTTGCTATAAGTGTTGATGCAGGAGCGGAGGATATGAAAGCAGAAGGCAAAAATTACGAGATTTTTTGTGACCCTCATGATTTTGAAACAGTAAAAAATTCTATTAAGGAAAAGAATATAAAGTGGGAGCTTGCTGAGCTTACAATGTTACCTACATCTACTGTCCAGGTAACAGGACAGACTGCCAAACAGCTCCTTGCTCTTATAGAGGCTTTAGAGGAACATGACGATGTTCAGAAAGTTTATGCCAATTTTGATATTCCTGAAGAAGTGTTAGAAGAGATAGCTCATGAGCTTTCTAAATAGATGATGCGTGTTTTAGCGGTTGATGTTGGTTTAAGAATAAGTGGTTATGTTGTATGTGAAGTTAATAATTTTAATATCCGGTTAATTAGAGAAGGAGAAATAAAACCACCTAAGGATAAAAGATTGTCCCAAAAGTTATTTTTTATTTATAAAGAGTTAGCTCAAATTATAGAAGAGTTTCGTCCCCGAGCATTAATTGCAGAGAAGTTATATTCTCATTATCGTCATCCTACAACAGTATCTTTGCTCTCTCATGTAAAGGGTACTATTCTTATTTTAGGAGAAATTTATAAGATAGATTTTTACGAATATTCTCCTACAAAGGCAAGAAAATCCTTTTTAGGCAAGGGGAGTGTCCATTCTTATCAGGTAAAGAGAATGGCAGAAAATATTTTGGGATTGAAATTAAAATCACAACATACCGCTGATGCTTTTTCTTTAGTGGTTGCATTTTCTCATAATTTAAAGAAGAAGTTGTTAGAAAATGATTGGGAAGATTAAGGGACGTTTAGTAAAGAGGCTCGATGATAGGGTTTTTATTGATGTAGGGGGAGTTTGTTATGAGATATGCGTTCCTAAAACAGTGAGTTTAAAGCTGGAGAGTGATTTAGAAAAAGAGATTTCTCTCATTATTTATTACTATTTACAGATAGATAAAAATAGAGCCCTTCCTGTAATGATAGGATTTAGGGATGAATTAGAGAAGGATTTTTTTGTAAGTTTCATTGGAGTGTCAGGAATAGGACCAAAGGCAGCATTAAAAGCTTTTGATAAACCTGTTCCTTTGATTGCAAAAGCTATTGAGGAGGGAGACGTTAACTTTTTAGTGAGTTTAGCAGGTATAGGTAAGCAGAAAGCAAAACAGATCATTGCTCATCTTCAAGGTAAAGTAGGTAGATTTGCTCTCATAAAGGAAAAGCCATTAAAGGAGTCTTTTGCACATAAGGAAATTATTGACGAGGCTAAGAAGATTTTAAAACGCTTGCAGTACAGTGCTAAAGAAATAGAAACTATGGTAAAAAAAGCTTTAAGCACATCAGATAAAATTGATAGTGTAGAAAGCTTACTCAATGAGATTTATCGTAGTACCCGTTAATTATGAATATTAAATCAATATTGGAGGCTTTATTGTTTGTTAATGAGAGACCAATTTCCTTAAGTGAGCTTGGTGAAATTGTAGATTTAGATAAAAAATCTGTAACAAGAATTATAGAAGAGCTTAAGGAAGAATACGAACAGAGAAGCTCAGGAATTTGTATTGTAAAAGTTGCTGGTGGATATCAGATGTGTTCACACCCTGATAATGAACCGTGGATTAAAAAAATGTATCATAAAAGAAATAAACAGAAACTTTCCATAGCATCTTTAGAGACGTTAGCAATTGTTGCTTATAAGCAACCTATAACCAAAATGGAAATAGAGTTAATAAGGGGAGTTAATATAGATGGAGTAATAAGGCACCTCTTAAAATTAGGATTGATAAAGACTGCGGGTAGAAAAGATGTGGTGGGAAGACCATTTCTTTACATAACTACTCGAAAATTTTTAGAGTATTTTGGATTAGATTCTCTTAAAGACTTACCTAAGTTAGAAGAGTTTAGTGGTTTTGGAGGGTTAACTGCAACAGAAGAAACAGATAACGTTACCAGCAAAGGAGGGCAAATATGAGATGCTTTTTTACATCAGAATCAGTAACTGAAGGTCATCCTGATAAGATATGTGACCAGATTTCTGATTTAATCTTAGATGCTATTTATGAAAAGGATATTACCGGAAGAGTTGCCTGTGAAACATTAGTTACACGGGGGGTAGTGTATATTGCAGGAGAAATAACTACCAGTTGTTATGTAGAGATACCTCGCAGAGTAAGAGAGTTGATAAAAGATATTGGTTATGATAATCCCAATATGGGCTTTGATTATGGTAGCTGTGGAGTAATAACTGCCATTCAGGAGCAGTCTCCTGATATTGCAGTGGGTGTGGATAAAGGAGGAGCAGGAGATCAGGGGCTTATGTTTGGTTATGCTTGTAGACAGACAGAGGAATTTATGCCTTTGCCTATTATGTTTGCTCATAAGATAGTAAAAAGACTTTCTGAGATAAGAAAAAAGAAGATTGTTGATTATCTCTGTCCTGATGGGAAATCACAGATTACAGTAGAATACGAGAATAAAGAACCTAAAAGAATAGAGACAATAATTATTGGAGCGCATCATAATAGCTCTGTTAAAACAGAGGTTTTACGGGAAGATATAAAAAGGTTAGTTATTGAAAAGGTTATACCAAAAGAATTAGTGGATAAGAACACCAAAATTTTTATCAATGCTACAGGAAGATTTGAAATAGGAGGTCCTGTGGCTGATACAGGAGTAACAGGAAGGAAAATTATGGTAGATACCTACGGAGGATGGGCACGCCATGGAGGAGGTTGTTTTAGTGGTAAAGATCCTACTAAAGTTGACAGGTCTGCTTCGTATATGGCACGTTATATTGCTAAAAATATCGTTGCTAGCAAGATAGCTGAAGAATGTGAGGTGCAACTTGCTTACTGTATTGGTATAAAAGATCCTGTGGGAGTAATGGTTGATACAAAAGGTACTGCTAAAGTAGATGAAAAAAAACTTCCTATAGCCGTAAGAGAAATTTTTCCCTTAACTCCTCAAGGAATTATAGAAACATTAAGGTTATTAAGACCAATATATAAAAATACTGCTTCTTATGGTCATTTTGGAAGGAATGAAGAAGGGTTTAGTTGGGAAAAAACTGATAAGATAGAAGAACTAAGGAGATTTTTTAAACTATAACTTGTAAGAAAGAGAGGATAAAAAAGGGTGAAGATGAAATCAGACATAAAGGATAAATTTCTGAAAAAAGAAGGTAAAAGACGAATTAATTGGACATTGCAGAGAATGCCGGTTTTAGAGTTGATAAGAAAAAGATTTTACCAAAGAAAGCCTTTTAAAAATATTAATATAGCCGCTTGTTTACATGTTACTGCAGAAACTGCCAGTTTAGCTATCACCCTAAAAGAAGGAGGGGCAAATATAAAAGTATGTGCGTCAAATCCCTTATCTACCCAGGATGATGTAGCTGCTTCTTTGGTATATGATTTTGGTATTTCTGTATTTGCTATTAGAGGAGAGGATAGAAAGGTTTATTATAAACATATTTATTCTGTTTTAGCGAACAATCCCCATATTACTATGGACGATGGAGCAGATTTAGTTTCTGTGATTCATAAAGAGTTCGCTAAAAGTTCTAAGATTGTTAAACATTTTCCTTGGGCTGGGACAGAGGAGACTACAACAGGGGTAATTAGGTTACGTGCTTTAGAAAAAGAAGAAAGATTGCTTTACCCTATTATTGCAGTTAATGATGCTTATACTAAGCATCTTTTTGATAATCGTTATGGAACAGGACAATCTACAATAGATGGTATTATTCGTGCTACAAATAAGTTAATTGCAGGATGTACTTTTGTTGTTTGTGGTTATGGATGGTGTGGTAAAGGTATAGCCCGCCGTGCTCAAGGTTTAGGAGCAAATGTTATTATTTGTGAGGTAAATCCTTTAAACGCTCTTGAAGCAGTAATGGATGGTTTTAGGGTAATGCCTTTAAAAGAAGCAGCACGCATAGGAGATATATTTGTTACAGCTACAGGAGATAAAAATGTTATTACAGAGGAACATTTTCTTCTTATGAAAAATAAGGCTATTTTGGCTAATTCTGGACATTTTGATGTAGAAATTGATTTAGAAAGTTTAAATAAAATGGCTTTAAAGAAAAAAGATGTAAAACCCTTGGTTACAGAATACGCAATAGGCAATACACAATACGCCAAACTTAAAAAAATATATGTTTTGGGAGAGGGAAGGTTGGTAAATTTAGCTTGTGCTGAAGGCCATCCTGCAGAGGTTATGGATTTAAGTTTTGCTAATCAGGCGTTAGCTTGTGAGTATATTGTAAAAAATTATAAAAAGTTAGAAAAAAAAGTATATTCTGTGCCCTATGAGATTGATATAAAAGTAGCCCGTCTTAAATTAGAAGCACTGAAAGTTAAAATAGATAAATTAAGTAAAGCTCAAAAAAAATATCTTTCTAGCTGGCAGGAAGGGACATAATAAGTATAGACTTATAAAGTCAAGGATGGTGATATATGAGAAGAAAGGTAATTCTTATAGGTGTTTTTTTGATATTTTCTTTCTCCTCACAAGCAGAGGAGATAGTAAAAAGTTTTGTTAAAAAAGTTGTGCTTTTTTCTCACCAGGCACAAGTTACCCGCCAGGCCTTGGTTAAGGTCAAGAAAGGGGTGAATGAAATTTTTCTTGAAAGTACGGCGTTTAACGTAGACGAAAGTTCGCTTACGGCAGAAGTCGAAGGGAAAGGAGAAATACTGGGCGTTCAGTTTACAACAGTGCCTTTGAAAGAGTTTTCTCAGGAGAATATAAAAGATATAGAAGAAAGGATTAAAAATTTAGAGAGAGAAAAAAAGAGTCTCTACAATAACATAGAGGTTTTGGATAATAAAAAGCAATTTCTAAATTCTCTTATCAACTTCTCCGATTCACAACTCTCTAAAGAGATTGTTACTAATTTCCCCAAAACAGAAGATTTAAGAAATATGCTGCAGTTTCTTGGCTATTCTTATGGAGAAATAAATACAAAGAAAGAGTCATTAGAAGAGAAGATAGAGGATTTATATAAAGATATTGAAGTCTTACGCCAAAAGTTAGCATCTCTTACAGAAAGTAAGACAAAGATAAAGAGGGTTATAGAAGTTCTATTCGCTTCCCAAAGAGAGCAGCAGATAAATATTGAAGTATCCTATGTTGTAAGAAGAGCGTGGTGGAAACCTCTTTACAAAATTAATGTTTTGCCCAAGAAAGATATAAATCTGGTTATGTTTGCTCGTATTTACCAGAAGACAGGGGAAAGTTGGGATAATGTAGAGTTAACTGTGTCGAATGTTGTACCTTTTAAAGGACAGAAGTTACCTAAACCTCAAAGTAGATATTTATATTTAAGGCTGCAATTTGGACGTTTTGACAAAATTGCTGCTGAAGGAGGCAAGGGGTTTTGGACAAAATCGTTACAGTTTGACAGTGCCGCCAATGCACCTATGGCAGGAAAAATTGAACGTAAGATTGCTTCAGAGAAGGCTTCTTTTGCCTCATCAGTAAGAAGGAGGCTTTCTTTCTCTTTTGAATATACTTTACCTCATAAAGTTACCATAAAATCAAAGGATAGAGGGTCTATATATCCTATTTTTTCTAAGAAAATTAAAGGCGAAGTCTACCATTATGCTGTCCCTTCAGATATTCCCTATGCTTTTTTAGTATGCAAAGCAAGTTCTGACAGCGAACTTCTTGCAGGCGTTTTACAAATTTATCATGAAGGAAGGTATGTAGGCAAGGCAGTGCTTGAGGAGAAAAAGAGCGCAGAGGACTTTCTGGTTAATTTAGGGATAGATAGAGAGGTGAAGGTTAAAAGAGAAAAAATTAAAGATAAAAAAGAAGAGATGTTTTTCGGAAAAATTGAAAGGCAAAACATCGTAAGAAAGTTAACATATAAAATAACAATAGAGAATGTCAAGGAAGAAAAAGTTAATGTTCATATTCTTGATGCTATTCCCGTTTCAAAGACCGATAAGATAAAAATAAAAGATGTAAGAATAACGCCACAACCGAAAGTAAAAGATTACAGGGATAAAAAAGGAGTAGTGCTTTGGGAATTAGAGCTTAACCCCAAAGAAAAGAAAGAGATAGCAGTAAGTTACACTGTTGTTTATCCCAAAAATGCTCCTATTTATGGATTGGATTAGTTTTTATGAAAAGAATAGCTGTTCTTACTAGAGATTGTGCTGGTATAAATGCCTGTGTCCGTTCTATAGTTCGCAGTGCTTGTTTATATAATATAGACGTTGTAGGTGTATATAGAGGCTACGAAGGTTTAATTGAGGGTGATTTGATTAGTTTAGATAGGCGTTCTGTGTCGGGAATAATAAATTTAGGAGGCACAATCCTTAAGAGTGCTCGTTGCCATCGCTTTTATGCTCAAGAAGGACAAAAAGAAGCAGTGATTGCTCTTAAGAAGAACAGAATTGATGGACTAATTGTTATTGGTGGTAATGGTTCTCTGACAGGAGCTCACATTTTAAGCAGAGAATATGGGATAAGGGTAATAGGAATTCCTGCTACGATTGATAATGATGTGAATGGTGTAGATATAAGTATTGGCGTAGACACTGCTTTAAATGTGGCTTTAGATGCTCTGGATAAGATAAGAGATACTGCTATGAGTTTAGAAAGGATATTTGTAGTGGAGGTGATGGGGAGAGAATGCGGTTATCTTGCTCTTAATGTTGCGTTAGCAGGAGGATGTGAGGAGGTATTACTGCCAGAAAAAGATTTTAATATTGGAACAATGTGTAAAGAAATCAAAGAGGGAAGTGTTAAGGGAAAGGTAAGTTGGATTATTATTGTTGCTGAAGGGAAAGCTTCTGCCGATGATATTGCTTCTCTTATTAGAGAAAAAACTAAATTAGATACAAGAATAGTTGTGCTGGGGCATATTCAAAGAGGAGGTAGACCTACTGCTTTTGATCGTATTACTGCAGCCAGATTGGGTAAATATGCTTTAGAGTGTATATTAAATGGCGAGACAGATAAATGTGTAGGAATAAAGAACGGTAGACTTATTACTGTTTCTCTGGAAACCGCTATTAAGCCTAAGAAATTAGAAAAATTAGAGGAATATTACAAGCTTATAAAAATCCTTACATAATTTAAAAAATGTTGTATAATATATCACTTATTATTTTACTATTCTTGTAAAATAAATAAATTTAAGGAGGATGTGATGATTTATCGTGATGAAGAAGAGCTATTCAACAATAATATTATTGGATTAAAAGATGATAAAATTGTATTTAAGAATATCGATCTTTTTAAAGAAAAAATGGTGGACAATTTAGTAGATACTATAATTCTTAGTAATTCTTTTTATATTAAAAAGTTATGTTATTGGTTAACTTACGAGGCGGCAATCCAGTTTGGTATAGTTCCTTCTTCTATTCACGCTCTTTATATCGGAAGGGCAAAGGAAGGTTTAACTCATTTTACTGTTCCAGCAATGAATTTACGCACGCTTACTTATGATTTAGGACGGGCGGTATTTCGTGTAGCGAATAGAATTAATGCAGGAGCGTTTATCTTTGAGATTGCTAAAAGTGAAATAGGTTATACTTCTCAGAGACCTTTAGAATACGCATCGTGTGTGTTTCTTGCAGCGATAAAGGAAAATTATAAAGGTCCTGTATTTATTCAGGGGGATCATTTTCAGGTAAAAGCAAAGAATTTTTTATCCTCTAAAGAAGAGGAGATAAACCAGTTAAAAGATTTAATTAAAGAAGCAATAGAGGCAGGATTTTATAATATTGACATTGATTCCTCAACCTTAGTAGATTTATCCAAACCGACAATTGATGAACAGCAGAGATTGAATTATGAGGTGTGCGCTTTTTTTACTAAATTTATAAGAGAACTACAGCCACATAAAATTGAAATTTCTATTGGGGGAGAAATTGGAGAGGTGGGAGGAAAAAATTCTACCCCAGAAGAACTACGTTCTTTTATGAAAGGATACCTTTCCCAGATTAATGGTTTAAAAGGGATTTCTAAAATAAGTATTCAGACAGGAACAACCCATGGTGGCGTTGTCCTTCCTGATGGTTCCATTGCTAAAGTAAAGATAGATTTTGAAACTTTAAAGAACCTTTCTGAGATAGCACGTAAAGAGTTTGGTATGGCAGGAGCAGTTCAGCATGGCGCCTCTACTTTACCTAATGATGCTTTTCATCATTTTCCTGAAGTAGGATGTTGTGAGATTCATTTGGCCACGCAGTTTCAGAATATCGTATATGATTATCTTCCTTTACCCTTAAAAGAGAAAATTTATGCGTGGCTTCATGAGAATTGTGCTGACGAAAAGAAACCAGACCAGACCGATGACCAATTTATCTATAAGACCCGCAAAAAAGCATTAGGTCCTTTTAAAAGAGAAATTTATTCTTTGCCACGTGATTTAAAAAATAAAATTTCTTCTGTTTTAGAGGAAGAGTTTGCTTTTCTTTTTGATAAGCTAAACATAAAAGATACAAAAGAAGTGGTAAATAAGTATATTAGACCTGTGGTGGTAGAAAAGAAAAAAAAGGATTTTATAAAAGAAAGAAAAGATTTGGGGAGACTCGAAGGGGCAGATTAATTTAATCTCTATTGTTTTTAGGCAGATAATTACTTAAGTTCAAGAAGGGAGGAAGAATGCGTTCAGATAAAATTAAGAGAAGCATAGAAAGAATGCCCAATCGCGCTCTTCTCTATGGTACAGGAATCTCTTTTTCTCATATGAAAAGACCTTTTGTTGGTATTGCCTCTTCTTTTACTGATCTTATTCCTGGCCATACTAATATGCGAATATTGGAGCGTTATATTGAAAGAGGTGTAGAAAATTCTGGAGGTACACCTTTTATATTTGGTGTTCCTGGGATTTGTGATGGGATAGCAATGGGACACTCTGGTATGAAGCAATCTTTACCTTCAAGAGAACTGATTGCTGATATTATTGAAAGTATTGCTTCTGCTCATGCTTTTGATGGATTAGTACTTCTTACTAATTGTGATAAAATTACCCCCGGAATGATTATGGGGGCTTTAAGAATAAATGTACCTACGATTGTGGTCACTGCAGGGCCTATGCTTGCAGGTCATAGAGGCAGAAGAAGACTTTCTTTGGTAAGAGATACATTTGAAGCAGTAGGAAGGTTTAAGGCAGGATTGATGACAGAAGAAGAAAGGTCATTTCTTGAGATAGAAGCTTGTCCTTCTTGTGGTTCCTGCCAGGGGCTTTATACTGCTAATACTATGGCGTGTTTAACAGAAGCAATGGGTTTATCTTTGCCTTATTGCGCAGCAACGCCTGCTGTTTTAGCACGCAAACAGAGAATTGCTTATGAAAGTGGCCAACGAATTGTAAAATTAATAGAAAAAAATATTGCTCCAAGAAATATTGTGAACAAAAAGGCTTTAAGGAATGCTATAAGAGTAGATATGGCTTTAGGAGGCTCCACTAATACTGTTCTTCATCTTATGGCTATAGCTCACGAAGCAGGTGTAGATATTACTCTTAAAGATTTTGATCGTATAAGCAAGTTGACTTTTCATATTTCTAATCTTAGACCTGCAGGAGATTACTTTATGGAGGATTTAGATATTGCTGGAGGAATACCAGCTGTTTTAAAAAGATTAATAGATGATATAGAGGATAACGATACTGTCTCAGGAAGAAAGGTAAAGGCTATCGCTAAGGAAGCAGAGGTATTAGATGAGGATGTGATAAGACCAAAAAATAGGCCCTATCATAAACAAGGAGGGATAGCTATTCTCTATGGTAATTTAGCAGAAGAGGGATGTGTAGTTAAACAGTCTGCAGTGGATGAGGATATGCTGAAATTTACAGGATGGGCACGAGTGTTTGATTCTGAAGAAGAAGCAATGAGAGCAATTCTTAAAGGAAGAGTGAAAAAGGGAGATGTTGTGGTAATAAGATATGAGGGGCCACGTGGAGGGCCAGGAATGAGAGAGATGCTTTCTCCTACGTCAGCGATTGTAGGTATGGGATTGCATAAACAGGTTGCTCTTATTACTGATGGAAGATTTTCTGGAGGCACGCGTGGGCCTTGTATTGGTCATATTTCTCCTGAGGCAAAAGAAGGAGGGCTAATTGCTTATTTAAAGGATGGTGATAAAATTCTTCTTGATATTCCAAAAAGGAAGATAGAAGCAGTGATTTCAAAAGAGGAGATTTCCCGGAGAAAAAAGAAAATAAAATTGCTTCCTCCTAAAGTAAAAAGTGGTTATCTTTATCGTTATTCTCAGATGGTAGGCTCTGCTTCAAAGGGAGCAGTATTTAAAGGCTAATTTTAACCTTAATTGTGGTAAGATATAAAAAATGGTATAATTACTTTATTAAGAAGGCGACAAAATGAAAGGTGCAAAGATTTTTGTAGAAAGCCTTATAAAGGAAAATGTAGAAGTTATTTTTGGTTATCCTGGGGGAGCAGTACTGCCAATTTTTGACTTTCTTTATGATGCCCCTATTAAATTTATTCTTACCCGTCATGAGCAAGGAGCTGCTCATGCTGCTGATGGTTATGCGCGTTCTACAGGAAAGGTAGGAGTATGTATTGCTACCAGTGGCCCAGGTGCTACAAATCTCACTACAGGGATTGCTACTGCTTATATGGATTCTGTTCCTATGGTAGCATTTACAGGTCAGGTAAAGACCTCTTTGATTGGTAATGATGCTTTTCAGGAAGCAGATGTCACTGGTATTACCCGTTCTATAACTAAACATAATTATCTTATAAAGGATGTAAAAGAATTAGCCCCTACAATTAAAGAAGCTTTTTATTTAGCACGCACAGGAAGGCCAGGCCCTGTGTTAGTAGATATTCCTGTGGATGTTCAGCTTCATGATACAGAATTTAACTATCCTTATGATATTTCTTTGCGGAGTTACCGACCCACTTATTTTGGCCATCGCGGTCAGATTAAAAAAGCACTCAAACTTATTTATTCCGCAAAACGGCCAGTAATTATTGCAGGAGGAGGGGTGATTATTTCAGAGGGGGCGAGAGAACTTTTTCAATTTGCTGAAAGATTTAGTATTCCTGTAGCTACAACATTAATGGGTTTAGGAGCATTTCCTTCTACTCACCCTCTTTATTTAGGTATGCCCGGTATGCACGGGACAGTATATGCCAATATGGCTATTACAGAAAGTGATTTACTCATATCTGTGGGTTGTAGATTTGATGATCGTGTTACGGGAAGAGTGGATGCGTTTGCACCTCAAGCAAAAATAATTCACATTGATATTGACCCTACTTCTATCAGCAAGAATATAAAAGTAGATATTCCTATAGTAGGTGATGCTAAAAATATTTTAGGACAGCTTTTGGAAGAGATTGATAGAAAAAAAATTCTTAATATAAGCAGTTGGCTTAAGAGAATAAAGGAGTTCAAGAAAAAACACCCTTTAAAATATAAAAAGGGTGTGGGGGGGATAAAACCTCAGTATGTAGTGGAAGAATTGTATCTTCAAACAAAAGGAAGAGCAATTGTTGCTACAGAGGTGGGTCAAAATCAAATGTGGGCAGCTCAATTTTATAAAATAGATTCTCCCCGGCATTTTTTATCGAGTGGAGGGTTAGGAACAATGGGTTATGGTTTTCCTGCTTCTATTGGTGCGAAAGTAGGTAATCCTACTGCTGTTGTTTTAGATATTGCAGGCGATGGTTCCATTCAGATGAATATACAAGAGCTGGCAACAATAAGTACTTATGATATTGGCGTAAAGATTATTATTTTAAATAACAGTTATTTAGGGATGGTTCGTCAGTGGCAGGAGTTATTTTATAACCGTAGATATTCTGCCACTTCATTAAAAAATCCTGATTTTGTAAAGATTGCCCAAGGGTATAAGGTTAAAGGAATGAGGATAAAAAAAGCAAATGAAGTTAAAAAAGCAGTTAAAGAATTACTTTCATATAAAGGGCCTGTTCTTGCTGATTTTTGGGTAGAAGAGGAGGAAAATGTATTTCCTATGGTACCTGCAGGAGAAGCAATCAATCGTATGATAGGAGGAATGGCATAGAAGTTAGGTTATGAAACATACAATTCAAGTCTTAGTAGAGAATAAATTTGGAGTATTGGCAAGGATTGCCTCTTTATTTAGTGCACGAGGGTACAATATTGATTCCTTGGCAGTAGGAGAAACTCAAGACCCTACAATTTCCTGTATGACTATTGTTGTTAATGCCGAAGATGAGCGTGTTTTAGAACAGATAAAGAAACAACTCCATAAACTCATTGATGTTATTACTGTTGTTGATTTGACTCGCAAAGATTATATTGATAGAGAGCTTATTCTTCTTAAGATATATAATAAAAAACCAGCAAAAGATATGGTTGAAGAACTGGTTAAAAATTATCCTGTAGAGATATTAGATAAGAATGAGGAGTATTTTATCTTGCAGGTTTGTGCTGAGCATAATGATTTAGAGAATATCTTTAAAGAGATAAAAAAGATAGGAATAAAAGAGTTGATAAGAACAGGGAAAATAGCTATAGCGAAATAATTTATAGTATTTTAAAAAATTCTTTAGAAGAGATAGGAGGAGGTAAAAGTGGCAAAAGTTTATTATGATAAAGGGGTAAGTTTGGATATTTTAAAGAAAAAAACAATAGCAATTATTGGCTATGGTGCACAGGGAAGGGCCCATGCTCTTAATTTGAGAGATTCTAAAATCAAAGTAATTGTAGCAGAACTAAAGGATACAGTTAATTATAAACAGGCCAAGAAAGACGGTTTTAATCCTGTGGATGCAAAGGAAGCGTCAGAGAAAGCAGATATTATCCATATTCTTACTCAGGATACAATCCAACCCTTGGTTTATGAAAAATTTATTTTACCTTGTTTAAAAAAAGGGAAAGCTCTTGGTTTTTCTCATGGGTTTAATATCCATTTTAATCAGATAATTCCTCCTTCTTTTGTTGATGTATATATGGTTGCGCCTAAAGGGCCGGGAACTTTAGTAAGAGAAATGTATCTTCAAAAGAAAGGTGTGCCCTGTTTGGTAGCAGTATATCAAGACGCTAGCAAAAATGCTAAGAAAATTGCTTTAGCTTATGCGAAGGCTTTAGGAGGAACTCGTGCAGGAGTGATTGAAACTACTTTTAGAGAAGAAACAGAGACAGATCTTTTTGGAGAACAGGTTGTTCTTTGTGGAGGAGTCACTAAACTTATTCAGAGAAGTTTTGAAACTCTTGTGGAGGCAGGATATCAACCCGAAATTGCTTATTTTGAGTGTTGTCATGAACTTAAGCTTATTACTGACTTAATTTATTCTAAAGGTATAAAAGGTATGCGGCATGTAGTTAGCGATACTGCAGAGTATGGCGATTTAACAAGAGGGAAAAGAATAATTACTGAGGGAACAAAGAAGGAAATGAAAAAAATTCTTGCTGAAATTCAGTCTGGTGAATTTGCCCGTGAGTGGATTTTAGAAAACAAAACTAATTGTGTAGTGTTTAATGCTCTTCGTAAGCAGGAAAAAGAGCATATTATTGAGAAAATAGGAGAAAAACTGCGTAAGATGATGCCGTGGATTAGATAGCAAGTAGTGATAGCGTATAGAGAATAGAATTGTGGATATAAAATAATGAAGGAGAAAATAATAATTTTTGATACGACTTTAAGAGATGGAGAGCAAGCTCCAGGAGCATCATTGACGAGCGAGGAAAAATTAGAGGTCGCTTATCAGTTAGAAAAACTTGGTGTAGATATTATTGAAGCAGGGTTTCCTATTGCCAGCAGTGACGACTTTAAGGCAGTAAGTTTAGTTGCTCGCCACATTAAAAAGAGTATTATTTGTGGATTAGCACGCTGTTTGAAAAAAGATATAGAGGCAGCACATAATGCTTTGATTAAAGCCAAACATCCGCGTATTCATATTTTCTTGGCTACTTCACGGATACACCTTAAATATAAATTTAAGAAGGTAGAAGAGGAAATAATTGATATCGGCAGAAGAGCAACTAAATTGGCACATCGGGTGTGTAGTGATATTGAATTTTCTCCCGAAGATGCTACTCGTACAGAGAAAGAATTTCTTTTTAAGATTATTGAAATGGCGATTAAAGAGGGGGCAAAAACAATTAATATTCCTGATACTGTAGGGTATACTTATCCTTATGAGTTTTTTTCTCTTATTAAAGATATTTATAATAATGTTCCTAATATAAATAAGGCAGTTATTTCTGTCCATTGCCATGATGATTTAGGAATGGCGGTGGCAAATTCTCTTTCGGCACTTACTGCAGGGGTTCGACAGATACATTGTACTGTAAATGGGATAGGAGAACGGGCGGGAAATGCCTCATTAGAAGAAATTGTTATGGCCATAAAGACGCGCAAGGATGCTTTTAAAGGTTTCTATACAGGTATTAATACGAGAGAAATATATCGTACTTCGCGTTTGGTCAGTAAATTAACGGGTTTTGTTGTACCTCCCAATAAGGCTGTTATAGGAGAAAATGCTTTTCGTCATGAATCGGGCATCCATCAAGATGCTATTTTAAAAAAACGTACTACCTATGAGATAATGAATCCCAAAGATATAGGAATAGAAAAAAGTGAGCTTGTTTTGGGCAAACACTCTGGTCGCCATGCTTTAAGCAGACGACTTAAGGATTTGGGATTTAAGTTAAATGAGAAAAAGATAAATGCTATTTTCAAAAAATTTAAGGAACTTGCGGACAAAAAGAAAAAAATTTTTGATGGTGATTTAATTGCTTTAGTTGAAGAGGAAAGTCGTAAGAAGAAAAGAAATCTTGAGATGGTAGGTGTGCGGGTTACTACAGGCACAGATATCGTTCCTCAAGCCACTGTAAAAATTAGATACAAGAATAAGATATTTGAATCCCGTTCTTCAGGAGATGGGCCTGTTGATGCTTGTTATAAAGCTATTGACAAAGTTATTGGCAAACGTCCTAAACTTTTGAGTTATAAATTAGAAGCCATCACTAAAGGTAAAGATGCTCAAGGGCTGGTGAATGTAGAAATAAAACTTACAGGAAGGATTTCTTCAGGAAGAGGAGCAAGTACAGATATTTTAGAAGCATCCACCAAGGCATATTTAGATGCTTTAAACAAGATTCTTTAAAGAGTAATATGAATTCTATATATCCTTCCGCATAAAAGAACATTGTAAAATGGGAAAAGTATATGGTTTGATTGGTTATCCTGTAAAACATAGTCTTTCAGGGGTAATGCATAATGCTGCTTTTAAATATTTAGGTATGGATGCTGAATACAGAATTTTTGAGATTATTCCTGAGGAGTTAGAAGATTTTCTACTTGACCCTCAAAAATTAGTAAAAGACCTAAAAGGTAATACTATTCCTGCTAAAGAAATAGTTGGTTTTAATATTACTATTCCTCATAAAGTTCAAGCCAAAGATATATTAGATAGAAGTGAATTGTTTAAGGGAGAAGATTCTTATTATGTAGAACTTTCTGGTGCAATAAATACAGTAAAGAGGGTTCCTCCCGGCGGAGTCTACTATAACACTGATGCTTATGGTTTTGAAACTACTTTAAAAAATGACTTACAATTTACTTCTAAGGGAGAAAAGAATGCCTTAGTGATTGGTTGTGGAGGGGCGGGAAGAGTTATTGTTGCGGTATTGGTAAAGGGGGGTATAGGTATAAAAAAAATACATATTTACGATAAAAATAAAGAGGCTGTAGAATATGCAAAAAATCATTTCTTGAAATATTTTCATAAGTACCCTTATATCAAGGAGAAAATAATGTTTGTTTCACAGGAGGATATTCCTAACCTTATAACTGATTGCCAGCTTTTAGTCAATGCTTCTCCTGTAGGAATGAATAGTAATACTTCCCCTATAGATACAGAACTCTTACATTCTCGTCTCTATGTGTATGATGTTGTGTATAACAGGAAAACAGCTCTTATTCGAGAAGCAGAAAAAAAGTGTAGAAGTGCTATCGGAGGATTAAATATGCTTTTATATCAGGGAGGAGCTGCTTTTAAAATATGGACAGAAAAAGAGCCGCCTCTTAATATAATGCAAGAAGCTTTAAAAAAAGAGTTAAAAGATGAGTCTTAGTGGAGCTTTTTCTTTTATCATAGGAATGTGTGTGGGTAGTTTTCTTAATGTTTGTATTTATCGTTTGCCTCGTGAGATTTCCATCATAAAACCTTTTTCTTTTTGTCCTGAATGTAAAATCTCTTTGAAGTGGTATGATAACATACCTATCTTAAGTTATTTTCTTCTTAGAGGAAAATGTAGAAATTGTCACAAAAAGATTACCTTGCGGTATCCTTTAGTAGAATTTATTACGGGCTGTCTTTTTTTCTTTCTCTACAATAGGTTTTCTTTATCACTAGATTTTTTTAAATTTGTTTTCTTTTTTTCTCTTCTGATTGTAGTTTCTTTTGTGGATATCGATTATCACGCTATACCTGTATATTTTTGTTTTTTAGGGATTTTGGTAGGGTTATTTTTCGCCTTCTACGAGAGTGTTATAATATATAAACAGGGGTTTATTGATAATTTACCCATAATAGTTGCTTTTAAGGGTTTAATATTTGGTTTGGGTTTTACTTATTTTTTTAAACTTATGGGGGACATTATATTAAATATTTATCTTTCTTTAAGAAAAAAAGATTCTATAGAGGGGGAAAGAGAATCTTTAGGGTTAGGTGATGTGGATTTTATGGGAATGGTAGGAATATTTTTGGGAATTAAACTTACTGTAACTGTCTTCTTTATTGCTCCTTTTATTGCTCTATTTTATTCTATATTTGCTATTATTTTTAAGAAATCGCATCTTATTCCTTATTTACCTTATCTTTCCCTTGCCGCTTTTATATCTTTTATATGGGGGAGAAATATCATAACATTTGTAGGCTTGGGATGAAAATGATATAAAAACAATATTAAGTTAAGAGGAATGGTAAAAGAATTTTTAAATAAAACATATGCCTTTAACAGCGTAAGTGCTTATTTTTTCTCTTTGTTGTTGTTTATGGCCATTGTTATAGCAATAAAAATATTTCGTTGTGTAGTTCTTAATCGCCTTAAGAAATGGGCAGAGAAAACTGCAACTACTATTGATGATCTTATAATAAGTTTTTTTGAAAAAACACTGATTCCTTTAATGTATTTTGGTGGCTTTTATATAAGTATAAACTCTTTAAGTATTGTCCCCTCTTTAAAGAAAGTAATTGATGTTTTAGGTATTGCTTTATTAACTATATTCACTGCACGTCTTATAACAAGTATCCTTGCCTACATTTTTGAGATTTATCTTAAAAAACAAGAAAAAAATGTTTCTTTAGAACGTAGCATGAAAGGAATACTAAAGGTAATTAAATTTTTAGTGTGGGGATTAGCGGTTGTATTCTTTCTTGATAATTTAGGTTTTAAAATATCTACAGTTATTGCTGGTTTAGGTATTGGTGGTGTAGCTGTAGGATTAGCTGCTCAAGCAATATTGAAAGATCTTTTCAGTTATTTCGCCATAATATTTGATAGACCTTTTGAGGTAGGAGATTTTATTATTGTTGATGATTATCTGGGGACAGTAGAGTATATTGGGGCAAAGACAACACGTATCCGTAGTTTAAGTGGAGAACAGCTCATTTTTTCCAATACCGACCTTACAGATTCACGTTTAAGAAATTATAAAAGAATGGCAAGACGTCGAGTAGTTTTTCGTATAGGGGTAACTTATGATACTCCCCTTGATAAGCTTAAAGAAATCCCTGTTATTATTGAAAAAATAGTCAAAGGTATTGGTGGTACTATTTTTGACCGGGCCCATTTTTTCTCTTATGGAGATTTCAGTCTTATATTTGAAATTGTTTACTATGTTATTGGTAGTGATTACAATAAATATATGGACATCCAACAGGCAATCAATTTAAAAATAAAGGAAGAATTTGTAAAACGCAAGATTGATTTTGCTTTTCCTACGCAAACAGTTTATTTCCACAAATTATCTTAAAAAAGGAGAATGAGGAAAATTTATAAAGCAATCTTTGTTTTTCTTTCCCCGAGTATTTTTTCTGTATCTCTCTTTTCTGCTCCTGCTTATGGTCCCCAGATGCCTCCTCAAAGAAAATTCTTTTGTGGGATTCAGAACTATACTCTTTTCAAAAGAAATCTTGAAGGGAGAAATGGAAAAATGCGTAGCATTCAGAGTTTTTTTCTTTTAACTTATGGGCTGAGGGATTGGTTTTCTATTGATTTAAAAGGAGGTGCGGGTTATATTAAACAACACCCTGAGGGAGTAGATGAAATTGATTATCCTACTTATCTTGGTGGAGGATATGGGTTTAGAATTAAGCTTATGGAAAACGCCTATTATGCCACAAAACTTATTTTTGGTTTTCAGCACATAAGTATTCATCCTAAGCATATACAGATAAATGGTATCAAGTATAAAGGAGTTCTTGATGATTGGCAGATATCTTTACTTTTTTCCCGTAAACTGGGTAAATTTATCCCTTATTTGGGAACAAAATGGTCACGTACTGATTATATAAACTGGCAGGATAATGAAAGAAACCGCATAAAATCTGATTTAACTCACTCTATAGGGATAATATTGGGAATAGACTTTGTTATAAGAGAGGATCTATGGGTTAATATTGAAAGTCACCTTTTGGATGAAAAAGCTTTTTCCTGCGCTCTTATGTTTAAGTTGTAACTTCATATATGATTATAAAGACTGACTCTTCTGATTTCCTCGCCTATTTAGAAGATACCTCTAATCTTAAAGGATTTGCTGATACTCTTTATATCCCTGAAAATAAATTAGAGATTTGTGAGATTTTAAGAGATTGTAATATGAGGAGAAAGCCCTTAACTTGTTCTGGTGCACGCACAGGAACAACAGGAGGGTGTGTACCTTTAAGAGGGGGCATTCTTTCTTTGGAAAAACTTAACAAAGTAATAGATATTGAGGTCGTTGATAAAATAGCTAAAGTGGAAGCAGGAGTACCTTTAAGTGTTCTTGAAGAAAAGTTGAATAAGTTTGGACTTACCTTTTCTCCACAACCAACTGAGTCTCTTGCCCTTATAGGATCAGCTGTTTCTACAGGAGCATCAGGAGTACGAGGGTTTAAATATGGTTCCATAAGAAGTTATATTCGGGCGATAGAGATTGTTCTTTCTGACGGGACTCTTATGCTATTAAAACGTGGCAAGGTCAAAGCAAAGGGTAGAAATTTTTTCTTTACCTATGGAAAGAAAGATTTTAAATTTTCTCTTCCTACCTATATACTTCCTTCTGTTAAAACTCAGGCAGGGTATTTCGTTTGTGAAAATATGGATTTAATCGACCTTTTTATTGGAAGTGAAGGCACCTTGGGAGTAATTGTTGCTGTGGAGATAGCAGTTCAAAATAAAAGTGAGGCTATTTTTGATGGAGTGGTTTTTTTTGACACAGAAAAGGGAGGATTTAATTTTGTAGAGAAGGTAATCCAGAGAAAGAAAAAAAGAATGTTTTCTCCTACAAGTATCGAATTTTTTGATGGCAATTCCCTTGAATTTTTAAGCGATGAGTATTCTCATATTCCTAAGAAAGGGTGTGCTATATACTTTGAACAGGAGGCTAGCAAAGATTCTTATGAGAATCTTATGAATATGTGGATAAATTTATTTAAAGAGAGTGGAGTAGATTTAGAGTGTGTTTGGATAGGAGATAATCCACGTGAGCGATTAAGAATTTATGAATTCCGCCATAGACTTCCAGAGAAAATTAACGAATTTTTGCGTAAACACCATCAGAAGAAGCTTTCTACCGATATTGCTGTCCCTGATAAAAATTTTTATAAGATGTACGATTTTTACAAAAAAGAGGCAAAGAAGTTAAAAATTTCTTATGTTAATTTTGGGCATATCGGGGAAAGGCATCTTCATTTTAATTTTCTTCCTCGCAATGAAGAAGAGTATCTTTTAGGCCAAGAGACTATTAAGCGTTTTATCCATTATAGTGTATCTCTTAAGGGAACAGTTTCTGCAGAGCATGGCATTGGTAAGATAAAAAAGGAATATCTTAAGGTTATGTTTGGAATAGACCATATAAAAGAAATGGCCCAACTTAAAGCGTATTTTGACCCTTACTTTATTCTTGGAGAGAATAATATTTTTGATAAAGATATTCTTAGAAAAGACTAAAGAAGTTTATGAGAACAGTTGAGGTCGTTGCTGCTTTAATTATTGATAAAAATAAAGTTTGTATATGTCAACGCAAAGAAAAAGATTCGTTCTCTTTGCTTTGGGAATTTCCAGGAGGAAGAATTGAAGCAAAAGAGACATTGAGTGGTGCCATTAAGCGGGAGATAAAAGAAGAGCTCGGTTTAGAAATTGAGCCCATAAAGATTATAGGGAATTTCAAAGATACTATTTCTAAACTTACGATAAATGTCCATCTTTTTTTGTGTCGTATTGTTAAGGGAAAGCCTTTGCCTCTTGAATGCGCGGATGTGCGTTTTGTAAGTATTGATGAGCTAAGTAAATTTTCTTTAGCTCCTGTGGATAAGAAAATAGCTACTTACTTAAATAATCATAAGGATTTGTTATCTTCTATGTGATGGCGTATATCCTTTCCTTTTACAATATAGTAAACATCCTCAGCAATATTTGTTGCATGGTCGGCAATACGTTCTAAATAACGTGCTACAAGAATGAGTTTTATTGCCCGATTGATATTTTTAGGGTCCTGAAGCATATAGGTAAGTAGCTCGCGAAAAATTTGGTCATTTAAATTATCTACAATATCATCAGTTGAACATACTTTCCGGGAAGCTTCTGCATCTTTATTAAGGAAGGCCTTTAAGGTATTATCGAGCATCTCCTGAGCAATCTCAGCCATACGGGGAAGGTCAATGAGGGGTTTTAATGGAGGCTCTTTAAGAAGTTCTTTTGAGCGTTCTACAATATTTACTGCTAAGTCTGCCATACGTTCTAATTCTGAGTTTATTTTCATTACAGAAACAATAAGACGCAAATCGCTTGCTGCTGGTTGACGTAAAGCAATCAATTTTAAAGCTTCATCGTCAATTTCAATCTGTGCCATATTTATTTTCTCTTCCGATTCAAGGACAAAATCCATAAGCTCTTCTTTTCGTTCTTTTAAGGCACAGATAGAGGTAGAGATCATCTCTCGTACAAGGTTCGCAGTACGGGTAAGTTTTTTCTTAAGTTCTGTTAATTCTTCATCAAAATGGCGATCCATAATTTTCCTCCTTTTAATATTATCCAAATCTTCCTGTAATATAATTTTCTGTTCGATCATCAGAAGGATTAGTAAATATTTTTTTTGTACGAGCAAATTCAACAAGTTCACCTAAAAGCATAAATCCACACCAATAAGATACTCTTGCTGCTTGCTGCATATTATGGGTTACAATAACAATTGTATAATCTTTTTTTAAGACTTGCAATAATTCTTCTATTTTTGTTGTAGAAATAGGGTCTAAAGTTGAACAAGGTTCATCTAAGAGGATAATATTTGGTTTTAAAATAATAACACGAGCAATACATAAACGCTGTTGTTGTTCTAAGGTTAACGCGCGGGCATTTTTAGTATGCAGATTATCTTTTAACTCATCCCATAGTCCTACATCTTTCAGTGATTTTTCAATAACTTTTTCTACCTCACGGCGTTCCTTAATAAGACGGTGTATCTTTATTCCGAAATTAAGATTGTCGTAAATCGAAGCATTAAAAACATTGGGGCGCTGAAAAACCATACCTACATTGCGCCTTAGTTGGATAAGGTTGGTATTTTCACTTAGGATATTTTCTCCTTCAATAATTACTCTTCCTTCTATTTTTACATTTTCAATTAAATCATTCATTCGGTTGAAACAGCGAAGTAACGTTGATTTTCCGCAGCCTGACGGCCCAATAATAGCTGTAATTTCTTGAGAGGGTATAGAAATATTTATATTTTTTAGAGCATGGAAGTTACCATAGTATAAGTTTAAATTTTCTGTTTTTATTTTTTGATTAATCTTCATAGTTATCCGAACTTACCCCTTATATAATCATCAGTACGTTTATCCTTAGGAGAGGTAAATAAAGTAGAGGTTTTATCTATTTCGATGAGTTCACCCATGAGAAAAAAAGAGCATCTTTCTGTTACTCGTGCTGCTTGTTTAGTATTGTTAGTAACAAGAATTTGAGTATAGTGCTGTTTTAATTCCTGCATTGCTTCTTCTATTTTTGCTGTAGAAATAGGGTCTAAGCCTGAACAGGGTTCATCATAAAGAATAATATCGGGTTGTACAGCAAGTGTACGGGCGATACAGAGACGTTGTTGTTGACCTCCAGAAAGTTTTAATGCAGGCGAATGTAATCGGTCTTTGACTTCATCCCATAGATATGCTCGTTTAAGAGATATTTCCACAAGTTCATCCAATATGCTTTTTTTGCGTATCCCATGGACTTTTGGTCCATAGGCAATGTTGTTGTAAATACTCATAGGTAATACCTGAGGTAAAGCAAAAATAATTCCGATTTTTTTTCGTAGCTCATTATCACTCAATTCAGCAATATTCTTTCCTAAAAAATATATCTCACCTTCTTGAAAGTAATTGGGTTTTAAATAATTAAGACGGTTTAAGGCGCAAAGAAACGTTGTCTTACCACTGTTAGCAGGGCCGATTATACCTAAAATCTCTTTAGGAAAAACTTCTATATTGAGATTCTTTAATACACAATTATTGTCAAAATAGGCAGATAAGTTTTTTGTCTCAATAATTATTTGCATCACAATTTATTACCATTGTTTCTTTTTACGGAAATGTACCCGTAGCACGATACTTATAAGATTTATTAAGAAGACTAATATAATAAGGACAAAAGCAGTGGCAAAACTTATCTGCAGAGGCATATTGGGTACTTGTGTTGAGATAACGTAAAGATGATATGGTAAAGCCATGGCCTGATCAAATATTGACCGAGGTAAGCGGGGAAGATAAAAAGCTGCCACAGTAAAAAGGATAGGGGCGGTTTCTCCTGCAGCTCGACTTAAGCTTAATACTGTTCCTGTAAGAATTCCTGGTAAAGCATAAGGGAGTACACAATAACGGATTGTCTGCCATTTTGTTGCTCCTAAGGATAGGCTTATTTCTCTAAAAGAATAGGGAACTGCTTCTAATGCCTCTTTGGTTGCAGTAACAATTACGGGCAAACTCATAATGGCAAGTGTTAATGATCCTGCCAGAATTGATGTACCAAATTGCATAAAGATGACAAAAAGAGCAAAGCCAAATAGACCGTAGACAATTGAAGGAATGCCAGAAAGATTGACAATGGATAGCTTAATAAGGCGAGTAAAAAAGTTATCTTTTGCATATTCTACAAGATATATAGCAGAGAGTATACCCACAGGAAGAGAAAAAATCATTGTTCCTACAATAAGATAGATTGTTCCTATAATAGCAGGTAGAATTCCTCCTTCTTTCATTCCATTACGGGGGTACTGGCTTATAAATTCCCAAGTAATTGTTCCTATACTGTTTTTGGCAACATAGAATATAGTAAGAAAAATAGGGAGGATAACAAAAAAAGTAATTATACCCAAAATTATAAAAGCAACCTTTTCTCTTGTAGTTGGCGATTTCATTGCTTCCCTCTTTGTAAGGATAAATCAGCAAGAAAGTTTATGATAAAAGTGATAATAAAAAGAACAAGACCCACAGCAAAGAGAGCAAAGTAATGTTCACTTCCCGAAACTGTTTCTCCCATTTCTCCTGCCACCGTTGCAGTAAGTGTCCGTAAAGGTTGAAAAATAGAGCGGGGGATAACGGGAGAATTACCTGTAACCATCATTACTACCATTGTTTCTCCAATGACCCGACCTATTCCTAGCATTATAGCAGCAATTATTCCTGAAGAGGCAGAAGGAAGAACTATACGCCAGAGGGTTTGCCAGCGTGTTGCTCCTAAACCAAAAGCAGCTTCTTTGTAAGAACGGGGTACACTGACAAGAGCATCTTCCGAGATACTGATTATAGTAGGTAGCGCCATAAATGCAAGAAGCAGGCTTCCTGTTAACCCACACATTCCTGTGGATAAACCTAAAGCATTTTTTAAGAATGGCCCCAGCCAGACAATTCCAATAAATCCCAATACAACACTAGGTATAGAAGCAAGAATTTCTACTAATGATTTCAAGATTATCCGCAAATAAGAGGGGGCAACCTCAGCAATAAACATTGCTACAGCAATCCCTGTGGGGACACAAATAAGTATTGCTACAAGAGTTACATAAAGAGAACCTATTACTAAAGGAATAATACCAAATTGAGATGGTTCAGAGATAGGAAGCCAGTTCTTGCCAAAAAAGAAATTTTTTAAAGAGTAAGTGCGAAAGAGGGAAAGAGAGTCTTTGAGAAGAAAGAGAAAGATTAGAACAACAAAACCAATTATAAGCGCTCCACTTGTGTGGATTAGAAATTCGATAACGAATTCCTTAGTTTTCTTCAGACGCATTTTCCTCTCTTATAGGGACAAATCCTGTCTCTTGAAAAACACGTTGGCCTTGGGGAGAATATACATAATCAATAAAAAGCTTTATTACTCCTTTTGGTTCACCATTAGTATACATCTGTAAAGGACGTGAGAGAATATACTTTCCTTTTGCAACATATTTTACAGTAGGAGGATAGAACTTATTATCTTTACCTATTTTTACTGCTTTTACGCGGTCACAGATATATCCCATACCAAGGTAGCCGATAGCATTTTCGTTGTTTACAACTTCTTCTACAATTGATTGGGAGGAGGAAAGAAGAAGAGTTTGTGGAGAAAACTCTTCTTTACTATTTTTATTTTCAAGTTGAATAACTTTTTCCTTAAAGTACATATGAGTTCCTGAGCTTACTTCTCGTGACAAAGTTACAATTTTCCCCTCTTTCCCACCTATTTCTTTCCAGTTGGTAATCTTTCCTGTGAATATATCGTGGAGTTGGTCAATCGTAAATGTGTCTATAGGATTATTTTTATTGACAATCACTGCCACACCATCATAGGCAACAACAAATTCTTTCGGAGTAATACCTCTTTTTTTAGCTATTTCAATTTCTTTTTTCTTCATCTTTCTTGAAGCATTGGCAATATCACACGTACTATTAATTAGAGATGCGATACCTACACCACTGCCTCCACCAGTAACGGCAACAAAGACATAGGGATATTCTTTCATAAAATTTTCGGCAAGTTTTTGCGCTGCATTAACAATTGTATCTGACCCTTTAATTTGAATGAAACCGCTTGGTCCTTTATGGGTTTTTTCTGAGGATACGCAAGAAAAAACAAATAATAAGAAAAGATAAAAGAAGATATTATTTATTTTTATATTTTTTATGCTCAACATTATTAAAGATTAAAGGAATAAAATTTTTCTTTACTATCGGGTGATTTTATCAGAAAAAATTTTAATTGCAAGATTTTTATTCTAAACTCGATATTATAAAAAGATTGACTGCTTAAGTACAAAGAGTATAATTTATTCAAATGAAAGAAGAGCTATTAAAAATGATAAAAAAAGAAGCTTTTTTCAAAAAACGCATTACCCTTTCCTCAGGGAAGATAAGTAATTATTATATTGATATTCGCCGAGTTAGCCTTACATCAAAAGGATTATACTTAATTTCTCATCTTATCTGGGATATGATTAAAAAAGATAACCCTACAGCTATTGGAGGGCCTACTTTGGGTGCTGATCCTATAATAGGAGGAATATGCCTCCTTGCGAGCGTTAAGAAAAGAAGTATAAAAGGTTTTATAGTGAGAAAAAAACCTAAAGCGCATGGCCACCAGAATCTAATAGAAGGTAAAAAACTGACCTCAAAAGATAAGGCAGTTATTATTGACGATGTTACTACTACAGGTTCCTCGCTTATTAATGCTTATTTAGCTCTTAAGAAATATAAGATTCCTGTAATTAAAGCAATTTCTGTAGTAGATAGGGATGAAGGGGCTAAAGAAGCATTCCAAAAATTAAGATGTCCCTTTGCAAGTATTTTTACAAAAAAAGATTTTATTTAATCTTTATATTGTTATTTTTCATAGGCTGTATTACTACAGAATATGATGTTTCTACTCACCGTCAGAATATTTTCTTATATTCTGTTGATAAAGAAGTTGCTTTAGGTAAAAATATTGCTGAAAATATTGGCAAAGAATTAAAAATCTCCAAAAGTCCTGCTTATATAGAAAGGATAAATAAAATTGGTTCTCAGATTGTAGAAGTTTGTGATAGAAAAGAGATATATTACTACTTCTATGTTCTTGATGAAAAAGATAAGTATAGTGCTTTTAGTATTCCTGGCGGTTATGTCTATGTGGATAAAAGTCTAATGGATATCCTTAGCGATGATGAATTAGCTTTTGTTTTAGCCCATGAAATTGGACATATTGTTGCTCGCCATGCTATTAAAAAATTACAGGCAGTAATGGGAGCAAATCTTCTTATGTTAGCTTCTGTGCATGCAGAAGCAACCCCAGGTTTTCACAGAGGTCTTTCTTTTGCTCTTGCCCAAATTATGGTAGCTTATTCTCGTAAAGATGAATATACCGCTGATGAATTAGCCACTAAATATCTTAAATTAGCAGGTTTTAGTCCTCAAGCAGGTATCAGTGTGCTTAACAAATTGTATAATCTCCATAAGAAAGAACCTTTACGTCAGTATTCCTACTTTAAAACTCACCCTTATATCGCCCAAAGAATTCGGCATATTAAAGAGTATCTGGGGATTCCTTTGGATATCAATGATTATATCAATTAATTTTTACTTCATAAAAAATTTTAAAATAAGTATATTCACAAGCGATAAGGTATTATAGAGGCTATGAAAAACAATAGCAGACACTATATTGCGGGTTTTCTCGTAAATATAGCATATTCCTATACTGAGGATAAAAACGATAAAAAACCCCCATATACTAGAATGAAGAA
Organism: uncultured Planctomycetia bacterium; assembly: GCA_964635565.1. GTDB lineage: Bacteria > Omnitrophota > Gorgyraeia > Duberdicusellales > 4484-171 > CAZWON01. The sequence goes on from CAZWON010000007.1 coordinate 59,869, forward strand.
AAGCAAATACTATTGATGTAATTATTACTGCAGACTTCCAGTCTAGTTTTTTCTTTAAAAAATTATATATAAATCCTCTAAAGAAGAGTTCTTCACTAATAGGACCTAAGAAAATTATTTCTATAGAAAGTATAAATAGCATAAAGGGGTCTTTTAAGATAAGCATTATATATACAGCAACCTGAGGAGTGAAAAAAAGATGAAATCTTTCTTGAATTTCTATCATAATATAATTAATCAAGACAATAAGGAGTATTGTTAAAGCATATACCCGTAATACAGCAATTATTTCTTTTTTTGGCAAGCTTACACCTAAAGAAGAAAAAGGGATGTTCTTTATTACAATAAGTATAATAAGAATTTGGAAAATAAAATTCATTATTATACTAAGATGTGGAGAATAATTGTATTCCTTTTTATATATCATTAATGCAATAGAAATAAAATAGAGTAGCGAATATGTATATATACTGTAAAATAAAAGTAAAGATGCATGATGGTTACCCAATGCAAATTTTAAAGACGGTTTATTTGATACAACAAAAGGTTTTTTATTAAAAATACAATATAAAAAAATAAATATATTTATAAGACCATACAAAAAAAGCATAAATAAAAGAAAGAAAAAAATAGCAACAAAAGGATTGTTCTCTAAAGCAAATATATTGAAAGAATATTCTTTGTGTATTTTTGCTAGATTTTCTTTATAGGAAGAAGAGGGAAGTAAAGTATTGAGAACTAAAATACACAGGATTAAAAAAACACTTAAAGTAATGTATACTTTTGTATTGTTCTTAATTAAAATATTTTTCACTAAACTATTATATCTTTAAGATTTAACTAGGTAAAATAATTTATAATATTTTTTAATTCTGGTATAATTAATCTATAAAGATATTTTTATTTTTGAAATATTTTTGAAATAAAAAAAGGTCAAAGCGCGGGTGGCGGAACTGGCAGACGCGCTAGATTCAGGTTCTAGTGGGTAATACCGTGCGGGTTCAACTCCCGCCCCGCGCATTTATATAAGATTAAAGAGGCCAATTTTGAATTTTAAAGAGATATTATTTTAGAATTATGGTATATGGCCTTGACTTCTTTGATAATCTTACGAACGTAGTGCGAGAAGGGTCATAGCCCTATGATGTATTCCGGAGAGGTGCCTGAGTTTGGCTTAAAGGGACGGTCTCGAAAACCGTTGTACCTTTTAAAGGTACCCTGGGTTCAAATCCCAGCCTCTCCGTGTTATACTATCATTTTAAGGTAAGGATACAAAAGAGAGACTAAGGGATAAAGAGAGCCTAATACATTTTTGGATGCACTATAAAAAAAGATATCTGGCTTACGCCAGATAGTGCATACAAATCCCAGCCTCTCCGCTTGATATTTATCTAAAAATGCAAGATAAGTAAATAGGATAAAAAATGGTAACAATATTTTTAGCTATTATAAAGTTATTTTTTATAATCTTTTTAGGTTTCTATCTCTATCGCCGAAAGGTATTAAAAGAGGAGGCTTTAAGTTTTATAACAACATTTGTTATAAATATTAGTATACCTTCTTTGGTATTTTCAAATATAATTACTCATTTCCAACCAGATAAATTACCCTCCCCCTTAATATTTATTGGCTTAAGCATAGGGATATTTTTGTTAGGATTTATATTGGGTGTATTTTTTTCCTTTAAAATCCCTCAATCAATACGTAGAGAATTCATCACCTTAACAAGTTTTCAAAATTGTGGATATTTGCCGATGAATATTGCGGTTTTTCTCTTGTCTTCTCCTTTAAGAGAAACATTCCTTACGTATATTTTTCTTTATATACTGGGATTTAATATTCTTATGTGGTCAATAGGGACATTTTTAATATTTAAAAGAAAAGAGGAAACTTTTAAGATGACATCAATGTTTACTCCTCCAATTTTAAGCACAATCATTTCTTTAGGTATTGTATATTTAGGCTTAAAAGAAGCTATTCCTTCTATTATCCTTTCTCCTTTAAAGGCAATAGGGGAAACAAGTTTTGTTCTTTCCATGATAATTTTAGGAGCGTGGCTGGCAAAAAGCAGGGCAAAAACTTACCTTTACTCTTTGAGTGTATGGAGAGTAGCTATAGTAAAACTTGTTCTTTTACCTGCTGTTATGTTTACAATCATTATTCGTAATAATTTATTTTCTTTAATAGGAATGTTTATTATTTTAGAATCAAGTATGCCTTCAGCTGCTTCGTTACCTATTGTTGTTAGTTTAAGAGGGGGAGATAGTAAGTTTATCTCTTGCGGTGTGTTTCTAACACATATACTTGGTGTCGTAACAGTACCTTTTTGGATAGAATTATTTTTGAGAATATCTAATTTAAAAATTTAAGGAATGAGAATAGTATCTACAAACCGAAAAGCGAAGTATAATTATAATATTTTAGAAACCTTTGAAGTGGGAATAGAATTAAAAGGTATGGAAGTAAAATCATTACGCCAGAAAGGATGTTCTTTAGAAGGAGCATTTGGCAGAGTTGAGCAAGGGGAGGTTATTCTTTATAATATGAATATTCCTGAGTTTGATAAGTCTTCCTATTTTAAAGTTGATTCTCGTCGTCCTCGTAAACTTCTCCTTCACAAAAGAGAAATTAAAAAACTTATTGGTACAACTACACAGAAAGGCTTAACATTAATTCCTTTAAAAGTGTATTTTAACGAGAGAGGGTGGGCAAAAGTAGAAATTGCTTTAGCGAGAGGAAAAAGAGCATATGATAAAAGAAGAAAAATAAAAGAGGAAATAGAAAAAAAAGAAGCACAGCGCATCTTAAAAAGATACAGTAAAAGATATTGAATAAATTAACTGTTAGTGTATAATTTTATTTTCTGTTTATTAACTTGTACGGGCCGCTGGCTCAACTGGCAGAGCAACGGACTCTTAATCCGTCGGTTGCAGGTTCAAGTCCTGCGCGGCCCA
>CAZWON010000008.1:0-44515 GCA_964635565.1 uncultured Planctomycetia bacterium
AAGGAAAGGGATGGCTTGATGTTAGTTCTTTTCCTTTTAAGAGTTTCTTTCGCGCCAATATAAAAGGAGCTAATGCGCATAACCTTAAGGGCGTACTTGAATATCTCGAGAAGGTATACGGTAGAATGAACAGTCTCTTGCAGTATAAAAACTACCCTTATTCTAAGTTTTGGGGAGAGTTTACAATAAGCGATGGGTATATTGATAATATTATATTTTTTAATTGGCTGGCAAAGTTTTTTAATCTCCCTGTGCTTAGAAAGATTTATTTCAACAGCTTGTATAGCGACTTTTATGTTGGTGAAGAAGGGTCACGTCTTGAAAAAATTACTCTTAAATCAGACGATGTCAATCTCAACGGCTATTTTAGAATTTCTAATAATGATTTGGTATCAAGCAGAATATCTTTATTATTTTCAGAGAAGTTGCTTAATAGTTCTGCTAAATTTAAGCGGCTGCTAAGGATGTTGGGAAAAGAGAACGCCCAGAAAGTAAATTTTGACTTCCAGCTCTCTGGTCTTTTTAACTCAATGAACTTCAAGTGGTTAGAATCTGATTTTAAGAATAGACTAAAGAATCTTATACCACACGGCATGGAAAGAGCTATTGAGAATAAAATTGAGAAAGTTGTAGAGTCAATTTCCCAGAGAGAAAAATAAGGATTGATTAGTGTTTTTTTATAATGTAGAATTGTTAAGAAAGGATTATGAAAAAAGAACTAATATTGGTAGGAGATAAAGTACTTATAGAACCTGACAGTGGAGAGGAAAGAACCGACGCGGGATTGTATCTTCCTCAAGGGGTGAAAGAGAAGGAAAAGATTAACACAGGCAGGGTAGTTAAGACGGGACCGGGTTACCCTGTGCCTGACCCTACGTTGTTGAATGAGGAGCCCTGGCTTAAGGCATCAAAAGATAAATACTTTCCTCTTCAGGCAAAAGAAGATGATTATTGCATCTTTTTGCGCGACCAGGGGATTGAAATTGAATTTGAGAAAAGACGTTATATTGTTGTGCCCCACTCAGCAATATTAGTACTTATGCGTGACAGCATCGAAGAAAGTCTTAAGGAAATCTAATAGTTTCTATAGCACCTTTTAGAAAATAAATACCAAACCCCAAAAGAAAGACTCCGCAAGTTCCTAAGATACTTTTATAGACATAAAGAGATACTATCTTTTTTGCTTCTCGCAGTAGACCATGACACAAAACTATACCACCCTAAATCAGCCACATGATATGACCTGAAAAGAAAAAAACAGTCCCATTAATCCCTGTTTTTCTGCACTTAAGATTAGTCCTAAGCCAATAGTAAGCCACCATGTTTACTAGTAAGGGTTAATTACACTTAGAGTTATTCCCTGCAAAGCAAGATGAGAGGTTTTTAGTTGTGGCGTAGAGATAGAAGCAAAGGTTATTTTATTTAAAGAAAACAGTATTTTTAGACCAAAATAGAAAAGTACCCCTGCCCCTATAATGTAGACAATATTGAAGAAAATAGGATTATTAATAAAACGCGTTGCCTTTAAATAAGTATTACTATCACAATCTCTACAATTGCATGACCTACTATGATGAGAGGTCCGCTTTTAGCGCCGAATTGAGAACTTTCGTAGATTACTGCTACTAACAGGGGACCAGGGGCTAAAGCGCCAGAGAGGGCAACAATAAGAGAAAGAATAAAGATTTCTATATAACATAGCTTAATTCTACTATTTTTTTAGAATACAACGGGTGTTTAATACAGATGTCAACTATTTCTCTTTGCTTTGCGTCTAATATAAGGGAGGGGGTGAAGATGGATAGAGTAAAAAATACCATTATTTTTTTTAATATTTTTATCACAACCTTATATTTTTGTTGTAATGCTAGTGGGTTAGAGCAATCGTATGACTCATTGCATAAGCGCATTATTATTTACAATCTTATAAATGGGTTATATCTTACTAAAGAACAGATGGATTTTATACTAGATAAAGCAAAAGAAATTGATTTCTTACGCAGAGGGCTAAAAGAGAAGATGGAAGCTGAAAAGAAAGAACAGGTCGGTTTGCTTGATGAGCTTGAAGACGAGATTAAGAAGGAAGTACCGCAGCCTTCAAGTAGGTTGGCAAGAAGCATACATCAGAATAATATTTATATCCAGAAGTTACGGCGAGAGTATATAGAAGCCTTAGATAAAGCAGCTTACCAGATAAAGCTTAGTCTTAGTCCTACCCAGATTTACAATATAAAGATTTTTAAACCTTGTCTTATTCCTCCTAAAGGAGCAGCACGTATAGGCCAGAGTGAAGAAGCTAAAGGATTGGTAAGATTACTTGAACGGATAAGAGGGATGCCTCAAAGCCGCTACGAAAATAAGAAAGATGTGATTGTGGAAAGACTTGTTGATAGATTTTACCTGAAGAGCCCTCGCATAGAACAAAATGAAGTATCTGATGTAGCCAACGAGTTAGTTGCTATTATGGAGAAGGTACGTCGTCTTTCTGAGACAGGCTTTGCTTTAGAGAAAAAGGATTTGGCAAAGAGGATAAAAGGTTTAATAGAGCCAGAAAGGGAATCAAACCTGGACAAAAGAATAGAAAAGTTCTTATTAGCTCCTGAAACAATATACGTTTTAGAGGATAAATTATCTTCGTTTGGTTCGGCTAATTAGTAGTTGACTTAAATAATCACTTACACATTCTTCTTTAAACTGACCCCTTCAGGATACAGTTTAATTAACAAGAAGGATTGACATCTATTTGCGTTTTTTATAAAATTTTTTAAAAGGGGGGTGAGACAATGAGAAAAGTAGGTGTAGCTTTATTTCTCTTGTTAATTCCATTTTTTTCTTTTAGTCTTTCTGCCGATGAAGTTCCTCAGTGGCTTAAACGAGTAGAAATTTCTGCACAGTACGAGAGCGATAGCCATCCTATATTTTATTTTCAAACTGTTCAACCATTGTATCAGACTGTTGATAAACAAGAGGCAATATTTTACCAGCCCCGGATTTCTCTTAAAGGAAATGATTTAACTTATAATATTGGTATAGGTTATAGAAAGTTAGTAAAAGAAAATCTCCTTATGGGGTGTAATATCTTTGGTGATTACGAAGATTTGCATGAGCACGGAAGAGTTGGTATTGGCTTTGAGGCGTTAGGCCAAATTTTAGAAGCACGTCTTAATGGGTATTTTGGTATTACAACAAAGAGAGTAGTTGAAGATACACTTTCTACTACTATTTATGAGAGGGTTGCTGATGGTTTGGATTTTGAGTTAGGCCTGCCCCTTCCTTATTTGCCATGGCTTAAGTTTTATACTTCAGGATTCTGGTATGATTTTGATAAATTTTCTGATAAGGTAGGATGGAAAACACGTCTTGAAGCAAAGTTAAATGAGGCACTTACTTTAGAATTTTATACGTGGGACGACAATAAAGGTGAACAGGAATATGGGGGGAGAGTAAGGTGCAATATTATTTTTGATAAACTGAACGACCTAAAAGAGACATTTACCCTGTCAGGTGAACCTTTTCCTAAGAAAGATTTAGCTCAGGAAATGCTTAAGCCTGTGGAGAGGAATTATGATATTGTAGTAGAGAAGTGGAGTGAGACTAAAATAGGTAATGTAACTGTAGAAATTGGAAGAGCCAATTAACATAGGAGGAGTTATGTTGATAAATAGATTAAAAGCAATCATAATTTTAAATATTGGGTTGTGTCTTGTTGCTTTTAACATTTACGCCGACAGTTGCCCTGCGGTTCTATCTGCTATGGCTGATTTTTGTGGCTCTGCAGAGGGGGAAAAAGGGGGAGAGTATGGTATTACCCTTAAGAAGATAGAGATTTCTACGGATGGGACAAATTTTGTCACCCTCGGAGAAAACACCGGTACTACTATTAACATAGCTAGTATGAATGTAGGCACAACTTTTCAGAGTTTTGTTTCCAATGCAAATATTCCAGCAGGAACTTATACTCATCTAAGAATTACCATGTCGCGGACTATGACTATTAAAGGGGTAGGACAGGACAGTGGAACTTACTATTATACTTCCCAGGCTATAGGGCAGAGTAACGGTTTCTGGATTGCGGCAAGTTGTCCTGCTTGGAATGTAAACCAGCCTGGAGGGGGATGCCCTTCTTATGATGCAGTTTCTTTTGATATGCCTGATGATTCTGTTAATAACCCTGGGCCTGGTGAAACCATAGAGTTTATAAACGGAGGTCAGGATGCAAGAATTACAAAGACTCTTCCTTCTCCTATAACAGTAGTAGAGGGTTCGCCTGTAACCCTTAGAATAAAATTTCATACTCAGGGAATGATTGGTTTTAATGGGACAGCGCCCAATTATATATTTTATCCTTTACCTCCTATAAACGAGCTTGATCTCTAAGCCGACAGCTTTATAATCTATATCCAACAGGAAAGATGTCTTTTTTTTGTTATCTCTCTATGAATAGATACAGAGAAGAGTTGTATATAGATAATACTATCAATTCTATTAGACGATCGTCTAAATAATATGATACAATATATAAATAGGCAGGTTAAGTAAAAAATCAGTTTATGCATTTAAGAGAGGAGCCATCTTCTTTGGCAAAGAATTAGCAGAAAGCATATTCTATTTAATAAAATTATCCATCCCTCCTTATACGACAAAAGTTTTTTATAATTTTCTATCAGAGGATATTTATGTTAATCGCCTTAAATATAGATTAAATAGGTTGTATAAAAGAGGATTTATTCATAAGATTGAAAGAGGCAGAAAGATTTTTTTTAATTTTGGCAAGTCATCTGGGATTATTTTTTGGCCGGAATTTCGTAGATTTAAAGAGAATAAGTTTAAAAAAGGTTGGGATAAAAGTTGGTGGATTCTTCTTTATGATGTTCCTGAGAAATTAAAACTCAAAAGAAATTGTTTGCGCGAGTTTATAAAAAGCCTGGGATTTAGTAAGCTGCAAAATAGTTGTTGGATATCCCCTTATGATTATTCCACTCAAATTAACAATTTCTGCCGTTAAAGATTTCAGATTATATAAAAACCTGTAGCAGGATATATCATAAATACAAAAGCATTATAGACAATGATCCTTTTCTCCCCGAAGATTTTATAAGAAAATGGCCACGAGAAGAGCTGATTAATATCTTTGAAAGATTTTCCAGAATATTATCCCGCAGGATAATTCTTCCTTTATAAGCTATCCGGGGAAATAGCCTCATGAAATTTGTTAGACGATCGTTTTGTAGAATTAATCGTTTAAGGGGTGATATTTGCGTTTTGTGCGGTATGGTTATTGTAAGTATAATATATACCGAGGGCGACAGTCGTATGAAATCTGTGTCTTAAAACACAGATACCAAAGTTCTTATTTCATCCGACATTGCTTACAATTTTGAGGAAAACTTTTCTTAGCAAAGATGTCATTCTGGGAAAAGGAAATACATGCCGAGGGCGGGAGTCGAACCCGCACAGAGTCGCCTCCACCGGTTTTTGAGACCGGCGCGTATGCCAATTCCGCCACCTCGGCAAGAATTATCAATATATCTTATAGCTCTTAACTCCTGGTTCATAGTTCTTAGTATCTTTATCTCGTATCTAGTATCATTTACTTCTCGATTCTTGATGCTTGATGCTCGATATTCGATATTCCTACACCCTCCACCCTAACATAAAAGTCGCCAAGTCACAAGGTCACACGTAAATAGTCAATAGTCAATGGTCTATAGCTCATAGCTCTTAGCTCTTGGTTCCTAGCTCTTAGTTCTTATCTAATATTTGCTATGAGCTATTCTCTATATGCTATTAAAAAGGTGTGTTTAAATATAGCATTGTTAGTTTTCTTTGTCAATTGACAATTTTCTTCTTCAATGATATTATCATTTATTTAAAAAATTATATTTGAGTTTTTGATGGAAGTGCATTCTGTATTGCTTGTTGTTTGATAAGCTATACACGCGAAATATCTTAAATGACCCTTTGATAACTATACGCTAAACGCTATCTGCTGTACGCTATTTAGGGGCCGTAGTTCAGTTGGGAGAACGCTACGCTGGCAGCGTAGAGGTCACGGGTTCAAATCCCGTCGGCTCCATGTTTTACTTAACCGTTATCGAGTTGCTCTTTATAAATGTTATAATTAACCGGGAGCCTAATACATTTTTGGATGCACTAAAGAGACATCTGGCTTAAGCCAGATGAGTGCATACAAATCCCGTCGGCTCCATGTTTTGTCCATACATTATCGAGATGTTCTTTATAAACATTAAAAGTAGCATGGGGGTTAATGCATTTTGGATGTACTAAAAAAGAGATATCTGTCTTACGTCAGATGAGTACATCTAGATCCTGTCGGTTCCTTATAATTTTAAATTTCACTTTCGGGAAAAAGGAAATAAATTATGTCGATTCCTAAATGAGGTAGAATTTTGTTGCGTGTAGGTGTTCAAGTTTCTATTTCGGGTAAGATTTATTTCTCTATAGAGAGAGCAAAACAGTTGGGTTGTAATACCATCCAGATATTTGCCCGTAACCCTCGACAGTTTCGCAGAGGTTATTTGAAAGAAGAAGATGTAAGAATCTTTAAAAGAGAACTTAAAAAATCAAAAATTTCTCCTCTGGTTGTACATACTCCATATACTTTAAATCTTGCCTCAAGGAAAAACTTTCTTTACCATATTTCTATTAGAGAATTTACCAAGGATATAAAGGAGGCGCACCGGTTAGGAGCGCAGTATATTGTTATTCATCCAGGAAGTTTCCGTGGTAATAAGGAAGAAGGATTAAGAAGGATAATATATGCTTTAAGGATTGTTTTAAAAAATACTACCAACTGTTCTACTCAGATTCTTTTAGAGAATACTGCAGGAGAAGGGAGTGTATTAGGAGCTGAAATTTCTCAGTACAGTTTTATTTTTCGCAGATTAAGAAATATACAGCGTATAGGTTTGTGTCTTGATACAGCTCATGCGTGGTGTGCAGGTTATAAAATTAATACAAAAAAAGGCTTAGATTCTTTTCTTGAAGAGATTGATGAAGAAATTGGCATTGCACGAATAAAAATTATTCATTTAAATGATACTCAAAGTGAATTGGGTTCAAGACACGATAGACATTTCCATATTGGGAAGGGGAAGATAGGTTTACAGGGGTTTAAACTAATTGTTAATCATCGCTACTTAAGAAATCTTCCTTTCATTTTAGAGACACCAAAAAAGAAAGAATTAGATGATGAACATAATTTGATTATGGTAAGGAGGTTATACAGAAATGAATTATACCAAAGGAATAGATAAAAAATGGCAGGATTATTGGAATAAAATTGGTCTTTTTCGCATTGATGAAAAAAACCATACATATAAAAAATATTATTGCTTAGTGATGTTTCCCTACCCTTCCAGTGAACTTCATGTGGGGCACGCGCGTAATTATGTGATTGGTGATGCAGTGGTTAGGTATAAAATGATGCAGGGTTTTAAGGTGTTAAGCCCAATGGGGTGGGATGCATTTGGTCTTCCCGCTGAGAATCAAGCTATTAAATATAAAATACATCCACAGGAATGGACATTTAAAAATATTGCATGTATTAAGAAACAGCTTCATTCGTGGGGGATAGGTTATGACTGGGATAGAGAAGTTACTACCTGTAAACCTGACTATTATAAATGGACACAATGGTTGTTTTTGAAACTTTATGAAAAAGGTTTAGCCTATCGCAAAGAAGCACTTGTTAACTGGTGTCCTTCGTGTAAGACGGTTTTAGCAAATGAGCAGGTTATCACGGGTAGATGTGAGCGCTGTGCAAGTACTATTGAACAAAAGAAACTTAAACAGTGGTTTTTCAAAATTACATCTTATGCGGAACGTCTCTTAAAGGATATTGATTTGCTCAGTGAGTGGCCAGAGCGAGTTAAGGTAATGCAGAAAAACTGGATTGGAAAGTCTTATGGTGTAGAGATAGTTTTCCCTTTAGAAGCAGGTAATATAAAGATTAAGTGTTTTACTACACGTGTGGACACAATATACGGGGCGACCTTTCTTGCTTTAAGCTGGGATTATCCGCTTATAGAGAAGTTGATCGAGGATAGTCCTTATAGGGAGAAAGTGAAAAAGTTTATAAGAAAGGTTAAAGAGCAACCTTTATCTGCTCGTCTTATTGATAGTTTTGAAAAAGAGGGAGTCTTTACGGGTAAATATGCTATTAATCCCATGAGTAAGCAAAAAGTTCCTATATGGGTAGCTAATTACATTCTTTCTGGTTATGGTACAGGAGCAATTATGTGTGTGCCTGCCCATGATGCTCGTGATTTTGAGTTTGCTAAAAAATATGGCTTAAAGATTATAGAGGTTATAAGAAATGAAGACAGACTGCCGGATAGTTGTTTAAAAGAGGCTTATGAAGGAGAAGGGATTTTAATTAATTCAGGCCAGTTCAGTGGTTTGTTCTCCCAGGAGGCCAAAAAACAAATATCCCTTTATATGGAGAAGCATAATATTGGTAAGTGTACTGTTAATTACCGTTTAAGGGATTGGTTGATTTCCCGTCAGCGTTATTGGGGGGCACCCATTCCTATTGTTTATTGTGATAAATGTGGAGAGGTAGCGGTAAAAGAAGAGGATTTACCTGTTGTTCTTCCTGAGGTAAAAAAATTTCTCCCCACAGGTCAATCCCCATTAACTTATATAAAAGAGTTTATAGAGACAGAATGCCCTCGTTGTAAAGGTAAAGCAAAGAGAGAAACCGATACTATGGATACATTTGTAGATTCCAGCTGGTACTTCTTGCGTTATATCTCTCCTAAAGAGGAAAAGGTTCCCTTTATAAGTAAAGATGTAAATTACTGGCTGCCAGTAGATCAATATATTGGTGGCGTAGAACATGCTATTTTGCACCTTATGTATGCTAGATTTATAAATAAGTTTTTAAATGATTTAGGTTTTATTGATTTTTCCGAGCCTTTTAGGCGTTTATTTACTCAGGGAATGATTGTCAAAGATGGAGCTAAGATGTCAAAATCAAAAGGTAATGTAGTATCTCCTGACTATATTATTGACAAGTATGGTGCAGATACAATGCGACTTTATATACTTTTTATGGGTCCTCCTGATAAGGATGCGGAGTGGCAAGATGAAGGTCTTCTGGGAGCGTGGAGATTTATTAACCGCGTGTTAAGATTATTAGATATGCTGAGTGAGTATAGAGAGATAGAACATAAGGAATTAAATAATTCTGAGATTAGCCTTTTAGGGAAGATGCACCTTACCATTAAAGAAGTTACTCGTGATTTGGAGGGGAATTTTCAGTTTAATACTGCAATTAGTAAAATCATGGAGTTGGTTAATCATATTTATAAGTCTTACGAAGAAGGCACATTAAGCAAAAAGGTTTTTAAAGAAGCTGTCGATACTACTTTTTTGCTTTTAGCTCCTTTTACTCCTCATATTAGTGAAGAAGCAAATTGCTTTTTAGGCTATAGTGAGTCTATCTTTAAACGCTCTTGGCCAAAATATAATGAGAAATATTTAGAGAAAAAAGAAATAGAGATAGCAGTATTGATTAATGGCAGAGTTAAGACGCATCTTATTATAAATGTAGATTGGAGTAAGGATGTAATCACCAAGAGGGTACTTCTTCTTGATAAAGTAAAATCAGCACTTAAAGGTAAATCTTACCGGAAAATAATATACGTAGACAAAAAACTTATCAACATTGTAGTATAGCGTGCTATTTTAACAAAAATAGTTATCTATAATATAAAAAAACTTTGTGTTAGGGTGTCAAATTTATCCTGACATATATGTTTACTCATGAAGAAAAGAGAGTTATTATTTTTTTATGTAGTATTTTGCTCTTAGGAGGTCTTTTAAGAGTTTTTAATGTAAATAAGTATAGAGATAATCCCCTCATTAAGCAGGAAATAGTTAAGATAAACATTAATACTGCAACTCTTGAAGAGTTACAAAGGATTCCTTCCATTGGAAAAGAAATTGCCCAAAAGATCATTTCTTACCGTAGCAGGAAAGGAAGAATCAGTACTTTAAGAGAGCTTAAGGAGATAAAAGGTATAGGAGATAAGAGATTAAAGATTATAAGCAAATTCATTATTTTTTAATTTGATTAATACCTTTCTTTTTATTTCTTTTATTACTGGGATAGCCATTGGATGGTATAATATTTTTTCTCCTTTTTTTATTGTTCTTTTTGCTTTTTTATCTTTTATTGTTCTCTTTTTTACCTTTCTATCCTGCAGAGAGAGTTCCTTTATTATTTCTCTTGTAATATTCTTTACCTTTTTGGGGTCATTGTGGGTTATGCCTTATTCTTTCCATAAGCCTTCTGATTTTATAGATAAGGAGAGTGTATTTCTTATACAGGTAACCTCCTTACCTAAAGAAAAATATTTAAAGTATATCTTTTATGCACAGGTAAGACAAATAGATGGATACCCTCTTTCATTTAGAGTAAAAGTGAATGATTTTTCTCGTAGAGATGTGCAATATCGCGATATTTATTTAGTAAAAGGAAGGTTAACGAAATTTACATTTAAAAAATTTTGTTTTTATACACTCTGGCTTAAGAAGAATGCTTATTTAGAAAAGAGATCTCCAAACTTTATCGATAATTTTATAAGAAATATTACCTACCATATTGTTCTATATTTTAGAAAATATCTCTCTGATGATGCCTATGGGTTTCTTTCTGCTGTATTTTTAGGAAGACGGGAGTTAGCAAGAGAACAAATGAAGTTTGTTTTTAGAGGTGCAGGAATAGCACACCTTTTTGCTATAAGCGGTCTGCATGTAGGGTTAATTTCTAGCATATTATTTTTTATTTTGAAGATATTCAGGATAAAATTTAGATTACGATTGTTAATTTCTATTTTCTTTATGTTTCTTTATGTTTTATGTACAGGAGGACGGCCTTCTATTGTAAGGTCAGCGCTTATGTTTTCTTTTTTAGGAGGAAGTTTTTTCTTAAAAAGAAGGATAAGTCTTTTGGATACATTAAGCACAACAGGGATAGTGTGTTTATTGTTAAATCCTCTTTGGGTTTTTGATTTAGGATTTAAGTTTTCTTTTCTTGCAGTTTTTGCAATTCTTATGGGTTTTTCTTTATTTCCTTTAAAATCTATTGGTACAAAATTATTTTTTGTTTATATTAAAGGTATTTTCTTCTCCACCTTATATGTTACAATTATATTGTTGCCTTTAATATCTTTTTATTTTGGGAAAATTTATCTTCTGAGTATTATAAGTAATATTCTCCTTATTCCCTTATTTACTTTTATTCTTATAATAGGAGTTATATTTTTATGCTTTTATTTTGTACCTTTCTTAGCGGAGGTATTAAGCGAGGTAGTTTCAGTTTCTGTCTCTTTTTTTATGAAATTATCCTTTTTATTGAGCTCATTTAGAGTTAGTGTTATAGATATTTATTTTTCTGAGTGGTTAGTTTTTATCTATTATATAGTTATCATAGGTATTGTTTTGTGTGTTTTTCGTGAGCGTATAAGAAAGTTTATAGTAATTTAGTGAATTATATTAAGCGTTTGACAAAAAGAATAGCATTTGGTATAGTTGTTTTCTATGAAGAAATGTTTTGTTTTTTTTAGTTTTTTATTCCTTTTTATCTTTGATGTTTATTCTTTCTGGATATGGTCTCCTAAGACAGGAAAGTGGAAAAATCCTGAGGTTGATTACTATACTACACCTTCTTTACACTTAAAAAGTGCTTTAGATTATTTTAACAAAAGTAAGTATAAGCAAGCCTTAAAGGAATTTAAGAAAATAATAACCCATTATCCCGATTCTAAAGAAGCATCAGAAGCACAGTATTATATAGCAAAGTGTTTGGAGGCTTTAAAGAAGCCATATCACGCATTTCTTGAGTATAACAAGCTTATCATTACATACCCTAATAGCAAAAGAATTCAGGAAGCACTGGCAGGTGAGTTTAATATAGGTAAAACTTTATTGGCATGGAGACCAAAACACCTCTTGGGAGTGCCTTTAGTTTTATTAGAAGATCATCCTTCAGTAGAGATATTTAAGAAAATTGTAGAGACCTCCCCCCATTCAGAATATGCCCCCAAGGCCTTATATGAATTAGGTTTATTTTTTGTTGATAACCGTCGTTACGAAGAGGCAGAGGAAGCATTTAATAAGCTCATTGAGAATTACCCTGAGAGTGCATTGGCAGAAAAAGCAAGATATAAGTCAGTTATTATAAAATCTAAAAGTTTAGGAGGAGCAGATTATGATTTTGCCGAAGCAGAGAAGATAGAAAAAAACTTAGAGGAGTTTTTGTCCAAGAAAGGAAGCTCTGATTATAAAGAAAAAGAAATTTATAGAGAGCTAAATAGTTTGAGAGAAAAAGAGGCAAAAAGAAATTTTGACATTGCTTCTTTTTACGAAAAACAAGGAAAGATAAAAAGCGCAATTATTTATTATAAGATTGTGGTGGACGAATCTCCTAATACTTCTTTTGCTAAATGCGCTAAAGAAAAGATAAAAGTTTTAGAAGGGGAGAGAAAATGAGAAAGGTTGTTATTCTTTGTTTTATTTTGGCAGGGTGCGGTTATACTACACGGGGATTTGTATATAGTGGAGAAAAAATTTACATAAGTCCTATAGTTAATAAGGTAAATATTACTGGAGAAGATCGCGCTTATTCTTCTTATGTTTCCTATCCTATTCTTTTGGAAAAAAGATTGACTAATTCATTAATAAATAAATTTAATATCGATAGTAGTTTAAAAGTGTCAAATAGTAAAAAAGATAGTCTACTTCTGGAGTGCGAGATAAAGAATTATATAAAAGACCCTTTAAGATATGCGGATGACGATAGAATTACAGAACAGAGATTACGGTTGGTTGTTCATTTTATTTTACGCAATAAAGATGGAGAGGTCTTAAGGGAGAGTGATATAGTAGGAGAGACGACATATTTTCTTTCTGGTGGATTCGCTAAAGATGAAGATTCTGCTCAGTTAGATTTAATTAATGATACTGCGCGTAGAATTGTAGAGACAGTGGTGGAAAAGTGGTAGATGTTCAAGACGAATATTTTTTTTGTTATCGGTTCCGACTTTCTTTCTCGCAAGAGGGCAATAGACAATATCAAATCAAAATTTCTTCAAAATAATTCTCTTCTCAATACCCATACTTATTACAGTAACGAGATTGATTTATATGAATTAAGATCTTCTATATTTAATCTTTCCTTAGGAGGTAAGAAGATAATTGTATTTAGAGAGGCTCAGCACTTGAGTAAAGAGATAAAGGATTTTTTGCTTACTAATATAAAAATTATTGTAAAAGATAGTTATCTTATTTTTGATATTGAAAGAGATTTCTCTTCTTTTAAACAAGATAAGTATTTTATAAGGGATGGATTCTTTAATTACTTCTTTAAGAGGGCAACGGTGTTGAAATTAAGTTCATTTATAAAAGATGTATCTATTAAAAAATTAATTCAAATGATAAAGAAAAATAGTCTCTCTGAGGCTCTTTATGTATTGGAGGGAATATTCAGCAGTGCAGATAAGAGTAGAGATATTGTAGGAATGCAGATTTTAGGGGCAATTACTAAAAGCTTTTCTTATATAAATAATCCTCATAAGAAAAAAAGATGTTTTGATCTTATCTATAGAACCGAACGTTTATTAAAAGAAAGACAGATAGAAAGCAAAATTGCTTTAGGGTTGTTGATTACTAGACTTATTATGCTGTATTAATTTCATTGCTAGCTTTGCGAGTTTGCTTTTTTTGCGTGCGGCTTTATTAGGGTGGATAACCTTTTTTGAAGAGGCTTTATCCAGAGTTTTATAAGCAAGACGTAAATTTTCACTTATAAGATTAGTATTATTTTCTTTAAGAGACTGTTTGAATCTCTTTATTATTTTTTTAATTTGAGATTTTACCCTGAGGTTTCTTTTCTTTCTCTTAAGGCTTTTTTTAAGTTCCCTTTTTGCAGATTTTCTCTGTGGCATCTGGGTCTCCTTTTTGGAATAGATTTATATCAGAATACCATAGATGTGTCAAGGGATTTTTATTTATAAGGACAGTTTTTAAGAGAAGATTATTTGAGTGATGTTTAAAAAGATTACTAAGAATGCCACAATTTTGGGATTAGGCACTTTATTCTCACGAATATTAGGTCTTATAAGAGATGTTTTAATTGCAAAATATTTTGGGACAGGTTCTATTTTAGAAGTGTTTATTGTAGCTTTTAGAATACCTAATCTTTTAAGGAGTTTTTTAGGCGAAGGATTTTCTGATTCTATAGCAACGCCATATCTATCTGCTCATGGGAAAGACAAGAAGAGAATTATTGAATTAGGCAATAATCTTATTTCTGTATTCTTATTCATTCTTATTATAATTACAATTATGGGGATGTTTCTTAGTCGTTATATTATAATGGTTATTGCCCCAGGTTTTATTTCCGATCCTGACAAGTTTAATCTTGCGGTATCATTTTTACGAATTACTTTTCCTTACATTCTTTTTATAGGTTTAGCATCCAATTTAAAGGCAATATTGTATGCTTGGAGAAAATTCATTGTCCCTGCTTTTTTACCCTCGTTTCTTAACATTTCTTTCATTATAGGAATTCTTTTTTTTAGGAATCTGTTCCATAATTATATCCTTGTTACGTGTGTAATTTTTGCAGGATTAATGCAAGTTTTCTTCTATTATCTTTTTTCAAGTTATGAAGGTTTTAGGGTAAAACTTAATTTTATAAAAGCATTTAAGGATAAAGAGATAATTTCAATGTTTAAATCAGCTATTCCCCGGATATGGTCTTCGGTAATATATCAGCTCAATGTTTTTATTGATACAATTTTTTCTTCTTTAAATTTTATTGTCGGTGAAGGTGCGCTAGCAGCAATTTATTATGCCAATAGAATTATCCAATTTCCTTTAGCTTTGATTGCTCTTTCAATATCCCGTGTAGTTATTGTTGATTTTTCTCAGCTCCATAAGGAAGGTAATACAAAAGATTTTAAGGAACTTTTTATTTTTTCTTTCCGAAATATAATGTTTTTTATTGTTCCTATAAGCATTACTCTTTTATTCGTAGCTTCCGACACAGTACGTATTTTATTTTTAAGAGGAAAATTTGATGCTTATTCTTTGGCAATCACCTCATCAACATTATTCTTTTATCTTTTTGGGCTACTTTTCTTTTGCGGAATAAAACTTTTAGTCAATGTTTTTTATTCTTTAAAAGACACCTCTACGCCTGCTAAGGTATCTACAGTTTCTCTGGTTCTTAATGCTCTATTAAGTGCAATATTAATGTTTCCTCTTAAGGTAGGAGGAATTGCCTTAGCAAGTAGTATCGCTGGAGCATTTAATTTCTTTTTTCTTTGGAGAATTTTGATAAGAAGAATAGGAGATATAGATATGGGCGTTTTCTATAAAGATTTATTTAGACTAATTTTTGTAGGCCTACTCTTAGGGATTGTTACGAAGGCAATATTTTTGTTGAACTTAAATATTATTGTTGAACTTTTGTTAGCTATAACAGTAGATATTACACTTCTATTTGTCTTTGCTTATGTGGTGGGGTTAAAACAAATAGAGAATTTAAGAAGATGGATAATATCCTTAAGGAAAAGATAAATTCTTTACCTGACTCACCAGGTGTTTATATTATGAAGTCAAAAGGGGCAGAAGTAATCTACATAGGCAAAGCACTCTCTTTAAGAAAAAGAGTGAGAAGCTATTTCACAACTACTACCCATAGAGTTAAAACAGAAGTTTTAATAGATAAAATCAAGGACATTGATTTTATTGTGTGTGATACTGAGGCTCAGGCACTGATTCTGGAAGCTTTTTTAATCAAAAAAGAGCAACCTAAGTACAATATTGTTTTCCGGGATGATAAAAGCTATCCCTTTATCGCCATAAGTAATGAACCTTTTCCCCGAATTTTCCCTTTCCGCCCCAAAGAAAAGTGCGATTTTCTTCTTTTTGGACCTTATCCTAATGTAAAATTGATAAAAGAAGCACTTAAACTAATAAGGAGAGTATTTCCTTATCGTTCATGTAAGAAACTTCCTAAAAATCCCTGCCTTTATTATCACCTTAAACTTTGTCCTGCTCCTTGTGCGCATAAAATTTCTAAGCGACAATATAAAGATACAGTTAGCAATATTTGTAAGATATTAAAGGGAGAAAAACAAGCGCTTGTTAATAAGTTGGAAGGAAAAATGAGAGAAGCTTCTAAAAAGAGGTGTTTTGAGGAGGCGGCACATTTGCGAGATAAGCTTGTTGCTTTACATAGTCTTTATCGAGGGAAAGTAAATTTTCCTCAGATACTTGCTCTTAAAGATATATTAAAATTAAAAGACTTTCCTTTACATATTGAAGCGGTGGATATCTCTAATTTAAAAGGGTTATACGCAGTGGGTTCGGTTGTGGTTTTTAAGGATGGTTGTCCTGATAAGTCAAATTACCGGCGTTTTCGCATAAAAGAAACTTTAAATTTTAATGATTATGAAATGATGAAAGAAGTAATAAGAAGAAGATATGGGCGTTTGAAAAAAGAAAAACAGCCATTACCACAGCTTATTATTGTTGATGGAGGGAAGGGGCAGGCAAACATTGCTTTTAATGTCTTAAAAGATTTAGATATGGATATTAGGGTAGTAGGAATTGCTAAGAAGAATGAAGAACTTTGGTTACCTTATATTCAAGAGTCTTTAGTTATATCTAAAGATAATCCCGCATTACAGCTCATTCAGCATATTAGAGACGAGGCACATCGTTTTGCCCATAAATATCATGTTCTTTTAAGGAAAAAAGGACTTACAGAATAGTTTTTAATTTTAAGGATAAATAAGTGGGGCTATGACAGATTTTGAAAAAAAAGTATTGAAGGAAGTTTTAAGAATACCCTTAGGAGAAGTGCGGAGTTACAAATGGATAGCTAAAAAGGTAGGTTATCCTAAAGCATATCGTGCGGTAGCCAATGTTTTAAAGAAAAATCCTTACCCTTTGGTTGTACCTTGTCACAGAGTTATAAAATCAAATGGAAAACTCGGTGGTTATTCTTTGGGTGATAATTTAAAGAAAGAACTAATAAATTTAGAGAAAAAAATAAAGAATATGTTAAAATAATAAAACAAGAGAATATAAAAGGAGGTTTTATGAGTTTTAAAGAAATTCTGGAAACGATGATTGAGTATAATGCTTCAGATATATTTATTCGGGCAGGTAGTCCTCTAAGAGGAAGAATATGCACGGAAGTAAGGGAAATAGAAGATAAAGTATTTAGCAAGGAAGATGTAGAAGCTATAATTTCGGAGATGATAGATGAGCATGAGAGAGAAACTTTAAGGAATAGTAAGAGTTGCGAGTTTGCCACGTGGTATGGGAAACGCTGGAGATTTCGTGTAGGTATATTCTATCAACGTAATACCCTTTCTGCAGTAATCAGAAAGATCGATTTAGATATACCCACTTTTAGAGAACTTAATCTTCCTGAAAGTGTTTTGGAGAGATTTTGTCATGAGCGTCGAGGCCTTATCCTTCTTACAGGAATAACAGGAAGCGGTAAATCTACAACAATTGCCTCAATGATAGAATATATTAATAAGAATTTTGGCAGACATATTCTCACCATTGAGGAGCCTATTGAATTTACTTTTTTTGATAAGAAATCCCTTATAAACCAGAGAGAGATAGGTAAGGATGTTGCTTCTTATGAGGATGCTTTGAGACAATTTGCTCTTCATTCTCCTGATGTGATTTATATAGGTAATATAAGAGATTACGAGACATGTAAAGCAGCTCTTACTGCTGCTGAGACAGGTGTACTTGTTTTTTCTACTCTTCATACTGTCAATGCTTCTTCTACGGTAGAAAGAATAGTTAATTTTTTCCCTCCCCATCAACATTCTTTGGTGCTTACTCAGTTGTCTTCTCTTCTTAAAGGAGTTATTTCTCAAAGATTAATACCGAGAGTTGATACGGAAGGATTGATTCCTGCTTATGAAGTTATGACTTTAAGTCCTACTATATCACGCTTATTAAGAGAGAATAAGAGCTGGGAAATTCCTAAGTATATTGCTAGTGGTGATATTTATGGGATGAAGAGTTTTAATCAGTGTCTTATAGAACTTGTGGAGGCAAAGAAGATTTCTTCTGAGTCTGCTTTAGAGAATTCTGATAAGAAAGAGGAATTAGAGATGCAACTGCGCAATAAAGGACTGTTGTAAAACAAGTAATAAGTATAATTTTATATGGAAGAAGAAATTACTCGACATTTAGAAATTCTGGGAAATATCTTAAAAGAATTATACCATCTTCTAGAAATTAAAAAAAAAGAAGAGGAGATCGTTTCTCTTCAGTTTAAGATGGCCTCTGCTTCTTTTTGGAGTAATCAGAAGGAGGCAAATGCTTCTGTGGAGAGATTAAAGAACATTAAGGATGACGTTGACTCGTGGCATTCTTTGAAAAAGAGAGTTGATGATTTAAAAGAATTAATGGCGTTATCACAGGAGGAAGATAAGTCTGTATTAGAGAAGGAGTGTAATAACTTAGCCCAAGAAATTGATAGATTCAAACTCAGGGTTCTTATGAGGGAAAAGTTCGATAACTGTAGCGCTATTTTAGAGATTAATTCTGGCGCAGGAGGAACAGAAGCGTGCGACTGGGTGCAAATGTTGTTTAGGATGTATATGCGATGGGCAGAAAGCAAGAAATTCGAGGCTAAAGTTATTAATGAAGTGAGAGGGGAAGAGGTGGGGTTTAAAAATATAACTTTTCTTATAGAAGGAAAATATGCCTATGGGTATCTTAAGTCAGAAAGAGGCGTTCATCGCCTTGTGCGGATTTCACCCTTTGATGCGAATAAGAGGCGCCATACTTCCTTTGCTTCAGTGGCAGTTTACCCCCATATAAAAGATGAAATTTCTTTGGATATAAGGCCCGAGGAGCTGAAGATAGAAACTTTCCGTGCTGCAGGCCATGGTGGTCAGCATGTAAATGTTACTGATTCTGCAGTAAGAATTACTCATTTACCTACGGGAATAGTAGTAAGTTGTCAGAACGAACGTTCTCAGTACCAAAACAAGCAGTCAGCTTTAAGTGTGCTTAAGGCAAAATTATACGAGTTTAATCAAAAGAAACGCCAGAAAGAACTTGAAAAGATTTCTGGCCAGAAAATGAGGATAGAGTGGGGTTCACAGATTCGTTCGTATGTTTTATGCCCCTATCTTTTAGTAAAGGATCATCGTACCAATATTGAGAATCATAATGCGTGGGCAGTTTTAGATGGAGAGATAGATGAGTTCATAATAGGTTTCTTAAAAAGTAATTTAAAGTAAAATAAGAAAAATGTTTAAAAAAATACTTATTAAAAAATACCAAAAAAGAATAGATAGAGTTTATCCTTCTGTTAATATTAAACTCAATCTTGAAATGCCTACTTCTTCGATGCGGGAAGTTACCTATATCAGTAGTATTGTAAGTAAGGTGAATTCTTTTGAAAAAGAGCTTGTTAATAAACCAGAAAGTTTTTTTAAAGAAAAAACTTTTACATTCAGACAGACAATCTCTAATAGAATAAAAGATTTAAATGAAGAGGAAAGTCTAATTGTTACAGAAAGTATACTTGATGAGATATTACCTTTTTATTTTGCTTTGGTGAGAGAGGCGGCACGGCGGACAGTGAGAATGCGCCATTTTGATGTTCAAATAGTAGGAGGCGTGGTTTTGCATAAGAATAAAATTGCAGAAATGGCTACAGGAGAAGGAAAGACTCTAGTAGCAACTTTAGCAGCAAGTCTTAATGCTTTGGCAGGTAAAGGAGTACATATTGTCACTGTAAATGATTACCTTGCTCGTAGGGACTGGGAGTGGATGGGGCCAATTTATAGATATCTGGGTTTAAGTTGTGGTGTTATCCAGAATGATATGAGTAGCAGTAGCCGTAAACAGGCATATAGTTGTGATATTACCTATGGGACCAATAATGAGTTTGGTTTTGATTATTTGAGAGATAATATGGCGACAAGTTTAGAAGAGATAGTGCAACGCCAACATTTCTATGCTATTGTTGACGAGGTGGATTCTATTCTTATTGATGAGGCACGGACTCCTCTTATTATTTCCGGTCCCGCAGAGGTATCAGTAGAGAAGTATTATAAAGCAGATAGGGTTGCAAGGCAACTTAATGTTAAACGTGTTATTTCCACACACGATACAAAAGAAGGCTTGATAATTATAAAAGATATCGATAGTGGTGAAATAAAGATGGAAAGAGAGGAGTTTGAGAGGAAGTATGATGCTATTGTTGAGGAGAAAATACATAATGCCTATCTTACCCGAAAAGGAGAAACATACTGTGAAGGTTTATTAGGAATAAATAGTGTTTCAGAAGATACTCCAGATGATTTTTCCAACTATTGGGTTCATTATATCAATAATGCTTTAAAAGCACATTATCTTTTTAAAAGAGATAAAGATTATATAGTAAAGGATGGGCGAGTAATTATTGTAGATGAATTTACCGGTCGTCTTATGCCCGGTAGACGTTGGTCGGAAGGTATCCATCAGGCGATTGAGGCTAAAGAGCATTTAAACATTCAACAGGAATCTCAAACGTTAGCAACCATCACTTTACAAAACTATTTTAGAATGTATAAGAAATTAGCAGGTATGACGGGAACTGCTTATACGGAAGCAGCGGAATTTCGCCATATCTATAAACTTGATGTTGTCTCTTTACCTACCAATAGACCTTTAAAAAGAAGAGGGTTTGCTGATAGGATATATAAGACAAAGAAGGCTAAGTTTCAGGCGATAATTTCTGAAATTCAAGAAATGCATAATATAAGAAGACCCATACTTGTAGGTACTTCTTCTATTGAAGATTCTGAGGAGCTTTCTTTTATGTTGAAGAAGAAAGCAATTCCTCATAATGTTTTGAACGCAAAATATCATGAGAGAGAAGCTTATATTGTTGCTCAGGCAGGAAGATTGGGCCAGGTGACTATTGCTACCAATATGGCAGGAAGGGGAACTGATATTATTTTGGGAGGTAATATTGAGTATTTTGTAAAAGAGATTCTTTTCCAGAATAACATTTTACCTGATGATGAATGCTATGGAGAGGAATTTAATAGGATATATGAGAAATATAAGAAGAAGTTTGAAGAAGAGCATAAGAAAGTAGTAGAGTTGGGGGGACTTCATGTTATTGGTGCTCAACGACATGAAGCACGGCGCATTGATAACCAGCTAAAAGGACGTGCAGGAAGACAAGGAGACCCTGGCTCATCGAGGTTTTATATTTCTTTAGAAGACGATTTGATGCGATTGTTTGGCTCAGAGAGAATTTACTTTTTAATGGAAAAATTTGGTTTTCCTGAAGATGAACCTATAGAACACCCCTGGGTTACTCATTCTATTGAAGTAGCGCAGAAAAGAGTCGAAGCTCATAATTTTGAGATAAGAAAAGATTTGCTTAAATTTGACGATGTTATGAATCGCCAACGGGAAACCATATACAAACAGCGGAGAGAGATATTAGAGAAAGGAGACATTAAGGAAGAGATTCTCCAGATGATGGAGGATGTTATTGAGAAAAATCTCCCTTCTTATATTGGAGAAGAATACAATCTTGAAGATCTCATTCATTGGATTAAAATAAAGTTTGATCTCGATATAAATTTAAAAGAATTAGAAGGTATAGATACAAAAGAGATTGGTAATCTCTTAAAGAAAAGATTGAGAGAATATTACGATAATAAAGAAGCATATTCCGATAAAGAGCAATTAAGAAATGTGGAGAAATTTATTGCTTTAAGTGTAATAGATTCTCGCTGGAAAGAACATCTTTTAGTAATGGATACTCTCAGAGAGGGAATATATTTGCGTGGTCATGCCCAGGTCGATCCTCTTGTAGAATATCAAAAAGAATCTTTTTTTGCCTTTGGAGAGATGATTGATTCTATAAAAGAACAGATAGTAGAATTAATTTTTAAAGCAAAAATTTCTCCTGTAAAAGAGATAAAGACTGTTTTTTCCACTACGCCTAAGAATTTTGTACATTCCCAATACTCCTCTTTAAAATCTTCCTTACATAAAAAAGAATGTGTTGATACTATGATACGGACAGACAAGAAGAAAGTAGGAAGGAACGATCCTTGTCCTTGTGGAAGCGGTAAGAAATATAAGAAGTGCTGTGGGCGATAAAGATTCTCGTATGTCATATAGCGATAGTCATTAGTTCATAACTTTTAATTCTTGATCTCTGAGACTATAGCTAACAGCTATAACCTAAGTTATGTTTGATTTATCTTTTATGCAATGTTGCTTTTATATATGAGTTAATAATTAACAACTATAAACTAAGAGCGATGGGTCAATTTGATTACAGACTTTTCTGGTATGGCTTTTAATATTTTTTTATCTATTTTAAGTGGAATTTTAAGTGGACTAAGTTTTGATTTTCCTTCTTTTTCCTTTTTAATATGGTTCTCTTTCTCTTTACTTTTTTATATTTTTTTTAAGTCAAAGACACCCGCAAGATACTTCTTTCTTGCTGGTGTTATTTTTTATTCAACAGTGATATTTTGGCTGGGATTTGTCACGCGCTTAGGGACAATTCTTCTTATTTTTTATTTATCAATGTATTGGGCAGTTTTTGCTTATTTAGGAAAACGTGTTCCTCTTAAATTTACAATATTTATTCTTCCTGTACTCTGGGTAGGGATAGAGTTCATAAGAGAAAATATTCCTGCTTTTGGTTTTGGTTGGGCAATATTAGGGTATTCTCAGTTTAAATGTTTATATTTAATCCAGATAGCGGATATATTAGGAGCAAAATCAATATCTTTTATTATTATTACTATTAATATAATTATTACTTTCTTATGGTTAAAGAAAAGAGGTGTTTTTTCGCATATACTCTATGGGGTATTACTTATAGGAATTTGTTGGGGATATTCTTTTTATAAGCTCCATCTATATAAACCTTCCCAATTTATCGATGTAACAGTTATTCAACCTAATATTCCTCAGGGTTTAAAATGGAATCATCAGATTCAGCCTTTCATTATTAAGGAACTATTTCAGTTAGGGAAAAAAGCAAAAGGTAATTCTCTTATTATTTATCCTGAAGCAAGCTGGCCAGGTTTACTTGATATTGATAATAGAGATAGTTTTATTGAGTGGGCAAAAGATTTAAATAAAGATATTTTGATAGGAGCAGTTATAAGAGAAAATAGAAAGTTTTATAACTCTGTTCTTCTTTTAAATAGAGATGGTAAAATTGAGAGTATATATCGTAAAATAGTTCTTGTTCCTTTTGGAGAGTATGTTCCTTTAAGAAATATATTAGGGTTTATCTCTGTATTTAATACCTTTGGAGACATTTCAAGAGGTAAAGATGTAACTATATTTAATTATCGAAACAATAGATTTGGAGTACTTATATGCTTTGAAGATGTTTTTCCTTCTTTAGTTTCGAATGTTTCTCGTAATAGCGATTTTCTTATAAATATTACTAATGATGCCTGGTTTAAAGGGAATCCTGAAGCGATACAGCATCTTTCTATAATGGTATTGCGAGCGATAGAGAATCGTATCTCTATTGTGCGTTGTGCTAATACGGGCATAAGTGGATTTGTAGATTTCTTGGGGAGAGGGTATTATCTTAAAAAGGATTCTCAAAGAGTCCTTATTAAGGGTATTAAAACAGTATCTGTTCCTTTAAATAGAGAAAATACATTATATAATAAATGGGGAGATATTTTTTTTGTTTTTTGTTTCTTCCTATTCTTAGGGTATCTGTATAGGAGAAAATATGAGAAATAACTATTATAATTTATCCATAAAAATAAGTGCAATTGGCGTTGGAATAAATGTTTTTTTAGGGATTATTAAGCTTATTTTAGGTATTATTACTAATAGTATTGCTATTATTGCTGATGCTTTTCATAGTTTTTCCGATTTAATTACTACCATTGTTGTGATTGTGAGTTTGCAGTTAAGTAAAAAACCGGCAGATAAGCAACATCCCTTTGGACACGGGAGAATAGAAGATATTGGGGGGCTTTTTGTTTGTTTTATCTTAGCGTGGGTAGGTTTTAACTTTTTAAGAGTATCTTTTTTAAGGTTATTTGATATTCAAAAGGTATACATTACAAGCGGTGTAATTATTGTTATTCTTATTACTGCTGTAGTTAAGTTATTTTTGGGTATTTTTACCAATGTTTTTTCTAAGAGATTGCATTCTTTTATCTTGCATACAGATGCAGTACATCATTATAGCGATTTTCTTACAAGTTTAGTTGTTGGCTTGGGATTAGTGTTTGTCAGAAAAGGAAGGTATTTATTTGATGGATATCTTGGTATATTTGTTGCTGTAGTTATTTTATTCTGGGCAATAAAGTTAGCAAAAGAATTTATTGACAACTTGATTGGTAAGGAAGTTTCTTCTGATATTTATAATAAGATAAAAGAAATTGTATTTTCTTTTCCTCATATAGAAGATGTTCACGATATTAATATTCATTCCTATGGCAGAAAGATGATTGTTTCCTTGCATATTGTTGTGAAGAAAGATTTATTATTAGAAGAGGCTCACAGACTCGCTGATAGTATTGAAAAAAGACTGGACAGTGAAGGTATAGGGAAGTGTATTGTGCATATAGATGTAGCAAAACACTCTTTAAGTCCTTCCTATAGTACTGTAGAAAAAGCAATTATGCGGCTTATCCAGAGAATATCATTTTTGAAAGGTTTTCATAAGGTAGAGATTATTACTACAGAAGCCGATAATATACTTAATTTCCATCTTCTTATTGATAAAAGTATTTCCCTTAAAGATTCACATCTGGTGAGCCATCGTATAGCAAATTTCCTAAAGAAAAAGTTTAATTTTTCTGAGATTAATATTCACATTGAGCCTTATTTAAAGTGAAAATTCTTTAATATAAATTTATAAGTTAGTTTAATAAATAAGAAGGAGGGGGTTATGGATTTTAAATTAGAACTTGTAGAGATAAAGAAACCAGCGGATTTAAATATCATTATTGGCCAGGCACATTTTATAAAGACTGTTGAAGATATTTACGAAGTATTGGTTTGTAGTGTGCCTCAGATTAAATTTGGTCTTGCCTTTTGTGAATCTTCAGGGAGTGCTTTGGTAAGAATTGAAGGCAATGATGAGGAATTAAAAAGAATAGCTTCCCAGAATGCTTTAAATGTAGGAGCAGGGCATACTTTTTTTATTGTTATAAAAGATGCTTATCCCATAAATGTTCTTAATCAGATTAAGATGATTCCTGAAGTATGCTGTATATTTTGTGCTAGTGCTAATCCTCTTCAAGTTATGGTTGTGGGAAGTAGTCAGGGGAGGGGTATTTTGGGAGTTATTGATGGTGTAGCTCCTTCTGGTATAGAGAAAGAGGATGGTATTAGTTGGCGGAAAGATTTATTGAGAAAAATTGGATACAAGAGATAGTCCATAATTTTTAGATGTTGGCTCATAGTGAAACAGGGGATAGCGGTTAGCGGATAGAGGATAGAAATATGTTCACTGTGTTCACGTCATACGATAGTCATAAGTTCCGACTGGCGTCGGAACGTCATACAATTGTTGTAAGATGACTATGTATGACACGTATGACAATATATGACAATGTATGACGTGGAGTGAAAGCGATACATATGACGCGAGTGTAACAGTATGACATACTACTTACGTGGTAACATGTGATGTTGTGAGGTGGTGACTTGGTGACATTGTGACTTGGTGACTTGATGCCGGTGTGAGGGGATGAGGTGGTGATTTTGTATTCTTATACATCTGTGTTCATCTCTTTCTACCACATTCCCTATGAACCATGAACTATGAGCCAAGAACTAAGAGCTGATTGGGTATTCACTATTGACTATTGATTATTGACTGTTATAATCTTACCTTATGGATAAAGAAAAAAAGAAGATTTTACGTCGGAAGTTAGCATGGATTTCTTTAAAAATATTTACTACTTTGTGTGGGAAATTTCCTCTTTCCCAGAGTTATCGTTGGGGTAAGTTAGCAGGTAAACTTGCGTATTATTTAGCTGTGCGCCATCGAAAGATTGCTTTAGAAACTCTTATGATAGCTTTCCCTTTTAAAAGCAGAAAAGATAGAGAAAAGATTGCCAAAGAATTTTTTGTATTTATGGCTCAGAGTTCCTTAGAGACATTATTTTTTCTTAAGAATCTCGATTGTCTTGATAATATCCGTATTGAAGGAAAGGTATTTCTTGATAATGCTTTGAAGAAGAAGAAGGGTGTTATTATTTTAAGTGCCCATTTAGGAAATTTCCCTCTTATTAGTTTAAAGTTAGCAAAATTAGGCTATCCTGTTTGGGTTATGGCCCGTCCCATGAGAGACCAAAAAGCAGGAGACTATTTGCATAAGTTAAGAACAAAGGCAAAAGTAAGGACTATTTTTTCTTATCCTCGCAGAGAATGCGTAGCTCAAACTATAAAAGTTTTACGTGATAATGAAATAATTATGATTCAGATAGACCAGAATTTTGGTACAGGAGGGGTGTGGGTTAGATTTTTTGGCCGATTAGCAGCAACTCCTATAGGGCCAATTGTTTTTACTTTACGTACAGATTGCCAGATTGTTCCCTGTTATATCAAAAGAGAGGGGATAGGTAGACATGTAATTAAATTTTTCCCTTCTTTAGAATTAGAGAAAAGAAATGATAAGGACGAGACGATTCTTATTAATGCTATTAAATTTACTCATATTATAGAAGATTGGGTTAAGGATAATCCTTTAGAGTGGAGCTGGATTCACCGTCGCTGGAAGTCGCATCCTTCAGGACAAGTAATGAAAATGAAGTTTAAAGTGCAAAAGGATTGACATTATAAGGAAAAAGTTATATAGTAATAAAGGCACTATAATAGGGTTTGAAGGTGTATTTGTTACAATTTGTTATAAGAGCGGATAAGGAGGTGGGGAATGACAGAGAAATCTAATAGTTCTCAGGGTTCAGAGATTAAGGAGGAGAAGAAGAGTTCTGAGGTATTTAAAACAGCTCTTAAGATAGCTCTAGGAGGAATCATTTTTCTTATAGGTGTGTGGGCAGTCATTGGATGGTGGGAATATTTATGGCAGGTTTTCAAAGGATGTATTGGCATTTTTCTTATTCTGGCAGGTTTAATTACAATTGCTATTGCTAAGGAATAGGATTTATTTTTCAAAGCAGGTTTCTTAGAAGAGGAGACCTGCTTTTATTTTTTATAAGGAAGTTTAAAATAGAGGCATGAGAATAGGGTTAGCATTAGGAGGAGGAGGGGCAAGAGCATTTGCTCATATAGGGGTACTTAGAGCATTAGAAGAGATTAATCTCAAGGTGGATTATATTGTAGGAACTTCTATGGGGGCAGTGATAGGAGGGTTATATGCTTTGAATCCACAGGTGAATTTGGTAGAGAGTTTGGTAAGAGAATTTTTAGATAGATATAAAAAGGACATTTTTTCCCTTGCTTCGTATGGTACAGACTATTCTGTAGAGGAGAAAAAGTTATTTTTAGAGAAGTCTTTCCGGTTTGTGAAAGATTTATATTTATGGAATCTAAGGATAATAAAGCCTTATTTGGTGAATCCGAGGCCATTTTTTAGAATCTTCCGAGGGTTATTTAAAAGTTCTAAGTTCAGTGATTGTCAGATTCCTTTTCTGTGTGTCGCTGTAGATCTTTTTGAGGGGGAAGTAGTAGTTATAAAAAGTGGCTCTCTGTTTAGAGGAATAGTGGCTTCGTGTGCTTTACCGGGCGTATTTCCTCCTTTAAGAGTTAAAGATAGTTTACTTGTTGATGGAGGGATACTTATGCCTTTACCTGCGAGAGTGCTTAAGCCTTATGTAAATTTTATTATAGGTGTAAGTGTAGAAGGGCCACTCAATCTTTCTAAAAATATTAAGAACACCATTGATATTCTTTTTACTGTTGATCGAATACGGTATAAAAGCATTATTGAGCAAAATAAAAGAGAGGCTGATTTTATCTTTTCTCCATCGGTCTCTTCTTATGTATGGTCTGATTTTAAGAATATTGATAAAATAATAGAAGAAGGTTACAGAGAAACAAAAAGAAAAATGAATAATTTTCGTAAAAAAATCGTTAAATTACGATGGCTCCCATTCCTAAGTTATATTAAGAGGTTTCTTCTTTAGTCAATTCTGAGAGAAACCTTTCCTACCTGTCATTTTCAGTTTTTACTTCTTATTTTTTAGTTTCTATGGTAGAATTATTTTCTTAAATATGAGTAATTTTTAAGAAAATAAAAAGCATGCCTGTTGATTTTAAAAGGAGGGGTTATGTATAGTTTAATTTTGAAAAAAATTAATACTGTTGTAGCTAATACTATTTTGGTTTTGTCTTTTGCTTTTCTTATGATACTATCTTCCCAGGTAAAAATCCCCCTTTTTTTTACTCCTGTTCCCATTACTTTCCAGACTTTTATACTCTTCTTGAGTTTATCTGTATTAAAGAAGAAGGCTTTTCTTTCTTATGGTGTTTATCTTATGCTGGGGATAGGAGGGTTGCCTGTTTTTGCTAATGGAGGCAGTGGTGTTCTTTATCTTTTTGGGCCGACAGGAGGGTATCTTGCTGGTTTTTTTCTCTCCGCATTTATTTTCGGATATCTTATTGATAAAAAAGAGAATTTCAAAAGAAAAAGTATGATTTATTATTGGAAAACTTTTTTTATGACTAATTTGTTGATTTATTTTTGCGGTATAGGATGGCTTATAGTAAGCTACGGTTTCTCTTTCAATAATGCATTTAGCATAGGGATTATTCCTTTTATTATTCCTGATGTAATAAAGATTATCTTAGCAGGTTTTCTATCCTGTAAGTTAATAAGAAAATGTTAAGAAGAATATTTTTTACAGGATTGGCAGCCATTATTCCCTTAGTTATAACTATATATATAGTAGTAGGCCTTTTTAATTTTGCTGATGGAATCTTAGGGAAATTTATTAATAGATATCTTTATGAAAATTTTGGTTATAGAATTCCCGGTTTAGGAATTATCATTTCTATTCTTACTATTTTTCTTGCAGGGTTTATTCTTAAATTGTCCCGCATGAGAATTGCACGGGGTTTGGAGAAGTTGTTTTGCAAAATACCTATAGTTAAAAGTGTGTATTTTCCTATAAAGAGAATAGTCGATTTTCTGTTTTTACAGCAACCCGAGCGTTTTAAAGGAGTGGTATTAGTGGAGTATCCTCGCAAAGGTATTTATTCCATTGGATTTGTTACCAATGAGAATCCTACACAATTTAAGAAAAAAATGGAAAAAAAACTTTATAATATTTTTATTCCTTCATCTCCTTCTCCTCTCACAGGATTTACTATTATTGTACCAGAGGAGGAAATTATATTTTTGGACATTACTATTGAAGAGGCGATAAAAGTTGTGGTTTCTGGGGGTATGATTGGCCCTGAGGAAAAAATATAATAAAAAACTTAAGAAAGAATATTAAAGATTTATGGGTAGAAATTATTACCTTAATGAAAGAGGTCAGTTTATTGTAAAGAATTATAATAAAGCATTTCCTTTTTTTAATTTTCTTCCTGCATTAGCAGGTAAATGGGGCATACCTTTGTGGGCTTTTTATGTAAATAGAGCACAGGGAATAATTAGTTTTGGTGTCCATGATAAAAATCATTCTATTCTTGAATTTTATCCTGCAGATAGAGCCCTGAGAGAAGTGCCTTTTGTAGGTTTTAGAACTTTCGTAAAGATAGACCATAAAAATTTTTATGAGCCTTTTCAGAATAACGATGCTTACACAATAGAAGAGAGAATGTATATTGAAAGCGAAAGTTTAAAGTTAGAAGAGATAAATAAAGATTTAATGCTTAAGTTTACTGTAGAATACTTTACTCTTCCAAATATGTCTTTTGCTTCTTTAGTGAGAATATTAAAGATAAAAAATCTTTCTTCAAAAAAAATTCATCTGATAATTGTTGATGGTTTAGGCCGTGTTATACCTTTCGGAGCAAGAGATTTATTTTTAAAGAATTTGTCTCGAACGCTTGAGGCATGGATGCATTCTCAGATTAAAAATAACATGGTTGCTTTTAGACTTTTGGTTGACCCTAAAGATATTGCTCAGACAAAGTTTATTGAGGGGGCAAATTTCAACTATGCCTTTTTTAAGAATAAAATTCTTAAACATCCTCGCTATATTGTGGACCCTTATGTGGTATTTGGGAGTGATACTTCTTTAAGAAAACCTCTTAAATTTTTAGAGCAAGGCTTTAGATTTCCTGAAAAGCAGATTTTTTGTGGTCGCGCTCCTTGCGGATTAAGTTTCTTTGAGTGGGAGTTAAGAAGTGATGAAGAGCGCATCTTTTATAGTTTATGGGGGAGTGTATTTAATAAGAGGGTTTTAAATGAAGTAAAAAAAATAACACCTACCGTTGTTCAAGAAAAACAGAGAGAAAATCAAAGGATTATTGAGGGAATAAAAAGTATGGCAACCTGTATTTCTTCCTCTAATGTATTTAATTTTTATATAAAAAATACTTACTTAGATAATATTTTAAGAGGGGGATATCCTTATAGCTATAAGCGTAATAAAGTGTATTACATTTTCAGCCGCAAACATGGCGATTTAGAAAGGGATTATAACAAGTTTAAAATTTTTGCTTCTTATTTTTCTGAGGGAGAGGGTAACTATCGTGATGTTAATCAGAACCGAAGAATTGATTTATTTTTCAATCCTTTTATTTATAAAGCAAATGTTGTTTATTTTATGAATTTGATTAAGATAGATGGCTATAATCCTTTGATAGTTAAAGGGGAGAAGCTTTACTTTGATAATACAAGGAAGATTAAGGATATACTTTCTCAGTTTAAAATATTAGATGATGATTTATTAAATCTAATGAAGAGAGGTTTTTATTTAGGAGAAATTTTCATTTTAATGATGAATAAAGGAATAAAGATTAGAGACCGGGAGTCATTCGTTGATTTTTTGCTTACAGAAGCAAAAAGAGAACCTAAGGCTTCTTTTGGTGATGGTTATTGGATTGACCACTGGCATTATAATCTTGATTTGATAGATAATTTTCTTTATTTTTATCCTGATAAACTTAAAGAGTTATTTCTAGAGACAGAATTTATGTTCTGGGATGATGAATGCAGAGTAAGAAGAAGAGAAGAGAGATATTTTTTGAAAGAGGAGAAGGTCTATCAAGGTAATAGCTTAGAAGTATCGGATAAAAAAAGAGAATTAATTGAAGAACGCAATCGATTTAAGAATTTTTTAAGAAAGCAAAGGGGAAAATCATATATATATAAAACCAATCTTTTTGTCAAGTTGCTTTCTTTAATTTTAAACAAAACCGCTACTTTAGATCCCTATGGTATTGGTATAGAAATGGAAGCGGATAAGCCAGGTTGGTGTGATTCTTTGAACGGTTTACCTTCGCTTTTTGGCTCTTCTTTGTGCGAAACTTTAGAGTTAAAAAGAGCGTGTAATATAATCATAAAGGCCATAGACTCTTTAGATGAGAATTTCATAATTTCTGTGCCTGTTGAGATGTATGACTTCTTTATAAAAATGAAGAGGTTGTTAAAGAACTATTTTTGCAATAAAAATAAAAAAAAGGATTATATATGGTGGCAGAGGGCAAATGAAATTAAGGAGAGTTTTAGAGATTCCGTTTTCTGGGGCATAAAAGGAAAGACAAGAGGGATTACGTTAAAGGAATTAAAAGAGTTTGCAGGTAAGGTTTCTCATAAGCTTAAAGAAAGTATAATAAAGGCTAAAGATAAAAGTAGTGGTTTATATTATACTTACTTTTTTTATGAGGTGGATAAATATAGAAAAGATAAGAATGGTTTTATCGTCCCTTTATCTTTTAAGTTAAGAAAACTGCCTTTGTTTTTAGAGTCATCTGTCCATTTATTACGTCTTTATCCTTCTTTTTCTTTGGTAAAAAATATGAAAAAAAGTGCTCTTTTTGATAATAAACTTCACATGTATCGTTTGAATATGAGTTTAGATAAATTGCCTTTAGAAATCGGAAGAAGCAGAGTATTTCCTTCAGGCTGGCTGGAAAACGCTTCAATATGGCTCCATATGGAGTATAAGTATCTTTTAGAATTAATAAAAGGTGGATTTTACAATAATTTTTATGATGATTTCTTTAACTGTTTAGTATGTTTTTTTAAACCTGAGCGATATGGAAAAAATATTTTAGAAAATTCTTCTTTTATTGTAAGCAGTGCTTATCCCGATAGCTCACTTTGGGGGAAAGGATTTGTTTCCCGTCTTACAGGAGCAACGGTAGAATTGCTTAATATCTGGATGGTTATATGTATGGGAGAAAGACCTTTTTTTATAGATAATCAAGGAGAGCTTTGCTTACAATTTAGACCTCTTATTAAAAAAGATTTATTCATAAAAACACCTTTATCTTTTAAGATGGAGGGGGAAGTAATAAATTTACCGCGTAATACTTTTTCTTTTAAACTTTTTTCTTCCATTCTTGTAGTATATCATAATCCCAATCGTAAAGATACATTTAAAGCAAAGGTTAAAAGAATTAAGATTAAAAGTCAGCAAAAAACATTTATTTTGAACTCTGATATTATTACGTCTCCTTTAAGTTATGATATAAGGGAAAAGAAAATAAAACGTATTGATATTTATTTAGAATAATTAAGATAAACTGTTTGACAAGAGGAAAGTTCTCTATTATTTTAGATAATACAAGAGGGAAAGTTATGAGATTTATTGAGCGGTTGAAAGAAGATATTCGGACAGCTTTTCGGGAGGACCCTGCAGCAAGAAACACTGTAGAGGTTATTTTGTGCTATCCTGGTTTACATGCTATCTGGATACACCGTTTTTCTCATTTCCTTTGGGTAAAAGGACATAAAACTTTAGCACGTCTTATTTCGCATATTTCACGTTTTTTTACAGGAATAGAGATACATCCCGGGGCAAAAATAGGAAGAAGATGTTTTATTGACCATGGGATGGGAGTAGTGATTGGTGAGACTGCAGAAATCGGCAATGATGTTTTGCTTTATCAGGGTGTAGTATTAGGAGGCGTTTCCCGTCAGAAGACTAAGCGGCATCCTACTTTAAGAGATCGTGTAGTAGTAGGATCAGGAGCGATTCTTCTTGGTCCTATAGAGGTAGGAGAAAATGCCCGTGTAGGAGCAGGGTCAGTAGTAATAAGAGATGTTCCTCCTAATGCCACTGTAGTGGGCGTACCAGGAAGAATAATTGTAGGAAAACCCCCTAAGAGAATAAGCGGTGTTGATTTAGATCACAATAAGTTACCCGATCCTGTAATTGAAGTACTTCACCGTTTGGAGAGAAGAATCGAAGATTTAGAGAAAAAAATGGAGCAAAAGTGATGGAGAAAAAGAGAATAGTTTTACATTTTCCTAAAGACCTTGTAGATAAGCCTCTTGTTTTTAGGTTAGTAAAGGATTTTGGTCTTGAGTTTAATATCTTGAAGGCAGAAGTAAGCCCTAAAGAAGAGGGTCTTTTAGTGTTAGAGTTAAAAGGAAACGATGATGATTTTAATAGAGGAATTGCTTACCTTAAAAAGGAAGGAGTTAAAGTCCAGCCGTTATCCCAAGATGTTTCTATGGATAAGAAGAAATGTGTGGCTTGTACCGTATGTGTTCCCCTTTGTCCTACCCAGGCTTTGGTAATAAATTTTGATACTTTTGAGGTTGATTTTATAAAGGAACGTTGTATTGCTTGTGGAATATGTATAAAAGCCTGTCCTTACAGTGCTATGAAGATAAGTTTTTAAATTTATTCTAAAAAGGAGAGAGAAATGAGAGTATTAGTAACAGGAGGAGCAGGCTTTATTGGTTCTAATGTGGTTGATAAGCTAATTAGGGAAGGATGTAAAGTTTTTTGTCTTGATGATTTTTCGAATGCTGATTTTAAGAATCTTGTTGATAAGGACTGTGAAATTATTTGTGGAGATGTAAGAAATGAGGATGTTTTTAAAAAATTTCCTCGCTTGGATGCAATAATTCATGAAGCAGCAGTAACCGATACAACTATTAACGATGATAAGAAAATGATGAGTGTAAACTTTGAAGGTTTTAGGAATGTTTTAAAGTACTGTTTTAAGAAAAGAATTTCTCTTGTATATGCTTCCAGCGCAGGTGTATATGGTGATGGTCCTTTTCCTATGAGGGAAAGTCAAAGTCTTAAGCCCCTTAATACTTATGCTTATTCTAAATTTATGTGTGATAAAATCGCAAGTACTTTATTTAAGAAAAAAGATGCTCCCCTTATAGTAGGTTTGCGGTATTTTAATGTATATGGACCTGCAGAGTCTCATAAAGGAAAATCCGCGAGTATGATTTATCAACTATATTTACAGATGAGGGAGGGTAAAAGTCCCCGTCTTTTTAAATTCGGTGAGCAAAAAAGAGATTTTGTATATATTAAAGATGTGGCTTCTATTACTATAAAAGCGCTTAGTCTAAAAAAAAGCACAATAATTAATGTAGGAACAGGTAGAGCATGCAGTTTTAATAGTATTGTCAAGATTATTAATAAAGTGCTTAAGAAGAAGTTAACTCCTTATTATTTTGATAATCCTTATTCTAAAGTATATCAGGATTATACCCAGGCAGATATCTCTTTACTCAAAAGGACTATGAAAATTAGACAATTTTATTTTCTAGAGGAGGGTATAGAAGATTATATTAAGAATTATTTAGAGAAAAGCAGAGGTAAAAATTAGCTTTTATATTTTTAGATACATATAATTCAAAAAAGGGGTGATAATGAAATTACGAGTAATTCTTACTGTAAGTTTTATTTTATATTTTATTTTTCCCGCACTATCTCTTAATAGTATTGGAATTTTAAACGGGTATTTATTCGCAAATTTAGATTATAAACAGGACCTTAAAAACATTCCTTTATTGGTATCTTTCAATTTTAATGGTAAATCATTATTTTCTTGCCTTAAAGATAAACTCAGAGGCGATATTGTTTTTTCTTTAGAACCGTTTATTAATACTATTTACCAGCCCGATGCCAATGTCGAAATAGGGACAAATTTCCTTTTTAAATATATATTTCCCTCAAAAGGTAAAATTAAGCCTTACGTAAAAGGAGGTTTGGGTATAGAGTATATGACTCAGCATATTAGAGAGCAGAGTACCCAATATAATTTTTTACCTCAAATAGGAGGAGGAATAAGTTTTTTTCTTGATAAACACACTTCTTTAGATTTTGAGTATAGATTTCGTCATCTTTCTAATGCTAGTTTCAAAACTCCTAATGGAGGAGTTGATGCTAATGTTTTTCTATGGGGATTTACCCATTATTTCTAATTTATGTTAAGGAAAGCAAATATAAAGGACGCCAAATCAATATACTCTTTAATAGGGGAATGGGCAAGAAAAAATGTTGTATTAAGCCGTTCTTTAAATTATATTTATGAGCATATAAGAGATTATTGGGTATTTGAATATAAAGGCAAGATAATTGGTGTGTGCGGCTTACATATTGTAGGATGGCAGAATTTAGGAGAGATAAAGTCTTTAGTAGTAGATAAAAAATATCATAAAAGGGGTATTGGTAAGGTATTAGTAAAGGCGTGTATAGAAGAGGCAAAAAGTCTTAAGATAAAAAATATTTTTGCCCTTACTTTTATTCCATCTTTTTTTAAGAAATTTGGTTTTAAGAAGATAAATAAAAATAGACTTCCCCACAAAATATGGAGTGATTGTCTTAACTGCGTTTTTTTTCCGCATTGTAAAGAAGAAGCTGTTATGTTACAGCTTAAAAAATAAACAGTCTAAAAGATTAGAGATAAAGAGCCAGATTCTATAGAAAATTTCTATAGTAGAGGGCAAAGTTCATAGAGAGTCTTGTTGAGAGGGATATTTGTGTATTCGCGGAAGTAAATTAATCATACATAAATAGTTCTTTAAAAAAGATGGTAGATAATTATACAGGGTTAAGGAAGTTAATTTGTGGAGGAAAATAGTAAGTTTTTAGAAAATAAAAGAATTTTTTGACTATCTTACATGGGAGAAAGGAGGAATCATGGTAGAGTATCCTTTAAGTGAAGAGCAAAAAATGCTAAAGGAACTTTGTCGTCAGATTGCTGAAGATAAGATTAAGCCTGTTTCGAAAGATCTTGATGAGGAAGAAAAGTTTCCTGCAGAAATTATGAAAGTTTTAGCTCAATCTGACCTTTTTGCTCTTTGTATTCCTCAAGAATATGGAGGAATGGGGACAGGCCTTTTGGATTTATGTATTGCTACCGAAGAAATTTCACGTGTAGATGGAGGGGTAGCAGCAAGTTACGCCGCTTCTTTTTTAGGAATGTTTCCCATTCTTCTTTTTGGTACAGAAGAGCAGAAGAAGAAATTTTTGCCTCCTCTTGCTTCAGGAGAAAAATTAGCTGCTTTTGCTTTAACAGAACCTGAAGCAGGTTCTGATGCTGCTAATGTGAAAACAATTGCTAAGAAAGCTGGAAATGATTATGTTATAAATGGCACCAAGCATTTTATTACTAACGGGGGGGAAGCAGATATTTATACTGTTATTGCGGTTACTGATAAATCAAAAGGCCCTCGAGGAATTTCTGCTTTTATTGTAGAGAAAGGAGTTGAGGGTTTTAGTTTTGGCAAAAAAGAAGAGAAATTAGGTATACGTGCCTCCTCCACACAGGAGTTAATTTTCAATGAGGTTAAGGTGCCCAAAAATAATCTTTTAGGCAGTAAAGAAGGATTAGGGTTTATAGCCACAATGAAGACATTTGACCAATCCCGTCCTGGCGTAGCAGCTCAGGCAGTAGGTATTGCCCAGGGAGCGCTGGAATTAGCAGTTCAATATTCTCATACTCGTGTTCAGTTTGGGAAAACCATTAGTTCTTTTCAAGGTATTCAGTGGATGCTGGCAGATATGGCGACAAAGATAGAAGCAGCAAGGAGTTTAGTTTATAGTGTTGCTTCTATGGTAGACAGAGGGATAAAAAATGTAGGAGTTGCTAGTGCACAAGCAAAACTTTTTGCATCCGATGTAGCAATGGAAGTTACTACCAATGCAGTTCAGATTTTTGGTGGATATGGATATATGCGTGATTATCCTGTGGAGAAATTTATGAGGGATGCTAAGATTACCCAGATTTATGAAGGAACAAATCAGATTCAGAGAAATATTATTGCCCTTGGACTTATAAAAAAATACGGCAAGTAGATTGGTCTTGAGTTCTTTCTGTAAAGAGATATAATAACTAAAAGCTAAAAACTAAAACTATAATTTTGTTGCTTATTTTTATTAGTAAAAGATGAATTTTAGAGATGAAAAAAAAGGTATTAATCGTTGATGATGCTCTTTTTATGCGGAGATATATAAGAAATATATTGGAGAAATCAGATTTTGAGGTATGTGGAGAAGCATCGAACGCACCAGAGGCAGTAAAGAAATATAAAGAACTTAACCCCGATTTAGTTACAATGGACATTATTATGCCCCGCCTTGAAGAGTTAGATGGAGTTAGTGCAATAAGAGAAATATTGTCTTTTGATAACAATGCCAAAATAATTATTATTTCTGCGGTAGGGGAAGAGGCTTTAGTCAAAGAAGCTCTTTCTTATGGTGCTAAAGCTTTTTTAGTTAAACCACTTAAACCTGATAGACTTATAGAGACCCTTAATCAAATTTTTTAATATAAATTAGGGAAGGAAAGGAGAAATACATGGAAAAAATGAAATTTACAGAACTACAAAAAGATGCTTTGAAAGAAATTGGTAGTATATGTGCAGGTAATGCTGCTACTGCCCTTTCTCAGCTTTTTAATAAAAAAATCGAAATGGAAGTACCTGAGATTTTCTTTCTTCCTATAGAGGAAGTTCCTAAAACAGTGGGGGGAGAAGATAAGTTAGTTGTGGGTTTAGTAATAAGGATATTAGGAGATTTTCCCAGCATAATTTTACTTATTTTTTCTCAAGAGGATGCGAAAAGTTTAGCTTCTCTTATGATTGGTAAAGAATATCCTCGTGGTGGTCAGGTTATAAGCGATGTAGAACGCTCTGCTCTTAAAGA
The DNA here is from genome assembly GCA_964635565.1 of uncultured Planctomycetia bacterium. Taxonomy (GTDB): domain Bacteria; phylum Omnitrophota; class Gorgyraeia; order Duberdicusellales; family 4484-171; genus CAZWON01. The sequence goes on from CAZWON010000008.1 coordinate 38,079, forward strand.
GATTGGTGTGATATTGGCTAATGCCTATTTAGGAGCATTAGCGGTTTTTGTTAAATGGGGATTAGTGCCACGAGTACCTGAGCTTATTGAAGATATGGCAGGGGCAATGGTAGATTATATTCTCATTGAGTTGAGCAGTGTTTCTCAGTATGCCCTCCTTATTAAATCTGAGTTTAAAGAAGCAACTACACGTGTAGTAGGAAATTTCTTTTTAATCCCTAATCCTGATGGATTGAAACTGCTTCTCAAAGCTATTGATTACCAAACTAAATAATCTTTAATTTCCTTATGGATAAAAGTTATTGGGAGTTATTTTTTGGGGAGTCCGAGGAGTATATAACTCAAATCAATCAGTTTCTCGTTAAATTAGAAGGGAACCCTTCTGATATAGAAGCAATAAACGGGATATTTCGTCTGATGCATACCTTAAAGGGTATGGCAGCAACAATGGGATTCGTTGGGCTTTCTGAATTTGCCCATAGGATAGAAGATGTTTTTGACCTTCTACGCTCTGGTCAAAAAGAGATTACTCCCAGACTTATGGATATAATATTTTCTTCCATTGATGCTATGCAGTTGATGCTTAATGAATTGCGAAATAAAAAGGTATCGTCGGTTGAGGTTACTCGGTATATAGAAGAGTTAGAGAAAATTACAGCTATAAAGTCAAAGAGAGGAAGCAGGAAGGAAATTGGAGAATATTCCTATCAAAAGTTAAGTTTATCTTCTAATGAAAAGACATTTATAGAGAGAAAACGTAAGGAAGGGTTTGATATCATAAAGTTGGATATTTCATTGGTAAAAGATTGTCCTATGAAAGAGACACGAGCGTTTTTGATTCTGATAAGAATAGAGCAAATGGGTGAAATTGTAAAATCAATACCTCCTGCAGATGATTTAAAGGCAGGAAAATTTGGGAGTTCTTTTACTATTATCTGTGCGACTAAAGAAGATAGGAGAATTATTAAGAAAGAATTAAGAAGAATTTTAGAGATAGAGAGTGTGGTGGTAGAATCGTTTCAGGAGAGTTTATTAAAGAGTGAAATATCTAAACCATCGGTTTCCTATTTGAAGAAAATTCAGAGTATGAGAATTCCTGTAGAGAGATTGGATAAAATAATGAATTTTATGGGAGAACTTTCCATTGCCAAAAGTAGATTGATACAGGCATTACAGTCGAAAGATTTTGTTAATTTGGAAGAAACAGTTTTTATCGTTGACCGATTGGTCTCTGCCCTTCAAGACGAGACTTTACAGATGCGGTTACTTCCTATTTCTTATATTCTTGGGACTTTTCCGAGAATAGTGAGAGATTTAGCAAGGAAGTATAATAAAAAAGTGGATTTAAAGATAATAGGGGGTGATATTGAATTGGATAGGGTAGTTCTTGATGAGATTGGAGATCCTCTTATGCATATTGTAAGAAATGCTATAGACCATGGTATTGAAGATAGAGATGTGCGGAAAAGCAGAGGTAAAGACCCTGAAGCAAAACTTATGATAAAAGTTTCTCGAGAAAAAGGGCATGTGATTATTGAGATTAGTGACGATGGGAGAGGAATAGATTTTAGGGAGATAAAAAGAAAGGCTATTGAAAAAGGATTTTTTTCCGAAGAGGAATTGACAAATATAGATGCACGTCAAGCTTTGGATATAATGTCAACGCCGGGATTTTCTACAAGTAAAGAAGTTACAGATATTTCAGGAAGAGGTGTAGGCTTGGATGTTGTGAGGACAAAACTAGATGCTTTAGGAGGAAGGATTGACCTTGATACAGAAGTAGGCAAAGGTACAAAGTTTACCCTTACATTGCCCCTTACTTTAGCAGTTATAAAGGCAATGTTAGTAAGAGTAGGAGAGGAGGTATTTGCAATTCCTCTTATGAATATAAGAGAAAGTGTGAAAATTGAGAAAGAATCAATTAAAACTATCCAGAATAAAGAAGTAATTAAAGTGAGAGAAGAAATAATTCCCCTTTTAAGGTTAGATAAAGAGCTTGGCGTCAATTATAAGGAAAAGGATTTAGAGAGACTTTCTGTTGTAATCGTAGAGGGAAGAGTAAAGAGTTTAGGTTTGTTGGTAGAGGGGATTATAGGAGAGCAGGATATAGTTGTTAAACCTTTGGGTTCTATAGTGCGTAAGGTGAGAGGAATTGCAGGAGCTACTATTCTTGGCGACGGTAGAGTTGCTTTGATTTTAGATGTGATTAATATAGTTTAATTTTGCTTTTTAAAAAATTTTTAGAGAAAGAATATTTTTTAATAATATTAATAAAATATTTTTTTATTTGACGCCAAGAGTTTTAAAAAGTATATTATTTAAAAAGGAGGAGTAATGGAAATTCATAATTATATGGAAGACGCAGTAGAAGATATTTTGAATAATACTCTTTCTGAACGAAAGGATGTATGTAAGTGTAATAAATGTAAACTAGATATGATGGCATGGGCATTAAATAGATTGCCCTCTAAATATGTGGTTACTTCTAAGGGAAGGATTTATACCAGATTAGAGGAAATTGGTATCCAATTCAAAGCGGATATTATAAGAGAAGTGGCAAAAGCTATAGAGCATATAAAGAAGAGCCCTCGTCATTGATGATAAGTTTAGATACAATGTATAAGAAACCCGAGATTAGAGAGCTGAAGAGTTTTATTACTTTTATTAGGGAAGAAAAAGGTTTGGATTTAACTTTTTATCGTTCTACTTTTCTTTTGCGTCGTCTAAAAGCAAGAATGTGGAGTTGTAATATTGGAAGTATTACCAATTACTTAGAGAAAATAAAAGGAGATTTTAAAGAGTGGGATAAGTTGTTGGAGGTATTAAGTATAAATGTTTCAGAATTCTTCCGTGATAAAGAAGTATTTGATTATTTCTCGCATGTTTGTCTTAAAGAGTTAGTGAGTAGAAAGAGAACTCAGCGTGTTAAGATGATACGTTTTTGGTCAGCAGGGTGCTCTTTGGGAGAGGAGCCTTATTCTTTAGCAATATTGCTTTGTGAATCTGTAAAAGATAAACAAGATTATTTTTTTAAAATATATGCAACTGATATAGATGTTAAATCCTTAGAGAAAGCAAAGAAGGGTATATTTCAAGAGTCTTCTCTAAAGAATGTTTCTTCTGATTTCAGAGAACGTTATTTTATAAAAGTTAGAGAAGATACTTGGATGATTAAGGATGAGGTTAAGAGGATGGTTAATTTTCGTCAGCATAATTTATTTGATAAGCCCTTGTTTAAATATTTTGATGTTGTTTTTTGTAGAAATGTAAGAATCTATTTTGATAATAGACAGTCAGAAAAAGTATTATGGAATATCTATAATACATTATCTAAAGGAGGATATTTAGTCTTAGGTAAAGTTGAGATTTTACCTTCTTCTTTAAAAGATTATTTTGTAAATATAGAAAGTAGTTGTAAAATATTTCAGAAGAAGTAAGTAAAAAGGGAGGTAGAAAATGGCAAAGGTTTTAGTAGTTGATGATGCTCTTTTTATGCGCAAGATGCTTTCGGATATTTTAAAGAAAGAGGGTTTTGAAGTTGTAGGTGAAGCGGATAATGGTAAGGATGCCGTGGAAAAGTATAAGGAGCTTAAACCTGACATTGTAACTATGGATATTGTTATGCCTAAGATGGAAGAAATCGATGGGATTGGTGCAGTGAAAGAAATTATAAAAATAAATCCTGAGGCTAAAATCATTATGGTTTCAGCGATGGGCCAGCATGCTTTAGTGGTAGAGGCTATTCAGGCAGGAGCTAAAGATTTTATTGTAAAACCTTTTCAACCTTCCCGAGTAGTTGAAGCAATAAGAAGAGTCTTAGGGGAATAACCATTTTTATCTGAAATGGAGACAAAGAGAGAAGGGAGAATTATTGAAGTGGGAATGGCGGAGGTAAAAATATCCTCTGCACCAGATATCCTTATTACACGTGGTTTAGGATCCTGTGTAGGGATTACGTTGTATGACCCTATAAGGAGAATCGGAGGGTTAGCTCATCCTATGCTTCCTGATATCCATAAAGCAAAGGTAAAGACTAATCCTGCTAAGTTCGTCAATTCTGTTATTGAGTTGATGATAAAAGAATTTACCAAGAGAAATTGTAGAGTAAGTTCTCTTATGGCGAAGGTGTTTGGAGGGGGTCATATGTTTAGTGCGATACCTTATGATAGTCCTTTTAATATAGGAGTAAAAAATGTAGAGAAGGCTAAAGAGGTATTTTCTTCTTTAAAGATAAAGATTGTTGCTGAGGATACAGGAGGTAATTATGGAAGAACTGTGGAGCTTTATTTGGCAACAGGTAAGGTTAGAGTTAAAACACTTTTTCACGGCGTAAAAGAGACATGAAGAAGATAAGGATTTTTATAGTAGAAGATTCTATTTTGATGCAAAAAGTTATATTAGATATTTTTTCTTCTGATTCTCAGTTTGAAGTAGTAGGGAGTGCCTCTAAGGGGAAGGAAGCTTTGGAGAAAATTCCTAAATTAAACCCTGATGTTGTCACCTTAGATATTAATCTTCCTGATGTATATGGACTTATAGTTTTGAAAGAAATAATGAGTAGGTTCCCTACACGGATAATTATGCTTTCTGCTTATACTCAGAAAGGGGCAGAAATTACAATGAAAGCACTGGAATTGGGGGCAGTAGATTTTATTCCCAAACCTAGTGGAGAGATTTCTTTGGATTTGTATAATTTTAAGGAAGAGATTATTTCCAAGGTAAAAATAGTATCAGGCATTAACATTGATAGTTATCTTGCTAATTTTAGAGGGATACCTGTAGTAGAAGAAGCCGTAGCAATTAAAAAGGCAGTAGTAATTGCTGCTTCTACAGGTGGTCCTAGAGCAATTATAGAGTTAATGCAAAAGATTCCTTCTAATATTAATGCCTCTTTTTTGATTGTTCAACATATGCCTAAAGGGTTTACTAAGAATTTTGCAGAGAGAATTTCTTGGTATTCTCAGATAAAGACTAAAGAAGCTGAAGATGGAGATATGGTTTTAAAAGGAGCAGGTTATGTTGCTCCCGGCGGTTTTCATATGATAGTAGAAAAACTAGGAGAAAAAGAGAGGAATAGATTTCGTATTCGATTGGATGAGGCTCCTTTTGTTAATTATGTAAGACCTTCGGCAGATGTTACAATGGGTTCATTTGCAGAGCTATTTGGAGAAAATACTATTGGGGTTATATTGACAGGAATGGGAAAGGATGGTTTAGAAGGGGCGAAGAAAATAAAAGAAAAAGGAGGAACAGTAATTACTCAAGATGAAGAATCCTCTATAGTATATGGAATGCCCAAAGTGGTAACTGAGGCAGGTTTATCAGATAAAGTTTTAGCCCTTTCTGATATTGCTGGTGAGATAATAAGGATGGTGGGGTAATGGATGAGGAGAGAGTTTCTTTAAATCAGTTGGATGTTTTAAGAGAAATTGGGACGATTGGAGCAGGTAGAGCAGCAACCGCATTAGCTGATCTTTTAAATACGAAAGTAGAAATTACGCTTCCTCAGACAAAACTTATTCCTTTAGAGGCACTTGATAAGATTTTAGGAGACCCTGAGGAGAGTTTTTTTGTCCTTGATACAGGATTAGAAGGTGATGTGGGAGGTAGGATTCTTTTTCTCTTATCTCCTTCAGAGGCTAGGATATTAGGAGCAACGCTTTTAGATAAAGAACCTGCGGAGATAGATTTTGATGATGCGCTTTTTCAGTCATCTTTGAAGGAGACAACTAATATTGTGGTAGGAGCCTATATGAATGCCCTTAGTGATATTACAGGATTGAATATTCTTTATGGTGTTCCTTCTTTGGCTTTAGATATGGTTGCTGCTCTTTTAGATTTTATTTTCGTTCAGCTTGCTCAACATTCTGAAGAGGCTCTTTTTATTAAAACAGATTTGCGGGTAAAAGAGATTGCTTTTGGAGGATTATTTCTCTTTTTTCCTGATGCTTTTTCTTTGAAGAAGATATTTTCTGCATTAGGATTTAACGAAGAGAAATAGATGCTGGAAACCCAATATTATTTTCCTCTTACTTTTTTATTCTAAACTTTCTTTTCTACTTAAATCACATAATTCGTTAAGGAAATTGAGATAAATTTAGAGGTCCAGCGCCTGATGTCCAAAATTAAGCATTTATTTTGTAATCTTAGCTTATGTTTTTATAGGTGGTAAATCTTTGCGGACAAAATAAAGGTTAAGCTGATACAATAACGTTTGAAACAATAATGTTTTAAAAAAAATTCTAAGTTTGCTGAAGTTCCCCACCTGTAAGGGTGGGGTTCTTCATTTGTCTAATTTTTAATTTCTATCAATTTCTACAAATTTCCATCTATTTCGCGAAGCATATTTCAATAAATTTCTATTTATTTCTATATATTTCGCAGGTAATGTACTAAAATTCCTGTAAAAAGAGATGGAAAGAAAGAAGAGACCTCCT
>CAZWON010000009.1:0-26813 GCA_964635565.1 uncultured Planctomycetia bacterium
GAATACGGATAGGCTTATGTTACAAAATAAGCAATGCTTAAAATGTAACATTACTGATTCTAAGAGAGTTTCTAATTTTTAATTTTTATTAAATTTTCAATGAAATAATTTTTAATTAGAAATTGAAGAAATAGTGGATAGCGTTTCTAACCTACGCGGTTGGAAAAGGTGCTTTCTCCAGAATACAGGCGCTGTTGTACCCACCAGGGCCAAAAGAAGTAACCAAAACACTACAAACATCCTTTTTCTGGGCCTTATTAGGCACACAATCAATATCACAGAAAGAATCGGGGACCTTATAGTTAATAGTAGGAGGAAGTATCCCATTGTGCATAGCTAAGACAGAGGCAATAATCTGAAAAATTCCCGAAGCAGAAAATGCCTCACCAAGCATTGATTTTATAGAGCTTGCGGGTATTTGTCTTGTTCTTTTACCAAAAATCTTCTTTAAAACCTTAACCTCTATTGCATCTACATCAAAAGAAGAATTGGCACAACTTGCTATATAATCAATATTGCTAATTGACATACCTGCTTTATCAAAAGCTTCTCTTATGGCTTTCTCAAGACCTAATCCTTGAGGATGAACTTTCCCAATTTTATAAGCATCAAAATAGCTGGCTACACTTTTTATGTATGCTAAAGGCATAACCCCTCTTTTCTTTGCTGATTCTTCACTCTCTACAGATAAAACACCTGCCCCTTCCCCCAAAAGAGGGCCATTTCTCCGCTTATCAAAAGGGCACATAAGCGCTTCTCCTTTAATCCCTGCCATATATCCCAGTTTATGAAACCCAAAAAACAAAGAAAAAGTTAAAGAATCAACTCCTCCTATAAGTACTTCTTTTGCGTTCCCTACAGAAAGTGCATCTATTCCATAATCTAACGCACTTAAACCAGAAGTGTAACCAGTGGTAACAGTGGTATTAAAACCCTGAATGTTAAATTTTATAGAAACCATAGAAGAAGCAGCATTAATCACTGTAGAAGGAAAAAGACCAGGACTGGCAAATTCAATCCCTTCAGTAAACACCTCCCGGTCAAACTCTAATATTGGCCACAGATGAGAAAAATTAGTACCTGTGGAAACGCCAATATCATCGGTAGTACTCTCATTAACCACTATCTTTGCTTCTTCTATTGCCTCTTTTGCTGACACGAGAAGAAAAAGAGTACCACGGTCTAAATTTCTTAATCCGCGCTGACCTAAATAACTTCGGGCATCAAAATTTTTTATCTCTGCGCCTTTATGCACAGAAAATCTTGATGTATCAAATGAAAAAATTTCTTCTATACCATCTCTACCATCTATTAGTGCCTGCCAGAAAGAATTTTTCCCTACCCCCAAGGGGGAAACTACTCCCATTCCTGTAATTACAAAATCTGATTTGGACATAATCAATCTATAGTTATATTCTACTGCGTATTAAGTGCTATATATGTCAGCTTTAGGGTTTAGCGTCTAGCGTTTTAGTATATACTATACCCTATGCGCTATCTATTCCCATTCAATAGTAGAAGGAGGCTTAGAACTGATATCAAAGACCACACGGTTTACTCCCCGTACCTGATTAATAATTCGATTAGCAATGACAGTCATAACATCGTAAGGGAGCTTTGCCCAATCCGCAGTCATTCCATCTACACTCTCTACAGCCCTTATAGCAATTACATATTCATAAGTTCGTTTATCTCCCATTACTCCTACACTTTTTAAAGGAAGTAAAATGCAAAAAGACTGCCATAATTTTCTATAGAAACCTTTTGCTTGGATGATTTTCTCAAGAACTGCATCGGAATTTCTTAAGATTCTTAACCGTTCAGAGGTAATCTCTCCCAAGATTCTTACTGCCAAACCCGGACCAGGAAAAGGTTGACGCCACACAATCTCATCGGGTAAACCTAAAATTTTCGCTATTTCCCTTACTTCATCTTTAAAAAGTTCGCGAAAAGGTTCAATCAGTTTAAGTTTCATCTTACTGGGTAAACCCCCTACATTATGGTGCGACTTTATTCGAGAGGTAGGCCCCCCGTAAAAAGATACTGACTCAATTACATCCGGATAAAGTGTGCCTTGAACAAGATAACGGGCCCCTTTAACTTTTCTTGCTTCCTCTTCAAACACTCTTATAAACTCATGGCCAATGATTTTCCTCTTCTCCTCAGGATCAGTTACCTTAGAAAGTTTTTTGAGAAAACGATTGCTTGCATCTGCAACATGGAGGTTCATCTTAAAATTATTTTTAAATACTTTCACAACATTCTTGCGTTCGTTCTTACGCAAAAGGCCGTTATCAACAAAGATACAGTTTAATCTTTTACCTATTGCTTTATGGACAAGAACCGCCGCAGTAGAAGAATCTACTCCCCCACTTAATCCTAAAATAACTCTGCTCTTTTTTACTCGCCTTTTTATCTCTTTGATTTTCTTTTCTATAAAATCCTCTAACTGCCACGTTGCAAAACACTCGCAGATACGGAAAAGAAAATTAGAAATTATTTGTAACCCATGCTCTGTATGAACTACCTCGGGATGAAACTGCACGCCATAAAACTTTGCTTTAGGGTCTCCTACTGCAGAAAAGGGAGTGTTAGAAGTGTGGGCAAGGACAGAAAACCCTTCAGGTAAAACTTCTACTCTATCAGCATGGCTCATCCAAGAAACAATCTTTGCGGGTAAAGAAAAGAATAAATCCTTGTGGTTATCAATATACATTACTGCTCTGCCATATTCTCTTTTTTTCGCCTCTTTCACTTTCCCCCCTAAAGTTCTCATCATAATCTGCATCCCATAACAGACTCCAAGAATAGGAATCTTGAGCTTGAAAATTTCTTTTTTAAGAATAGGGGCTCCTTTTTCATAAACACTATGAGGACCACCAGAGAGAATTATTCCTTTAGGATTCAACTCCCGGATGCGCTTTAATGACACATTGCAAGGGAAAATTACGCTAAAAACCTTAAGTTCTCGCACCCTTCGAGCAATTAACTGGGTATATTGAGAACCAAAATCTAAAATTACAATTGTATCCTTCATGTCTATACGCAGATTATCGCAGAACAAAGAACACAGATTAGCACAGAGGCATCATACCAAAAGGCCACCAAGTCACACGTTAGACACAGATTAACACAGATGAAAAACAGATTAACACAGAAACCTGTTCGGCTTCGCCTCACCTCATTATATCGTTTCGTTCCACGTCATATAATGGTCAATGGTCTATAGTCAATGGTCGATGGTCGATAGTCATACATTGTCATACTATCCGCTAATCGCTATCCGCTAACCGCTATTCGCTATACGCTATACCCTACACTCTAACATAAAGGTCACCAGGACACCAAGTCACAAGGTCACACTTTTAGCTCTTAGCTCTTAGTTCTTAGTTCTTGATTTAAATCTTTATATTTACTATGAGCTAACAGCTAACAACTATAAACTATTCACTATTCGCTATCCTCTATTCGCTAACCGCTATCCGCTATATCTACTATTTCCCCATTCCTACACGCTGAACAACCTGAAAAATCTTTCCTTCTGTCTGGATAGAAGGAGCAATTATCATTTCTACAAAGTGCATCTCTTTAATATTACTTGCTCCCAATGCCCCCATACTTGTAGTTAAAGCTCCCATAAGATTCTGTGAACCATCATCTACATCTGCAGGGCCGAAAAGTATCTGCTCCAAACTCCCTGAAACCCCAACCTCAATTCGTGTGCCTCGTGGGAGATTACTGTGAGAAGTAGCCATTCCCCAGTGAAATCCTCTTCCCGGAGCTTCTTCTGCACGAGCAAAAGCAGAACCAATCATAACTGCATCTGCACCAGAAGCAAAAGCTTTACAAACATCCCCTCCTTTGCGCATACCTCCATCAGTAATGATAGGAATATATTTCCCTGTTTTCTTATAATAAAAATCCCGCGCCGAAGCAGCATCTATAGTAGCAGTAACTTGAGGGACACCAATCCCTAAAACTCCTCTTGTAGTACATGCTGCTCCTGGTCCTACCCCAATTAAAAGAGCAGAACAACCTGTCTCTAAAAGTTCTAATGTAACATCATAGGTTACACAATTACCAATGATAACAGGTATCTTAAGTTCTCTACAAAACTTAGTAAGATCTAAAGGCTTATATTTACGGGATATATGCTTAGCTGTAGTAACAGTAGATTGAACAACAAAACAATCTGCACCTGCATCCTGGGCAATTGTAGCAAAACGAGAGGCATTTTGAGGAATACAGCTTACTGCAGCATACCCCTTAGCTTTCTTTATTTCCTCAACACGCCGACCAATGAGTTTCTCTTTAATGGGAGCGGTATAAATTTTCTGAATAAGATTGGTAGCTTCATGAGGAGTAGCACGAGATATCTGTTCTAAAACTTCATCAGGGTTCTCATAGCGGGTTTGCACACCATCAAGGTTTAGAACGGCAACCCCCCCCAGGCGAGACATCTGGATAGCAAACTTAACATCTACAACCCCATCCATTGCTGCTGCCATAATTGGCACACTAAACCGTCTGCCAGCAAATTCCCACGAAGGGTCTACTTCGTCAGGATTTATAGTCACTCTTCCCGGAACAAGGGCTATCTCATCAAAACCATAACACCGTCTTGCCCGTTTTCCTATACCAATCCACTCTGCCATTTCTCCTCCCCTTTATTAAAAATATAATACTCCTTTTTATTCCCGTGGTAGAAATAATATTATACTATTACACATTCCCATTAAAATCAAGCACTTATTGTATTAATACTCATACGTTGAAAATAGAAACCAAAAGGAAATGTAAAAATGTACTCCGCCAGACGCCCGAAAATTAAGGAGGAATTTGACAATACTGTCTTATGTTTTTAAAAGATGTAATTCAAAAATACATCTTTTCAACATCAGACTTTTCACCGTAATTGCATAATAGATTATAGATTAAGGTAAGATTAAGGACGTAATGTAATTGTCTGCAGTAGTTGCTCAAGATATTTCTCTTTTTTAGAAGCATCAGCAATGTGGCGGGTGTAATCGCAGGGTATATCTAAAATAAGCATCTTAGCCAAAGATACTGCCTGTATCTGTGTTTCCTTAAAGTTGTCAATAAAGAAATATTCTTTATCTATATTTAAACTATTTACATCTCCTAAAAAATATATATCCCTGTAGGGAGAAAAGAAAACATTACGGGGAGTAACTTCTTCATCAAAGAAATTTCTATTGGGGCTAAAACCACTATCAACAAACACAAGCTGAGAGGAAAATACTTTAGGCAAAGAAATTCGCACTGCTTTAACCAGAGTCTCTCCAATTATTTCTTCCACAGATACCCCACAATACACATCAATATTTTTTTCTTTGAATAAATTATAAAAACGCTCTTTATAACTGCCTAAAAAATCCAAATTATCAGCTATCAACTTTATCTCTTTCTGAAGAAGAGAAAGAAACAACACCAACTGTAATCCTAATGAAGTAGATGTATAAATTAGGATATCAGAAGAAATCTTAAGATAATCTTTTATCTCTATAGGAGAGATATCCGAAAGATAATAAAATCCGCCCTTAAAATCTCCTTTGATAGAAATGTCTTTAGAGCTTAATCCACTGGCGATAATCAAAGTATCAAATTCAATTGAAGGACTATCCTTTAAAAAAATTCTCTTGGTGTTGGGATTTATACGCTCTACTTTTGCTTGGATAAATTCTACAGAATACTCTTTACAAAAACCATCTAAAGATATTACTTCTAATTTAGAAAGAGAAGCCCAATAACTAAAAACATCCTTCCTCTTAAAATACTTATCTCTTTTATCTATAAGCTTTAAAGAAATATCACTATTTAGCTTACGGACTTCTTTTATAAAATTAACTCCTCCTTCTCCTGCGCCAATAATACATATACTATTCATCCTCGACAAAAAATATTAATCTATAATCTCTAATACTCTTTCATACATACCTAAAGGCATAATATGGATACCACAAGACATAGTCCTCAAATCAGATATTATCTTCCTTATTATTTTAACCATTTCCTCCTTAAAATTACTGCTATTTTTTAACTCTTTGATATATTCATCTGGTATTTCTATGCCTTCTATTTTATCATTGAGGTAACATGCTGACTGATAGCTTCTAAGAAACATTACTCCTGTTATTATTTTAGGCCGCAGATAGGAAACTTTTTTAATAAAAGAATAAAACCTATCCACATTAAAAATAGGTTGCGTTTGAAAGAATAAAGCTCCTGCCTTTATCTTCTCTTCCAGCTTAGCTATTTCTTTATTTATATCTTTGCTAAAAGGATTAAGTACAGCTCCTATAAAAAAATCCGGCTTACTTTTAAGCGTATTACCAGAATAATCAAAACCAGAATTTAGCTTCTTAGCCAATTTTATAAGCTCTACAGAACTCAAATCAAAAACAGCTTTCGCAGAAGGGTGGTCTCCTACCGAAGGGGTATCTCCTGTAAGAAGAAGCACATTATTTATACCAAATAAACTTATCCCTAATAAATCTCCCTGTAAAGCTAAAATGTTTCTGTCTCGACAGGTAAGCTGTAAAATCGGCTCAAAACCTTTTTCTTTTAACTTTACTGCCATTGCCCAAGAACTCATTCGCATTACAGAACTCTGCATATCTGTAACATTATAGGCATCAATCTTATCTTTAAGAAAATTTAGTTTCTCTAAAATATAAGAAACATCAGTTCCTTTAGGAGGTTCTATCTCTACAGTAAAAGTAAACTTTCCATTTTCTATCTTTTTTCTAAAATTCATTATTTTAACCCCTTTCTTTTTAACTATCTTTTTCTTGAAATTTTGCTGCTTTTAACAAATTGGAAAAAAGAAAAACCACAGTTAATACTCCTACTCCTCCAGGCACAGGAGTAATAAAAGAAGCTCTTTTGCAAGCTTCTTTAAACTCCACATCTCCTGCTAATTTACCTTTTAACTTGCCTATACCCACATCAATAACAATCGCCCCTTCTTTTATCCAACTTCCTTTAATAAAATGGGGTTTCCCCACAGCAGTTATAAGAATATCAGCATTACTTACATAAAAAGGGAGTCTTTTTGCCTCAAAAGTTCCTATGTGAGTTACAGAAACCGTAGCAAGTCTATCAGCAAGAATGATACTTAAGGGTTTTCCTAAAATATTAGAAAACCCTACAATCACTATATTCTTCCCATACACCTCGCATTTACTTAAGTTAAGGAGCTCTAAAACACTTAAAACCGTAGGAGGCACAAAAATAGCTTTATTAAAAAATACTCTGCCAAGATTATAAGGATTGAGCCCTTCGATATCTTTTCTTACATCAATCCTCTCCAATAAAGAAAACTCATCCCACTCACGAGGCAATGGTTTATTGATTATAATCCCTTGAAAATCCTTACTATTCAAGTCCTCTATTATTTTTAATGCTTCCTTAAAGGATACGCCAGATTTAATTTGTATTTTATGATAATCTACATTCAAAAGCTTTGACCATTTCTCTTGAGCAATACAGTAAGAATGTGTTGCGGGCTCATCTTTCGCTATAACGGATGCTAAAGCTAATTTAGAAAAATTCCCTCTTTCTTTTAAAAGTCTCTTCTTTATTTTTCTTACAATACTGTGGGCAGTTAAAATCTTTCTCATCTAATTTTATTTAAATATTTTTTTAAATAATTTATTTTTCTTCTGCTTTTAAGAAAGAAAAAGCCCTCATTTGCCTCCATATTTTTTACAGAAGCAAACAGTGCTACTTTAATGCATTTGCAACCAATATAAAAATCACTAAGAATATTTGTTTTTATTAAAAATTCAATCTTATTAGCCTTTAAGAGTATTTTAATACAACTTTTTCCTAATTCAAAAGTTATATTTTCTAAATCTTTAACAAATTTTTTTCTTAAGCTCCCTTTACTTTTTATAACTTTATTAAATATCTCTCCATCTAAATCAATATAGGAAAAAATCTTTTCTTTCTCCTTGTCAAAAATAAATATTGCCCTCTTTAATCTTTTTTTATTTTTTCTAGTTATGCTAAAATTTACTGCCATTTGAATTAATGAGACTCCTATGCAAAAAATTAAACTCCCTGCACTTCCTCCTCCAGGAGTAGGTGTCTTTTGCGCTAAATCATTAATATATTGTGTAAATAATCCTTTATACTTCATTTATATATTCCTTTTTTCATTTAAATAAAAAGCTCCTTTTATTAAATCGTATTTTCTAAAACTATTACCCTCCTCTATACTTAAAACATCAAAACGGTAAAAAAAAGAAGGGCGCTTTTGGGAATATATTTTTGCTGCTATTTCTATTTTTTTCTGTTTGTTTATATCTATAGCTTCAAATCCTGAGACCAGTGAGTTTTTTCTTCTCCCTTTAACTTCAACAAAGGCTATATAGTTTTTATCTCTGGCAATAATATCTATCTCTGCCCACCTTGTCCTAAAATTAGTCTCTATTATCTTATAACCTTTAAGCTCAAGATACTGGCATGCTTTTAGCTCGTAATAGTTACCTTTTTCTCTGACGGACATCTAATAAAAGTTTTTCTATGTAAAGGAGAAAAACTATATTTTCTTATGTATCCAAAATGTTCAACAGTAGGATAACCTTTATGCTTTCTAAAATTCCACTCAGGAAAACAAAAATGGGCTACACTCATAAGATAATCACGAAAGAGCTTTGCCACAATAGAAGCTAAAGCAACCTCCTTAACTGTCTTATCCGCTTTAACAATGCAATGATAGGTTATAGGCAGGGTGGTGTCAAAATTATTGCCGTCTATTATAAATGTTGATGGTTTAAGATAAGGATTACTTTTAATTAAAGAACCAATTGCTCTCTCAAAAGCAAAAAAAGTAGCCTTTAATATATTATATTTGTCTATCTCCTGGTGTGTTGCTATACCTACAGAAAAATCAACCTTATCTCTAAATTGCTCAAAGAAAAATTCTCGTTTAAATAAGGAAAGGCTCTTAGAATCTCTAATAGGTAAATCAATTTTATTTTTAATATAAAGAGCACATGCCACTACACAACCCGCCAAGGGGCCTCTTCCTGCCTCATCAACACCCACAATCATCTTATTCAACTTTATAAATCACTTATGTAATAAATGCTTTCTTTCCTATTCTTTTTCTTAAGTAATAAAGGCGAGCCCGCCGAGGCTTTCTTCTTGATGGCTTTACCACTTCAATTTTATCAATATTAGGTGAATAATAAGGAAATGTTACCTCGTATGCTTCACCAAAAGATATCCTTCGCAAGGTAAAAGACTTACGATGCAATGCCCCTTGAATCTTTATTACTACACCTTCAATGGGATGAATTCTTTCTTTATCTTTTTCTCTTATCTTGTAATAAACCTTAATCATATCACCCTGTTTAAAAACAGGGTAATCTCTTTTAAACTGCTCATATAATTCCTTTTCTATTTGGGCAAGTTTAGCCATAAGAAACCTCCTTACTGTTTACTGCACATTTAGCCTTCTCACCAAAAACTTTACTTCCCGCTTTTATATTGAATTTAAAAACTATCTCTAAAAACATACTGAAGATTACAAAATAAGCACTTAATTTACGAATCTCTAACATCATACACTTTAGGAATTTTTTAAGAGATCAGGGCGACGATTTCTGGTTCTTTCCCAAGCTTTTTTTCCCCTCCAAGTTTCTATTTTCTTATGGTCTCCTGATAATAAAACGCTGGGAACCTTAAGACCTCTAAACTCACGGGGCCGTGTATAATGAGGGTAATCAAGTAACCCGCCTTCAAAACTTTCTTTTACTACAGAATCTGCCGAAGACAAAACTCCGGGGACTAACCTCACTAAAACATCAATAAACACCATTACTGCCAATTCCCCTCCGCTTAATATATAATCGCCTAAAGAAATTTCCTCATCTACTACATATCTTCTTATACGCTCATCAATACCTTCATATCTACCTGCGATAAGGAGCAGTTGTTCGTATCTTAGAAATTTACGTGCTATCTTTTGAGTTAAAATTTTACCTTGTGGCGTAAAAAAAACAACTCTTTTTTTCTTATTCTTCTTTTTGGAAGGATAAACCTCACACCCCAAAATAGACTCTACTGCTTTAAATATAGGCTCCGGCCTTAAAACCATACCTGGTCCTCCTCCAAAACTGGGAGCATCAACTTTTCTATGAGGAATATCAGAATAATCTCTTAAATTATGCACTGTTATCTTAACCAATCCCTTCTCTTTAGCCCTTTTTATAATAGACTCTTCTAAAACAGGCCTAAACATCTCAGGAAATATTGTAATTACATCTATTATCATCTCTGGAAATTATCTTTAAATCTACTAAGAAATTCCTTCTTAAACTCAAAAAACCTACCCTCTTCTATAGATTCTCTTATCTTCTTCATAAAATTATTATACCACCATATATTATGATAAGTAAGAAGTTCTATTCCCAAAATTTCTTTTGCATTTATAAGATGACGAATATAAGACCTTGTGAAGTTACTACATACATAACACCTGCACTCTTCATCAATAGGAGAACAATCTTCAACAAAAGGATAATTTCTTATGACAATTTTACCCTCCTTAGTAAATGCTGTACCTGTGCGTGCGAAGCGTGTGGGTACCACACAATCAAATAAATCAACTCCTCTTTCTACTGCCTCTAATATATCTTGGGGTCGACCATATCCCATAAAATACTTTAAATATTTTTTCTCTAACTTATCATTTATAAAAGAAAGAATATGGTATCGCTTTGCTTCTTCTTCTCCTACACTCAACCCTCCAATGGCAACACCATCTACACTTAAAGCAGTAATTTTTTTTATGCACTCTTCTCTTAGGTCGCAAAATATAGAGCCCTGCAAAATGCCGAAAAACATTACATTTTTATTTCTTCTCTTCTCAAATATATCCCGAGAAATTTCTGCCCACATAATTGTCCTCTTTACAGCAACAGAAGCACTTTCTTTATCACAAGGATTCTTAATGCATTCATCTAACGGCACAACAATGTCTGACCCCAACCTTAACTGTATATCCATAATATCCTGGGGAGAAAGGAAATGATTGCTTCCATCAATGTGCGATTGAAATGTGACCCCTTTATCTTCTACTCTGCGTAAGCGTGCCAAACTGAACACCTGATATCCTCCACTATCACTTAATATAGAACCATAAAAACTCATAAACTTATGAATACCTCCTTGTTTCTCTACAATCTCTACGCCCGGTCTTAAGTAAAGATGATAAGCATTAACTAAGAGACCACTTACATTTATCTCATTTAAATCACGGGGAGAAATCCCCTTCACTGCTCCCTGTGTTGCTACAGGGAAAAAAGCAGGGGTCTTTATAATACCATGAGCGGTCTTAAAAATTCCTAATCGCGCTTTTGTTTTACTGCATTCTTTTATAATTTTAAACATCTTTTAACTAAATAGAAAAAGATTAACGATGGAAACGAAAGATAAAATAAAACACTATACTTAATACTACACTTACAATTATTGAGGTAGTGAGAGGAAAGTAAAATGTAAAATTTTTCTTCTGAATAAAAATATCCCCCGGTAATCTTCCTAAGGGAATATGGGTCTTAGACAAAAGAAGCAAAATCACTCCTGTCAGAGAAATAAGCACACCAATGAAAATAAAAAGCTTACCAATGCTGTCCATTCTTCTATATTATTTAGATTATTGAAAAACTATCTATTTTAAAATAATTCTTTCTGAATCTCTTTAGAAAAAGGTAAGTTTAGATGCTTATAAGCCTTCTCTGCAACTACCCTCCCTCTAGGAGTACGTTTTATAAACCCTTTCTTTAAAAGATAGGGCTCAACTACATCCTCTAAAGTATCTTTGTCTTCTCCCAAAGTAGCTGCTATTGCTTCTATCCCCACAGGCCCTCCTTTATGAAGCTGGGCTATAGAAAAAATATATTTTCTATCTAAAGAATCCAACCCTTCCTCATCAATCTGAACTTTATCCAAAGCTTTCTTAGTAACAGAAAAAGTTATTTTGCCCTTAGCTTTAACCTGAGCATAGTCTCTTACACGCCTTAAGAGCCTGTTGGTAATACGGGGAGAGCCCCGTGACCGCCGTGCTATTTCAAAAGCACTATCTTTATCAATATCCACCTCTAAAAGCTTTGCGTTTCTTTCTACAATAACAACTAAATCATCGGGCGGATAAAAATCGAAATCAAAAAACAAACCAAATCTTCCTCTTAAAGGAGCACTGAGCATACCTTTTTTAGTAGTAGCGCCAATAAGGGTAAATGGTTTAAGGTTGAATTTTACGCTCTTAGCGTATGGTCCTTTATCTACGATAAAATCAATCTGAAAATTCTCCATTGCGGGATACAAAAATTCTTCTATCACCCGCGAGAGACGATGAATTTCATCAATAAAAAGAATATCTCCTTTTTCTAAATTAGTAAGGATTCCTACTAAATCGCCTGCCCGTTCAATGGCTGGCCCACTTGTAGCAGTAATTTTTGTTCCCATATTATGGGCAATACAGTAAGCTAAAGAAGTCTTTCCCAATCCAGGTGGCCCCGATAAAAGAGTATGTTCTAAGGGCTCATTACGTTTTTTTGCTGCCTCTATAGCAATTTCTAAAGAAGAAATAATATTATGCTGACCTATAAACTCCTCAAGAGTCCTTGGCCTTAAAGATAGATTGATTATCTTTTCCTCTTCGTTCTCCTTAAAATAATCAACAAGCCGTTCTTCAGACATCGCCTTTTATCAAACTACACTTTCTAACCGGTCTCTTCTAACCACCATGATAGGAGCAAATAATTCCTTCTGAATAGCCATAATTTCTTTCAACTTTATAAGCTCTAATATTGCCAAGAATATAACTACAATTTCCATTTTACTACGAGCGGAATTAAACAATTCACTTAAGGAAACTCTTTCTTTTATAAGCAAAATATGTAAGATATCATGGATTTTTTCTTCTACAGTAAACTCATCTTTAACAACCTCAAAGAATATCTCCTTAGGTACATCCTTGAGAGCAGTTTTAAAAGCATTAATAAGGTCAAAAACAGAAGCCTCAAAATAAATTTCCTCGCTTTCTATAAACTCGCTTGCTTCTCGTGTTATGTATTTAAGACGCTCTTTCTCTTTTTCTTTAAGGTAATTTGCCACTTCTTTAAATTTCTGATATTCAAGGAGCTTTTTCACTAGCTCCTCTCTTGGATCAGCTTCTTCCTCAGTGGCAGTCTCTTCTTTAGGAAGTAACATTTTAGATTTTATATTAATTAAAGTTGCTGCCATAACCATATATTCAGAAGCAATGTTTATATCAAGAAGTTTCATAAGTTCTAAAAATTGCAAATACTGTTCACACACAGAAGCTACAGGAATATCGTAGATATTAAGATGGTTCTTTTTTATAAGATAAATCAGTAAATCTAAAGGACCCTCAAAAATATCCAAACGTATTTTCATCTTTATCCTAACACAATTTTTTTAACCTCTTCTAAAGTATTTATAGCGATTTTTCTTGCTTTCTCTGCGCCTTTCTCTAAAAGATGAGTAATGAATTTACTATCTTCCATTATTTCTTTCTTTTTCTTTCTTTTTTTACTTATAATCTCTATAAGTATTTGAGATAAAATCCTTTTACATTCCTTACAGCCCTTCTGGGAATTAACACACCATTTATATACTTCCTCTGTTTTAAGAGGAGAAAACACATTATAATAGTGATAAACATTGCAGATTTGAGGATGCCCCGGGTCTTTTTTTCTCAAACGAGAAGAATCGGTAAACATAGAAAGTACCTTTTTTTCAATAGAAAAGTCTTCCTCATCTAAGGCAATAAAATTATTATAACTTTTACTCATCTTCCTCCCATCAATACCCAACAGTTTGGCACTGGTTGTTAAAAGAGGCTGGGGTTCAATAAATATTTCACGCCGATAAAGAGTATGAAATCGTCGGGCAATCTCACGCGTAATTTCTAAATGAGGAAGTTGGTCTTCGCCTACAGGAACATAATCAGCTTTATAAATAAGAATATCTGAAGCCTGAAGAACAGGATACCCCAAAAAAGCATAGGTGTTTATTTCTTTATCTCTAAGCTGTTTTATTTGCTCCTTAAAAGTAGGACACCTTGACAGCCATCCTAAGGGAGTAAATAAAGAAAGATATAGAAATAACTCTAAATGTTCCTTAATATCAGACTGAACAAAAATTACAGATTTATCAGGATCTATCCCCCAGGCAATCCAGTCAGCAACATTATCCCAAATAATTTCTTTTATATTAGAAGAATTCTTATACTCACTCATTAGGGCGTGCCAATCAGCAACCATAAAGAAACAATCATACTCACTTTGTATTTTAACCCAATTAGAAAGCACGCCTGCCCAATGTCCTAAATGAAGTTTACCCGTTGGTCTTATCCCGCTTAGAACTTTTTTCTTCATAGAACTTACCGCAGTTTCCTCTCTATTTTTTCTTCAATAAAAACATCAATATAATCTCCTTCTCTGATGTCACGATAATCTATATCTATTCCACACTCCATTCCTTCAGAAACTTCTCGCACATCATCTTTAAATCTCTTAAGCGAAGCAATTTTACTACTTATTACTACTTTATTATCTCGGATAAGCTCGCAAGTATAAGACCGTATAATCTTACCTTTCTCTACAATGCAACCTGCAATCACTCCTGCCTTAGAAAGTTTAAACACTCTAAGGATTTTTGCTCTCCCTACGAAAATCTTCTTAAAATGCGGTGAAAGCAAACCTTCCAATGCTGATTTAACATCATTTATAAGCTCGTATACAATCTGATAAACACGAATTTCTATTCCCTTACTACGTGCCAATTCCTTTGCCTGGGGTTCAATATCTACTTTAAAACCAGCGATTATAGCATCGCTTACTTCTGCTAAAAGAACATCAGAATAGTTAATTGAACCTACTCCTTTATGAATAAAATTTATCTCTACCTCCTTGGTAGAAAATTTTTTTAATGCTTCCTCCACAGCTTCAAGCGTCCCTCCTACATCAGCTTTTAAAATAATCTTTAACTGCTTAAGATTTTCTTCTTTTATCTTTTCATGTAAATCTTCAAGGCGTAAATGGACAGGCGGAATATTCTTTATCTTCTTTTCTTCTTCTTTTCTTCTTTCTACAATATTACGTGCTTCTTTCTCATTAGGAACGACAAATATATACTCTCCAGGAGAAGGAACTCCATTTAAACCAATAACCTCAACAGGATAAGAAGGATGGGCGTCTTTTACTTTCCTTCCTCTATCATCATAAAGAGCCCTAACTCTTCCCCACCATAAGCCACTAACGCATATATCCCCTACTTTAAGAATGCCCTGTTGAACTAAAGCAGTAATTACTGAACCTCTTCCCTTTGAAAGTTTAGCTTCAATAACTACTCCTATAGCAGGACGATTATAAGAGACTTTTAACTCCATAAGTTCGGCTTGGAGAAGAATCATTTCCAGAAGTTCATCAATTCCTGCTCCTGTCTTTGCAGAAACCCCTACAGTAACAGTTTTACCCCCCCAGTCTTCAGGAACCAAATCATACTTACTTAACTGTTGTTTCACCATATCAATATTCGCATTGGGTTTGTCTATTTTATTAATCGCTACAATAATAGGAACTTCTGAAGCCCGGGCATGGTCAATAGCCTCAATGGTCTGGGGTTTTATGCCTTCATCAGCTGCTACTACCAAAACTACAATATCAGTAACATTTGCTCCTCGTGCTCTCATTGCAGTAAAAGCTTCGTGCCCTGGCGTATCTAAAAAAGTGATTTCTCCATTCTTAAAAATTATACGATACGCTCCAATATGCTGAGTAATTCCCCCTGCCTCTTTATCAACAATTTTACTTTTCCTTATATAATCAAGAATAGAGGTCTTGCCATGGTCTATATGCCCCATAAGAGTAACTATAGGAGCTCGTTTTTCTAATACTTCTTCCTTCTCTTCCTTAAAAATTATCTCTTCGTAAGTAGGCTTTCTCTTAAGAGTTACTTTATAGGAATAAGCAATCTCAGAGGCAGTTTTTTCATCAAGATTATGATTAATATTAACGAACTCCCCCTTACTTATAAGAAGTTTTAGTATCTCTGATGGTTTCTTATTCAATTTAACTGCCAAGTCTTTAACAGATATAGGGAAATCCACTTCAATTACATTGCTTTCTATCTCTTTTCTCCTAAGTTCCTCTATCTCATGTCTAATTATCTCTGCGGTTTCTTTATCTACTGAAGACATATGGCTTTTTACAGGAAAATTCAACTCTTTAAGCTTTTCTATTAGCTCTTTAGAATCCATCCCTAATTCTTTTGCCAGAGTATATATTCTCATTTCTCACCACTTGCTTTCTTTACTTCTCTTATTATACTTTTTGCTTTCTTCTTACCTATACCCCTAAGCTTTGATAGCTCTTCTTCGCTAGCCTTTGCTATAGTTTCAATATCCCTATAGCCAGCATCAACCAACACACGGGCAATCTTTTTCCCAATGCTCTTTATTTGAGATAATTTCTTAGTCTCTTCCTCTAAAACTTCCTTGGAGCGAACATCAATCTCCCACCCTACAAGCTTAGAAGCAAGACGAACATTCTGACCCTTTTTCCCAATAGCTAAAGACAATTGGTCATTTGCTACTAAAACTTTTGCCCGCTTATTCTGACGGTCTAACTCAATTTTACTCACTACTGCAGGAGCTAAACTTGTTTTAATAAACTCCTTTATATCTTCATTCCATCTTACAATATCAATCTTTTCTCCCCGTAGTTCTTCTATAATATTCTTCACTCTTGAACCTCGGATACCCACACAAGCACCTACACAATCTACCTTCTCGTCTTTAGAGAAAACTGCTATCTTTGTTCTTTCTCCTGCTTCTCTCGCAATAGATTTTATTTCCACAATACCTTCATATACTTCAGGAACCTCTAATTCAAAAAGCTTTTTTACCAACCCTTCGTGACGACGGGAAAGAATAATCTGGGCACCCTTTTCCTTTTTAACTTCGTATACTAAAGCCTTAACCCGCTCACCCATCTTAAATCTGTCTAAAGGAGATAGGAATGACTTAGGAATAACACCCTCTACTTTTCCTAAAAGGTCTAAAATCACCACTCTTTTTTCAATTCTATATACAGCCCCCCCTACTATATCACCTACTTTATCCTTAAACTCATTATAAATATTATCCTTTTCTGCCTCACGGATTTTCTGAATGATAACCTGCCGTGCTGTCTGAGCAGCAATTCTCCCAAACTCCTTAGAAACAACTTCCTTATCTCCTATGTAAACATGAATATCTCCTCTTGTCCTGTTTATCTCAACTTTTACTTCTGCCCCAGAATAAGTGATTTTAGCTATCTTTTTTGCTGCTACAGTCAAAGCATGAGTAACAGCCTCAAGAAGCACCTCTTTACTAATGCCCTTTTCTCTTTCCAGTTGCTCTAACATACTTAAAAACTCTTTATTCATATTTTAATCCTCCTGCATTCTCTTTAATTGCTATCTTTTGCTTTAAAGTAACAATTATATTAAAAGGGATTTTAAATATATTCTCTTTAATTTTTAATAAAAGAGCATTCTCTTCAACCTCAACAATTTCTCCTTCAAGATAGGTCTTTCCTCCCAAAGATTCTTTAAGCCATATACAAACAATTTTACCTTTAGCACGCACAAAATCCCTTGCTTCTCGCAAAGGTCTATCTAAGCCAGGAGAATTTACCTCCACAATAAAGTCTTTTAATTTAATATCTTTTTCTAATATAGAAAAAATAACTCTATTCAACGAAACGCACTCCTTTATCCTAACCCCTCCTTCAGGATAATCCACAATACTTCTTATAACCCATCTTTTACCCTGAGGAAAAATCTTAAAATCTACAAGGTCTAAACCTCTCTCTTTAACTACCTCCTCAATTCTCTTTCTTATCTCATCAGATATTTCTTTATCTAATATCATATTCTTTATTTAGAAAATTAAGTAACTCCTGAGAAGTAAATAAATGTTTCTCGCCATTCCTGCGTACTTCCACCTCAAATTTTTTATGCTCTTTATATTTTCTTCCTATAATAATAATAAAAGGATTTCCAATAAGATAAGCATCATGGAATTTAACTCCTGCAGGTTCTTCTCTTTCGTCAAAAAGAATATCAAAGCCACCTTTTATAAGTATATCATACATTTTTTTTGCCTCATTGTATAAAAACTTATCTTCTCTCTCCAGTAAAACTAAAGTAGCATCAAACCCACTGACTCCTTTAGGCCAAATAATACCTTTATCGTCATAATTCTGCTCAATTATTGCAGGAAGCAACCTACTTACGCCAATACCGTAACAACCCATAATTATAGGTTTTTTTTCTCCTTTCTTATTAAGGAAATATGCTTTTTGAGCAGAAGAATATTTTGTTCCCAATTTAAAAATATGTCCTACCTCTATGGTCCTTTTCTCTATCAAATCATTCTCGCAAACTTCACACTTGTTCCCTTTAGGGAAGTATCTATTACATTTATTACAAAAATACAATAAATCCTCTCCGACCTCTGCAGGAACCATAAATTCATGAGAAAAACTCCCCCCCATAGAAGAAGGGTCAGCTTCTGTAATAATAATTTGAAGACCCACATCCTTAAAAATATTTCTGTATGCTCTAAACATTCTGTTATAACTTGCATCTAAACCAACATCATCTGCATCAAAACTATACGCATCTTTCATAATGAACTCACAACTTCTTATTAGCCCAAAACGTGGACGCGTCTCATCTCTAAACTTTGTCTGTATCTGATATAAAATAAGAGGCATCTGTTTATAAGAAAATATATATCTTTTGGCAATTTCTGTAATTTCTTCCTCATGAGTAGGCCCTAAACATAATTCTCTACCTCTTCTATCCTTAAATTTAATCATAACTTCCTCTAAATCTTTATCCCGACCGGTTTGTTTCCATATCTCTATAGGTTGAAGAGCACTCATAAAAAGTTCTCTTGCACCTTCTTCATCCATTCTCCGTCTTATAATAGCTTCTATTCTTCTTAAAATCTTAAGTCCCAAAGGCAGATATACGTAAATCCCTGAAGAAACCATAAAGAGAAGCCCTGACTTTAACATAAGCTTATGGCTCATACATTCCGCACTTTTGGGATCTTCCCTTAATGTAGGAATAAATCCTTGAGAAAATAACATAATTACTCTTTAAAAATATCCTCCTTTAAATCAAACCCTTTCTTTTTCAGCATTCCATAAAAAGAAGGTAAACCTAAAGCAACAAACTTACCTTTTATCTTACCATCATCTTTTCTACCTTCTATATTATACCTAAATAAATCTTTCAAAATTACATTATTGTTCTCATCAATACCCACAACTTCTGTAATATAGGTAATCTTACGTGAACCATCCAGAAGCTGTTCGTGTTGAACAACAAGATTAAGTCCTGAAGCAATCTGCTTTCTTATTGCCCAACTGGGCAAATTAAGTCCTGCATAAAGAGCCATAGTTTCTAAACGCATAATAGAATCTTCTGGCGTTGAAGCATGTAACACTGCTAAACACCCTCTGTGTCCACTATTTAAAGCCTGAATATAATCCATAGCCTCAGAACCTCTTATTTCTCCTAAGATAATACGAGTGGGTCTCATTCTTAAAGAATTGATAAATAAATCACGAATGCTTATTTCTCCCCTTCCTTCTATATTAGGAAGACGGGTAAGAAGTCTTACTACATGCTCCTGATGTAAAGTAAGCTCTAATGCGTCCTCAATAGTAACAATCCTCTCTTCTTCATCAATATAAGTAGATAAAACCTCTACTGTCGTAGTTTTACCACTTCCTGTTGCGCCAGAAAAAAGAATATTTATCTTTGCCCTAATACAGGTAACAAGAAAATCTCCCATACGTCTATCAATGGTGCCCATCTGTATTAGGTCATCGACATTTTTTATAAGATGTGATAATTTTCTTATTGTTACAACAGGCCCATACACAGAAAGAGGAGGAATAATCACATTTACTCTTGAACCATCCGGCAAAGAGAAATCCGCATAAGGAAAAGATTCATCTACACGTCTTCTTGTAGGGGCAATCATTCTCTCAATTATATAACGCAGATGAGCCTCATCATCAAACTTTACCTCGGTAAGATATTTTCTCCCCTCCTTTTCTATATATATACGGTATGGCCCATTAATCATAATCTCCGTAATAGAAACATCAGAAAGAAATTCACTAATAGGGCCATAATGAAGAAAATCATCTATTATCTCCCTTATTATCTTTTCCTGGGTCTTCTCATCAACAATTGTTCTCTTATACCTTTTCCAATTTTCAAAAATACTCTCCATCAAACTCCTCAAGTAGGCTTCATCCATTTTCTCTCTATCAGATTTAAAAGATGTTACTTCTTTACGGATTTCTCTTTTTATCTCCCCTATTTCCATATACTCCCTCCAATCTTATCCAACAAATCATCTAAGGCTTTTTTCTCGTTTGTCCAACCTACTATCTTATTATTTTTAAATATTACTGCCTTTTTTTTACCAAAAGCAATACCAATATCTGCCTGATAAGCCTCCCCCGGTCCATTAACCACACATCCCATAAGGGCAATTTTAGAAGGAAAAGAAGAAAACTCAGCTTTACTAATCCTATCTCTAAACTTATCTACCATACTCATTAAATCTACCTCGCAACGCGAACACGTAGGACAGGATATAATCTCCGGAAAAAATTTACGTAATTCTAAAAACTGTAGAATAAACTTAGCTACCCTTATCTCCCAAAAAGAGGGAGCAGTAAGAGAAACCCTTATAATATCTCCCAACCCTTCTGAAAGCATTGTGCCTATTCCTAAACACGATTTTACTACTCCTTCTAAAAAAGGACCTGTTGCAGTAATCCCTAAATGTAAGGGATAATTAAATCGTCGAGCAAACTCCTTATTTGCCAATAAAGTAGACCAAACATTAGACGTTTTTAAAGATACTATTGTATCAAAAAAGCCTACTCCTTCAATAAGATTAATATAATCAGAAACTCTTTTAACCATCTCTTTAGCTAAAACATAATTATTAGTGAACTTCTTCTTAAACCCGCCCGCGTTAATTCCTACTCTTAAGGAAATTTTAGCCTTTTTTAACTCTTTGGCTACCTCCTTTACTTCTTTCTTCTTAAAAATATTTAAGGGATTAAGCCTTATACCATCAAAACCTGCTTCTATAGAAAGAAGAGCTAAGCGGTAGTCAAAATGTACATCAGCAACAATAGGGACAGATACTAAATCTCTCAATCTACCAAGGATTTCTATATCGGTTTTATTCTTTATCGCCAATCTAATTGCTTCAACTCCTTCTTCCTCCAAAGATTTTGCCTCTCGTAATATCCCTTCTATGTCAGAAGTGGAAGTCTTAAGCATTCCTTTTATACGAAGAGGATTTCTGCCACCTATTGTTAACTTTCCAATCATTACTTCCTTTGTTTTATTTCTTTTTTCCCTCATACCTAAACTCTACTTTTTTCGAGAAATAATGTTGATAATATCATTGTAGAAAACAAAAAACATAATCGCACTAATAATAACAATACCAATATTTGTCAGGATGCTTTCTGCTTTCTCGCTTAAAGGTCTTCTTCTTAACTTCTCTAATAAAATAAGAAAAAGGTGTCCTCCGTCTAAAATAGGAATAGGAAAAAGATTAATTATTGCTAAACTTATCCCTATCAAACTAACCAAATTTAGAAGAGCTATAACTCCCTGTTGGGCAACATTAGAAGTTATCTCAAAAAGCCTCACAGGACCTGCCACAGCTTCTTTTATAGGTAATGTTCCTGTAAAAGTATAATAAAACCCCTTAACAATTAAAAAAGTAAGTTTTAAGGTATATCCCGCTCCTTTTACCAAGGCGAGTAAGGGATTATACCGCTTTGTTATTATAGAAGGATAAACTCCTATCTTACGGCTTTTAATAGTCCGTCCAAAAATATCTTTCGTCTCTGTCTCCTTAGGTAACATCTCAAATTGCAAATATCTATCCTTACGCAATACTGTAATTCTTATTTTCCCTTGGGAATTACCTATTTCTTGACGCAAATCATCCCATGTTTTTATTTCTCTATTATTAACTTCAATTATCTTATCTCCTTTCTCTATCCCTCCTATGTGGGCAGGCATATTCTTTACTACTTCATTTACTGTAGTGTCCAAAGAAGGCATCCCTACTATAAAAAGAAACCACAGAATAACAAACGATAAGAAATAATTAAAAAGGGGCCCAGCAAATATTACTTTTGCCCGAATACCTGGTGGCTTAGAAAAAAACTCATCCTCTCTCCCCCTACAGGAAGCTCTATCTTCTCCTGCTAACTTCACATAACCTCCTAAAGGGATAGCACATATCGAAAATATAGTATCTCTCCTTTTTACTTTAAAAACAACAGGACCAAATCCTATAGAAAACTTTTCTACTTTTATACCATTCCTTCTTGCTACAATAAAATGCCCAAATTCATGCGAAATAATAAGTACACTAAGAACGCCTAAAAAAATTAAGATATCTATTAACCACATATTTTCTCTAAAAACTCTTTAGTCTTAATCCTTGCCCATTTATCCCAAAAATATACTGCGTCAAGCGTGGATATTTTTTCCTTCTTTGTTTGAGAAAAAATATGTTCTACCGTGCGGTAGATATCATAAAATTTTATCCTTCTTTTTAAAAAATACTCTACAGCTAATTCATCAGCAGCATTGACTACCACAGGAAAGTTCCCACTTCTTTTTGCAGATTCTAAAACTATTCTAAAAAGAGGAAATCTTTCATAATTAACTTCCTCAAAAGATAAATTCAAACCGGGCAAAAAAAGGTTGAATTCCTTAAAAACTGAGCACCTATGAGGATAATATAAAGAAAAAGATATGGGGATAATCATATTCGGCTTATACCAGCAAGAAAAGAGCATATTATCTTTAGTCTCCAAAAAAGCATGAACATAAGACTGACGATGAACTACTACATCAATCATTTTATAATCTAAATCAAAAAGGTAATGCGACTCCATAACTTCAAATCCTTTATTTACCAATGTAGCACTGTCTACCGTTATCCTCTTACCCATCCGCCATGTAGGATGAGAAAGAACCATGCCCAAGGTAATATTTTTATTCTTAGAAAATGCATAATCTAAAAGTGGCCCTCCAGAAGCAGTAAGGTATATTTTTTTAAGGTGTGTTTTCTTTATACATCCAAAAAGCTGGAAAAGAGCATTTATTTCACTATCTACAGGAATAATCTTGACTTTATTTTTTTTTGCCTCTTTTATTACAATTTCTCCTGCAACAACTAATACCTCTTTACTAGCTAAAGCAACTCTTTTGGAATGCTTCATAGCTATAAGAAGGGGTTTAAGAGAAGAAATACCAGTTATGCCTATTACAGAATTATCTGCGGAAAGTGAGGAAAATTCTTCTAAGCCTCTATTTCCCTTTAGAAGCTTTACTTTTTTTGGCAATCTCTCTTCTAACCTATTTCCTGCTTTTTCATCAACTACACAAACATATAAAGGATTAAACTCTTTTATCTGCTTATAAAGGGTATCGATATTTTTATTAACTAACAACCCTAATACTTTAAAATTGTCTCTATCTCTTCTTATAATTTCCAATGTACTTTTTCCTATGGAACCACTAGAACCAAATACTAATACTCTTTCCATCTTCTTATCTGCCTTTCTTATCGCATCATTGTAAGATAAAGATAAAATATCGGTGCAGTAAAAATAATACTATCAATAACATCCAAAACCCCACCCATACCAGGAAAGATTTTTCCTGAATCCTTTACTCTACAGTCTCTTTTGATTAACGATTCGAACAAATCTCCCAATTGGGCAATAATAGGAAGAGTAAGGATAAGAAAAAGTTTCTCCCATAGAAACAATTGTTTAATGAAAAAAGAAAAGGCTAAACCCACAAGAGCAGCAGTAAGAAACCCTCCTACTGCACCCTCTAAGGATTTCTTAGGGCTTACTCTTTTAGCTAAATAAGTTTTCCCAAATTTTGTTCCCCATAAATATGCTCCTACATCTGATGATTTGGTAATAAGAAGAAGGAATGCTGCAAGCCATCCCCCTTCGGGTAACTGTCTTATTCGGATAACAAAACTAAAACACCATGATATATACATAATGCCAAAAACTGTAGCAGAAATAGACAAGATAGGCTGATGCTGTTCTTTCTTGGTAAGTTCAAGAAGAAACAGCACAAATAAACCAATCACTACAAATAAAAACTGCCACCCTACTTCCACATTAAATTTAAAATATATAGTTATAGGAATTAATCCCCCCACTAAAATTCCTAAAGATTTAAAAAGCCTCACCCCCTTTTTTTCTACCATATAAAAGAACTCATAAAGAGCAATCACAGTAAAAGAAACTACTACGATACCACAGAGGGGATAAAAAACAACTGCCATAAACCCCAGAGTAATTAAAATAATAGAAGTTATAGTTCTTTTACTCAACTTACCTTCCCAAATCTTCGTTTCCTTCCTGAATAATCTCTTATTGCTTCCCTAAAAGCCTTTTTATCAAAATCAGGCCATAACACCTTGGTAAAATATAATTCTGAATATGCTAATTGCCACAGCAAAAAATTACTTATGCGCACCTCTCCTGAAGTTCTAATAAGTAAGTCTGGTTCAGGCAAATCAGAGAGAAAAAGATACTTACTAAAAGTCTCTTCATTGATACCTTTTAAGGAAATCTTCTTTTTCAATATGTCTTTTGCTATATTCTTTACTGCAGAAATTATATCCCATCTCCCTCCATAGTCAAAAGCAATATTAACTATAAGGCTGTTACATTCTTTTGTAACAGTTTCTATCTCATTAATTTTATTCAATAATTCCTCTCCTATTCTTTCCTTATCACGACGCCCAAAAAATCTAACTCTAATATTCTCTTTTAGAAGCATCTTTTTATCTTTTTCCAAACGTTCCTTAAGATAAGAAAAAAGGAGTTTTATCTCCCTTGCAGGTCTATTCCAATTTTCTGTAGAAAAAACAAACAAAGTAAGAATTTTTACCCCTAAAAGCTTGGCTTCTCTGATAATATCTTTTATTCTTTCTGCCCCTTTTTTATGACCAAAACTACGTGGCAACCCTCTTCTCTTCGCCCATCTCCCATTACCATCCATAATTATTGCTACATGATAGGGTATCTTCATAAAAACACATTCCAAAATTTAGGGGGGCTTAAGCCCCCCTAAATAATCAACTCCTTTTTAATCCCTCCTTTATCTTCTTCTCATCGTTCTTTTGGATTCGCTCGGGGAGGATTCAGATTTTTCCATCAACTCTTCTTTTAATTTATCCTCCAAAACTTCATTGAGTTTCTTCAGTTTATCTATTTCCAATGTCTTAGTAGCAATCTCATCTTTTAAATCCTTTACTACTGTCTCTAAAGTATCATTTTCTTTTTTTAAAGACTCGTTCTCTTCTTTTAGTGAAGCTATCTCATCTTTAAGCTTTTCATTATCCTTGGCCAACTCCATATTTTTTAATGACTCTTCCTTATAAAGTTTATTAACATTACTTAACTTTGCCACTAAAGAAGCGCCCACAATAACAAAAACAACAATAATTCCTATAATGATAGAAACAAATAGTGGTTGATTTTTCATTTTAATTCCTCCTTATAAACTCTTTCTTCTAAATTACTTTCCGTCGCCTTTTTAACTTTCTTAAAAGTGCGGGGGATAATAACAATCTCAACTCGCCTATTTAACTGTTTATGTTCAGGAGTGTCATTTGGCGCCACAGGGTGATACTCGCCGTATGCTACCGCACATAAGCGATGAGGTTCTATACCTTTTGATTCTAAATAGTGAAGAACACTTAAAGCACGGTGAGCAGATAATTCCCAATTAGATTTCCAAGGAGAATATCTTATTGGTTCATTATCAGTATGACCCTCTATTCCTATATTATTTCCAGGAACTTCCTCTTTTAGAACTCTAACTACTTTATCAAGAATGGGCAGACTTTCCTTCCTTAATTTAGCCTTCCCTGAATCAAAAAGTACTTCTGCTACAAATGTAATCACCAAACCTTTTTCCTCCATTTTCAAACGCACCTGTTCATCTTCTATCTCCTGCGACAATCTCTTCTCTAACAGTCTTTTAGCATTCTTAAGTTCTTCTAATTCCATCTGAAGAGATTGGATTTTTTCAATATCGGAACGCCTTCCTCTCTGAACGACAACAGTACACCCACCAAGAAAAGAAACTATAATAAATAAACTTATACCTCTTATAACATTCCTCCTCATCATTACCTCCTTTTATAAGTATAAATAACTTATCATAAGCCCCCTTCCAAGTCAAGCTCTTTCCTGTCAGGTTCTGTCAAGAAAAGGTTATAAATTTTGGTAAAATAAACGTATCTTCTTTCTTCTAAATTAGTATACTTAAAATTCCTGGGGAAAGAAAACAAACCAAAATCGCTACCAACTTAAAAGATAAAGGTGTTTTAGGTAAAGTATCGTAAAAAAGTAAATATAATTTACCTCTCGTAACCTCCAGGCTCCGGATGGTGGAAAGAGCAAGAATCGACAATAGTATTCAGCAAAGCTGAATTGTCTTAAGAGAGAACTATTGCCGATAATGTATTAGGGATTTGATTAATGATGAGGATGGTAGAAAATAGTCAACAAAAGAATTAAAGAAATGGTGGAGGTGGCGGGAATCGACAATAGTATTCAGCAAAGCTGAATTGTCTTAAGAGAGAACTATTGCCG
>CAZWON010000009.1:26913-41464 GCA_964635565.1 uncultured Planctomycetia bacterium
GGTAGAAAATAGTCAACAAAAGAATTAAAGAAATGGTGGAGGTGGCGGGAATCGAACCCGCGTCCTCAAAAGCTTCCTAAAAAGCATCTACATACTTATCCCTTTTATTAATCTTTTTTCTGGTAACTCCAAAGGGCAGGATTTACCAGAAAGCAGCCTTGTAAAAATTTCGTGTTAGACTCCCAAGGCTAAAAGTCTAACTCTCGCCTCAATTACCAAACCTCTATACTCCCTTGAGGCAAAGAGTATAGAAGCCCTGCTTAACAAACTGCGTAAGCAGGAGTAGTTACATAGGCGTTTGCCTTTATTTTTGTATAGGCCTCTTCCAGCTGGCCTATCCGCTGGTATGCAGCTTTTTCCTCTGCTTTTGAGTCGAAGCCTTTTCACCCCCAGACTTCAATCCATAATAAAAATACCACAAATATCCTATGTTTACAAGCCAATAAATTCTATATATCATTCCTGCCAGCACTGCAAATTTATTATAATCATTCCAAGAAGTAAAGAATAAAAAAGGATGAAAAATCTTAATTTAGATATTATTAAGCAGTCTTGAATATAAATAAAATAAATGTTAATGTATAATACTAAGGTAAAATGGAATTAAGGCAAACTCAAAGACTTACCCAAAAACTATCTTTAACTCCTTTAATGAGACAATCTCTTTATATCCTTCAGCTTCCTCTTCTGGAGTTAAAAAACTATATAGAAAAAGAAATTGAGGAAAACCCTGTAATAGAAAAAGAAATTCATGAAGATACTCAATGGGAAAAAGAATTCATAAAAGAAATTCCCTCAACCCCTGAATATGGAACATATTCTTTAGGTAATGAAGAGGAAGAATTAGATAAAAAGAAAAATTATCAAATAAACCTTATTACAAAACCAGTGACCCTGCATGAAATTCTTTTCCAACAGTTGCATATGCATAAACTTGAATTAGACCAATACTTAATAGGAGAGTTTATCATCCACTACATTGACGATAACGGATATCTTACAATGTCTGTGGAAGAAATTAGTAAGTCTTTGAATGAAACTGATAAGCTGAAAAATAAAATTACCCCTCAGCAAGTAGAAAATATCCTTTCTATTATTCAGAGTATGGAGCCTATTGGAGTGGGGGCAAGAAATCTTAAAGAGTGTCTTCTTATTCAACTTAAAGCAAAAAATAAAATTAATACTTTAACCTATAAAATTGTTGAGAATTTTCTTGCAGAAATAGCAAGGAAAAAAACAAGAGTTATTGCCAAAAAGCTTAAAGTTGAACATTCTAAAATCAAATCTGCTGTAAAAGAAATATCGAAATTAGAGCCTAAACCAGGAAGAATATATTCCTCATTTAAAGAGCAACTTTTAGACAACGGTTAT
This sequence comes from uncultured Planctomycetia bacterium, assembly GCA_964635565.1. Taxonomy (GTDB): domain Bacteria; phylum Omnitrophota; class Gorgyraeia; order Duberdicusellales; family 4484-171; genus CAZWON01. Next base: position 28,285 of record CAZWON010000009.1, read on the forward strand.
CCTGATATTATTGTCGAAAAAAGTAAATCAGGATATGAAATTATCATAAATCACTTTAATCTTCCACGATTTAAAATAAGTTCCTATTACAAAAATATTCTAAAATCCAAAAGTATATCTCCCCCTACAAAAAAATATATCCAAGAAAAAATCAAATCTGCCTTGAATCTAAAGAAGGCGCTTTCTCAAAGAAGCAGTACTTTAAAAAATGTAGTTCAACATCTGCTAAGAATTCAGAAAGATTTTTTTGAAGAAGGAGACATATCATTATTAAAACCCCTTACCTTAAAAGAGATTGCTCAATTACTTAAAAGAAATGAATCAACTATATCAAGGGTAGTGAATAGTAAATATATAAAAACAAACCATGGCATATTTAAACTTAGCGAATTGTTTACAAAATCAGTAAAAGTTTCTTCGCAAGCCAATATATCCCGTGAGGCAATAAAGACAAAAATCTATAATATTATTAGCGAAGAACCTAAAAAACATCCTATCACTGATATTAAAATCGCCCGTATCCTTAAAAAAGAAAATATTAATATTTCCCGTCGTACCATAGCAAAATACCGCGAAGAACTCAAAATCCCTCCTGCCAGCAAAAGAAAATATAGTAAATAGTGAATGACCCTCAACTTCATCAAAAGATTTTAGATATTGCAAAGAAACTTATTGTGTATTAAAACTATTTCAAACCATAATAATAGTTAAGAAATAGTAAAATAACAGTAGGTCCGATAACGTAAAAGCTCTCTTTCTTCCCGGATATGCTTGGGTGGAATATAAGAAAGAGGAAGAAAATTCGTTCTGTCTAAATGAACCAAAACCTCGGAGTCAATCTTATCTGTCTTTACTGTACTTCAGCTATAATTTTTGCCTTCTTGGGGTGAGCAAGCTTTACTGTGTGCCCTAATTCCTCTATGAGCTCACATACCCAATACCAGTTTCCTGTAGCTTCTATAACTACAGATGAAGAACAGGGAAGGTTAGAAAAATAATCCCTTAATAAATCGGGATGGTTGTGGAGCTTAAATTTCCTATACACCCTTCCCTCTTTATCCATCTCTGTTAGCTGTGAAAACCTCTTGTGTAAATCCATGCCGATATGATATACTGCCATAGGCTACCTCCTTTCTTTTTGGGACACGTTCACTATGAACGTAAACCCATTTTTATATTTGGGATACATTCTATCATGAATGTAAGCCCAAGAGGTAGCTCTTTCATAATATCATTTTTTAAGAACAAAAATTTAGCAAAAAGAGTCCAGATTTTAATTTTTTTTACTCCTTATGTTATACTAAGTTGCATAATTTTATAGATAATTATGGAGAATGTCCAAAAACTCTAAAAGATTACCAGATAGTAACCTACAGGTTAGCCTAAATCATCTTTTTTGAAAGCGCTAATCACTACAAACCCGCCTTTACCAAAACCCTTTAGGGGCTGTTCAATGCGAGTCAACCTGGAAGGTAAATCAAACAGCGTCTGGTAATAAGAAAATCTGCTAAACCCTAAATTTTTAAGTAAACAACATACTTCTTTAACGCTAAAAAACTGAGCATATTTATAAAATATACTTTTTTTCTTCATATAGAATTTACCCAAAAAACTATCTTTATCAACTATACCAATTATAATCTTTCCCTTATTTTTGAGCACTCTTTTTGCCTCTCTTAAAACTGCTTTTTGATTCTTAACAAAACATAGAGAAATGATAAGCGCAACATAATCAAAGTATGAACTCCTAAAGGGCAATTTTTCTCCTCTTGCTAATTTTACTTTTACCCCTCTTTTCTTTGCTATCTCTAAAACTTTCCCTGAAGGATCAACTCCAAATTCAATTCCTAAAACAGATGCAAATCTACCTGTGCCTACGCCAATCTCTAATCCTTTTCCTTTTTTAGGTAAGACTTTTTTTACTGCCTTAAGTTCTGAAAAATAAGCAAACTTATTTCTTTCATACCAGTTATCATACTCTTTATAATACTTATCGAAAACACTTATATCCATTTACAAATCAAGCTCCCCCCACCAACCGTCATAGAACCTCTTTAGATGTTGATAAAATTCTTTATCTATTGCATTTCTTTTAACATCCTTTTCTCTAAAAGAATACCTATAACCACCACAGTATTCTATAAGAAGACGATAAGCACAATTTATCTTTTTAAACATCTCTTCACACTCCTTCTTCTTGTTCTCTTTACATCCATCAGGATGATACTTACGGCTCAATCTATAATAAGCCTCTTTTATCTCCTCCAAAGTAGCAAATTCTCCTAATCCAAGAATTTTCCTTGCGGTATCAATCTCTTTATAATCTGCCATCGATTCCACCTTATAAACTTTTATTTTTAAAATTGCAATAATCTATCAAATATAAGGGTGTATTATAGACTCTAATTCCCTCTTAGATAACGCTCCAATTGCCTTTTTTAGTGCTTCTCCATTTTTAAAAACCATTAATGTAGGAATGCTCACTATTCCATAACGACTCGCCAGCTCGGGGTATTCATCAACATTTAGTTTACAAACTTTTAATCTACTATGATATTCTTCGGCAATCTCTTTTAAAACAGGGGCAAACATAAGACAGGGACCGCACCACGGCGCCCAAAAGTCTACAAGACAAGGTAAATCGGACTTTATAACTTCTTTCTCAAAATTATTATCATTAACTTCAATCTCCATTATCCCTCCCTTTATATGACTTTCTCCTAATCTATTAAAATATATATTGTACCACTTATTTAATTCTCAAGGGGAAAATTTTTCTCCACAAGAAAGAAGATAAGATATTATTCCCCTTGATGCCCTCTTACCCATCCCCATTGCTTCTATTACTGTACCCTCTCCTCCTACAATATCTCCTCCTGCAAAAACTCCCCTAAAAGTGGTTTCCATTGTATTAGGATTAACAATAATTTCCCCCTCTTTATTAATATCTAACTTGCCCAAGACACTTTTTGTTACAACTTGATTTGGTTTAAGCCCAATAGCAACAATAATCAAATCACAATCTTCAATAAAATCACTATCTTTAATAACAACCGGCCTTCTTCTTCCTGAAGAATCCTCTTCTCCTAAACGACATTTCAAAAATACTGCCCTCTTTACAAAACCATCTTTATCTCCTATAAACTCTTTGGGCTGAACCAAGAAATTAAACTTTACTCCTTCTTCTTTAGCGTGTTCTATCTCCAGCCGGCGAGCAGGCATTTCTTTCTCTGTGCGACGGTAAAAAACACTAACTGAAGGAGTTATTTTATTCATTACCTGCAATCTTATCGCTACTCTTGCTGCATCCATAGCTGTATTCCCCCCACCGATAACTATAATCCGTCTACCAATATTAATGGGAGTATGATAATCAGGGAACCTATATGCTTTCATAAGATTAACTCTTGTTAAGAACTCATTTGCCGAATATACATTAGAAAGATTTTCCCCTTTAATCCCCAGTAGTGAAGGCACACCCGCTCCTACTCCTAAGAAAATAGCAGAAAAACCTTCATTAAACAACTCCTCTAAAGTTTTTGTCCTCCCTACAATAAAACTACATATTATTTTTACTCCTATTTTTTTTAAATAATCTATTTCTCCGTCCAAAATCTCCTCCGGCAACCTAAAAGGCGGAATCCCATAACGCAAAACTCCTCCAGGCTTATGTAAAGTCTCAAATATAACTACTTTAACTCCATAACGTGCTAATTCCCCCGCAACGGATAAACCAGCAGGCCCAGAACCTACTACTGCTACCTTAAATTTTGATAATCTTTCATCTTTTAAGGAAGTGGCCTCTAAATTGTTTCTCACACCATAATCGCCAATAAATCTCTCTAAAAAATTAATCTGAATGGCTTTTTTATCTGCAAAAGTATCGTCCTTTTTCGTAAGTACACAGCTTTTTCTGCATCGATACTCTGCAGGACATACCCTTCCACAGATAGAGGGAAAATTATTCTTCTCTCTTATCGTAAAATACGCTCCTTTATAATCTCTTTTCTTTATCTGGGCAATAAATTTCTTTATATCAATATTTACCGGACAACTATTAATACAAAGGGGTTCTTTGCACTGTAAACACCTTGAAGCTTCTCTAATTGCTTCCTCTTCTGTATAACAAGATACAACTTCTCCAAAATCTTCTATACGTAAAGAAGGCTCTCTTTCTCTAGGTAAAATAACTTCTCTATCCATAAATTAATCTTTTGCAAATATGTTCTTTCTCAAAATAAACTCTGCTCCTTTTATCAAATTCCTCCCAGTTAACAAGATGGGCATCAAATTCAGGACCGTCAATACAGCTAAACTTCACCTCTCCTCCCACCCTCACACGGCACGAGCCACACATCCCACTGCCATCGACCATCAAGGCATTTAAGGAAGCGACAGTTTTTATCTTAAAACTTTTTGTGATTTCCGCCACTCTCCTCATCATAGGTATAGGACCAACAGTATACACTAAATCACAAGCCAATCCTTTCGACAGCAATCTGCTTAAGATATCTGTAGTAAAACCCTGTTCGCCATAAGAACCGTCGTCGGTAGTAATAAACATTTTATTGGAAATCTTACTTATCTCCTTTTCAAAAATCAATAATTCTTTTGTGCGAACTCCTATAATATTAACGAGCTTATTCCCTGCTTCTTTAAATGCCCTTGCAACAGGGAACATCTCTGCGATACCTACTCCTCCTGCTACCATAATTACGTTTTCATATTTTTTTATCTCCGTAGCATTACCCAACGGTCCTACAATTGTGTATAAAGAATCACCTATATTAAGTTTACCTAAAAGCTTGGTGGTAAAGCCTATTTCCTGAAAAACTATCACAATCACACCGTTCTTTTTATCTGCATCTACAATTGTAAGAGGAATTCTTTCTCCTTGCTTACTTACCATAACAATAACAAACTGTCCTGGTAAAAATTTATCTGCTATTAATTTGTTTTTTATTTTTAATAAAACAATTCTTACCTTCTCTGATTGTGCTAAGATTTTCTTATCTATAATTTTCATTTAAACTATTTATTTACAATAACCACAACTTTACTACTCCTATGCTAGCAAAAGCTACCCATACCCCTGCCAATAATACTCCTAATATTATTGCAATAAAGGCTTTTTTTACAGAAAAATCGAATAAACTTGCTGCTACTGTTCCTGTCCATGCTCCTGTTATTGGCAAAGGTATAGAAACAAACATAACCAATCCCCAAAATCCCCATTTTTCTATTATTTTTGAACGCCTTTTTACATTATTAAACCACCACTTAAAAAATTTACCTATAAATTTTTTATTTTCTAAACTATGAAAAAAATGCTTAAAAAATATAAGTAAAGGGAAAACAGGCAATATATTTCCTAAAATAGATAATATATAAGCCTTACTAAAAGAGAAATCAAATTTAAAAACCGCTAAAGGAAAAGCCAAACGTAACTCAAACACAGGTAAAGCAGATATAATTATAATGATTATCTCTTTCTTAAAAAAGACAAGTAAAAAAGAAACAAATCTACTCCTTATATCCATACTTACCTATCAAAGGCACAAAAATACACCCACATATAGAAGTTTTTTCTATAATACCTTTGTCTTTTTTCTCAACAAGAGTAAGCTGTTGTTGCCATCTTGTGCCTAAAGGAATTACTATCTTACCTCCTACTTTTAGCTGCTCTATAAGAGAAGGAGGGATATTAAAAGATGCTGCTGTCACAATAACCTTGTCATATAAGGCGTGCTCTTCCCATCCCAAAGAGCCGTCTCCTACTTTAATATGTACCTTATATCCTAACTTATCTAAAACTGACTTTGCCTTTTTAGCTAACAGAGGGAGTCTCTCGATGGTATATACTCTTGCTCCTAAATAACTCAATATTGCTGATTGGTAACCACTCCCTGTACCAACTTCTAATACTTTATCATCCTTTTTTACAGAAAGTAGCTCTGTCATTAAAGCTACAATATAGGGCTGAGAGATAGTCTGGGATAAACCTATAGAAAGAGGTGAATCTTCATAAGCAAAATTTACTTTGCTTGAAGGGACAAACTCTTCCCGGGGAATATTTCTAAAAGCAGAAAGTACCTCTTTACTGCTAATGCCTCTTTTTACAAGTTGTTCCCTTACCATTTTTTCTCTTAAATTAGCAAAACCACGTAATTTCATTTTTTTATATGAGTAATAAATCTTATAAACCGTAGAGTATCATATACAGGATGAACTTTACTAATATGATTCTTAAAATAAATACTTCTTATAGGGATAGACTTAATAATAAAATTATTTCTTGCTGCTTTAATCAATATTTCAGATTCTATTTCAAACTTTTCTGTTTCAATATTAATCTTCTCTAAGACATCTCTTCTTATAATCCTAAATCCACATTGACTATCAGGAATATTCTGCTTCGTAATAAGAGAAATAATAAAAGACATAAAGCGGTTAGTTAGAACTCTTATAAAAGGCATACTATAAGGATGGTGCATTCTATTGCCCACTGCAAAGGCACATCCCTCCTTAGCACATTGAATAAAACTATCAACATCAAAGGTAGAATGTTGATTGTCTGCATCCATAGTAATAAGATAGTCAAAATCAACATTATTAAGCAAATATATTATCCCTTTTCTTAGAGAGTAACCCTTCCCCAGATTTTTATCATTGCGTAATACTACATCTGCCCTATTTTTTTTTGCTATCTGGTAAGTATCATCAGAAGAACCATCATCAACCACGAGCAGAGATAGATTTTTTTTCTTCAAATGTTCAAGTAGACTACCAATTGCTTTTTCTTCATTATATGCAGGAATCAATACCCATATCTTCATAATACTCACAGCCAATACTTACTAAACATATACCACTGCTGGGGATATTTAATAATATATTTCTCTAAAACAACAGCGTATTCTTCTATTAACTCCTTTATAGTCTTATAAAAACCATCGTTTTTATAAGGATAGATACCTGGCTCAAAAATTAATCTGTAATAATATTTATCCTCTCTTACAAAAAAAACTGGAACAATTACAGAATCTGTTTTTAAGGCGAAAAAGGCAGGGCCCCGTGGCAATAAGGCTTTCCTCCCACAAATACTAACTCTTTCTCCCTCCTCGGCAAGAAAATCCTTATCCCCTAAAAAAGCAACTATCTTCTTATCTCTAAGAATCTTAAAACATCGCCTCACCGTCACCCCTGTAGAGATAGTTTTTACATTAAATATATTTCGCTGATGATTAAAAAAATTATTTACTCTTTTATCTTTATGAGGCAAAGCAATAGCATATATTTCATATCCTAAATATGAAGTTATTGCTCCGCCAAGCTCATAATTCCCAATGTGTGCGGTAAGAGCTACAATCCCTTTCTTTTCTCCTATAACTTTATTTATATTCTCTAAGCCACTTAATCTTACAAATTTCTCAATAAAACGACGGTTGATTTTTGCTAAACTAAAAAAATCTACTAAATAAAAAGCAAAATTTTCAAACACCTTAAAAGCATATCTATGAATATTTCTTGCATCTTTAACCACAGGCCTAATATTATAGATAACACATTCTCTATCGTATTTAGAGAAGTAATATTTAAAGCGAGAGATCAACGAGGCGATAAAATAGGAAAACCTCCGCGGCAAAGTTAAAGCCAAAACTCTTGCTATCCAGTATAAATAATACATCAATTAAGACAATCCATAATAAAATAAGCAATACGTAAAGAGGAATCTCTTATAGAATTCTCTTTAGCCTCTTTTTTAAGTATCCTCAATTCCTCTGTATTTTTTAGTAACCGTTCTACAGAATATTTTACTTGAGAAATACTATCTGCTTTAATAATAGCCTTTCTTTTGAACAAATACTCTACATTCCTTTCTTCCTGACCAGGAATAGGATTTATAACAATAATACCCAATTCCTTAGAAAGAGCCTCAGAAATAGTAATCCCTCCTGCTTTAGTAATGATGATATCAGAAAAATCCATAAGTTTATTAACAAAATTAACATAACCAAAATAAAATACAGGTCTTCTAAATTTATGTTTTCTTTTTTTAAACCAACTATAAAGCGCTTTATTTTTACCACAAACTACAATCACCTGAAAAGGTAAATTAATCCTATTTAAAGCTAAGAATACATCTTTAATAGGGCCGAACCCCAACCCGCCCCCCATAATAAGAACAGCAGGAAATTCCCTTTCAAAACCAAACTCCCTTACAACATCTTCTTTTTTATAGGTATTCAAGAAACAGTGTGAAATAGGAATACCCAGAATTTTTATTTTTTCCGGAGAAACCCCTTCATTAACTAATGTGTGTTTAGCTTCTTCGCAGGCTACAATATAACTATCTACACAAGAGTGTATCCAGAAACGATGAGGATGATAATCAGTAACAACTGCAATAAGAGGAAATCTTAGCCCAATTTTTTTTTTAAACTCTGCTGCTACACTACAAGGAAATGCTTGAGTTGCCACTACAACATCAGGATTAAAATCCTTCAATAAGTTAGAAAATTTACTAAAGCCTATCATACTTGCTACTCTCATTAAAGGAGCAATAGTCTTTACAACACCCCTTCGGTCATATATCTTGCCCCATAGTCGGGGAAAACGTTTAATAGCAGTGGTGTAAATTAAATCTACTATTTTCTCAGAGCGAGGATAGAGATATCCCAAGCCGTTAACATTCAATATCTTAACGTAAGGATTAATAAACGATAAAGCTTCTTTTATATTCTGGCTTGCCCGCTTATGGCCACCGAATTCAGAAATATGCATAATCAAAATTCTTTTCATATTTGGTGCTTATTAAAGGCAGATATAAAAGCATCCACCACAAGCGGATGGAATTGTTTCCCCCGATTTCTCTTAATCTCCTCAAGAGCTTCTTTTTTAGAAAGAGCTTTTTTATAAGGCCTTTCTGTAGTCATTGCATCAAAAGAATCCGCTACTGCAATAATCGCAGCGATAAGAGGTATTCTTTTTCCTTTCAATTTAAAAGGATAACCTTTACCATTGTAACGCTCATGGTGATATTTAACTCCTATAATGACTTCTTTTAACTCCTTTATAGAACTTAATATATCTACCCCCACTAAAGGATGTTTAAAAATCAGCTCCCACTCTTCTTCTGTTAAAGGAGTTTCTTTATTAAGAACTGCCTCAGGAATTCCTATTTTACCAATATCGTGTAAAAGAGCAGCAATACGTAAATCTTCTTTGAAATCGTCAGAAAAATGGTGCTTTTTTAAATTATCCGCTACCGCTAACGAGTATCTAACTACTCTTTCTGTATGCCCTGATGTATATTTATCTTTTGCTTCAATAGCAGTAGCTAAGGCAGTTACTGTACTTAAGAATAACCTTCTATTATTCTGTAATTGCTTATTTAAATCTTCAAAAATCCAAGCATTCTGAATTGCCATTACTACATCTGATGCTAACACAGATAAAAAGCCCAATTCCTCAGGGCGAAAACCAGTCCTATCCAACTTAGCCCCTAAGAAAAGGATTCCTATTAAGTCACTCCTGAAAAATCCTGGCACACATGCTTTTGCCTGCAATAAAGATAATACCTCTTTAAGTTCAGAGAGAAACTTAACTAAATTAGTCTTGCCTTTTAAATGGCTGTATTTAAGGTAGTAGTTTAATCTATTATAAAGAAGGAAATCTTTATCAAAGGAAAGGAATTCTTTATCGGTAAAATATCTTACAAGAGGGCTATCTTTCTTTATCTTGGCAAAACCGGCAGGTATCTTCATCCCTTTCCTGCCACAGGAAACCTTAATCACATATTCCTCTCTTTCCTTATCATAAAGGAAAATCCCTGCATGTTTTACCTTTATATTCCTCATTATCGTTCTTAATATAAGTCTTATGAGAGTATCAACACGATGGACAAGAATCATCTGGCGGGCTGCTTTTTCCAAGTCATGACGATAGTCTCTTCTCATTTTATAATATATACTTTTCTACTTTCTTTCTAAGTTCTCCTAAATCTAATGGTTTTATAATATAATCTAAGGCACCCTCCTTTTTAGCTCTAACGAAAAAGTTTCTATCCGCCTTACCTGTAATCATAATAACCTTTGCTTCAGGGTTCATTTCTCTTATTTCCTTAAGCACTGTTAAACCGTCTATGCCTTTCATTTGGATATCCAAAAAAACAAAATCAATCTTTTCTCTGCTGTATAATTCCAGCGCTTCTTCTCCTGAGGTAGCTTTAATAGTATTTATCCTAAAACGTCTTAAAAAGTTTGCCAGAAAGTTTACAACATCAATTTCATCATCTACCAATAAAATACATTTACTCATCTTCTGAATCCCACTCTAATATGTTTTTATTACTTTTTAATCTCCTCATGCGATTTATAGGCTAAAACTTTTCAGCAAAAATTAAAAATTCCTTTTATAGATAAGCCTTAATATATGTTGTGTATCTATAGCAGATAGTGCCCACTCCCCTAATTCATATTCACTATCATAACCTGCAAATTCTCCAAATATAATATCAAAATACTGGTCCTTATCTATTATATATCTTGCTCCTAAAAATATATTATTATGACCGTCATAATTTATACCTTCGCCAATCACCTGTCTGTAGAGGTCAATAAACTTTGAATAAATATATTTTACCCACAGCCTCCATTTCTCTTGAGGCCGATACTCCAACTCCAATCCAAAATGATTTATATTATCATCTATACCTGCTTCATACTTATTAGTGTTTTTTGTATAGCTGAATATAATGTCGAAATTGGTATTCAAATGAAAGAGAGCTTTAAGCTTTAGAATACTGTAATAATCATAGGGAGGAAGGTCAAAAAACCCCTGGTCGTAAAGAGTGCATACCATTTTGTCGTAGTATCTACCATCAATTAACTCATCTTCATACCACGAAGTACTTAATAATGCCCGAGGAAAAATACCAGGGTCATTGGTGCGCTCATAAATAGGAACTAAAGAAAACCAATCAGTAAAATCATATTTTACTCCTATGCTGAAATGCCCGATAGAAGGGTCTTTACCATCAACTACATCAGGATTTCTTATAGGTTCATCTCTCTGAGAAAAATAATCAGTAAGATAGTATACATTTTTTGTATTAACTAAAGGGTCATAGCCTGCCTGTGTCTTAGGAAGATTCTTATACCAGGTTAAGGTTTTAAGAGTAAAACGAGGATTTAGCTGGGAAGTTGTCTCTGTACGGAATATACTTTCCACATACTTTCCTGAATCTTTATGGACATTCCGAAAATCAAACAATAAATGATGCTTTTTCTCCATAAAATCTCTCTCGTATCTTAAACCTGCAACCTGCCTTCCTGTATCTATACTATCGCCTATTCTTGCTCCTTCCTCTTCCGGAGTTAAATCAAAAAAATGTATATGCCTGCCATAATAAGGATCCCAACGGGTATATCTATAGTTACTAAGACCAGGATAAAATTGCTTATCTATATACGCCCAGAATAACTTTCCTTCAGTAAATTTAATCCCCTGTGTAAAGGCATAACCTTCATAGGTATAATCATAACCATCAGCTTCTTCAAACCTTGTGTATGTAGAAGCAATTTCTCCGAAAAGCTCAAAATCTTTCGTTAATTTACAGGTGTAATCTGTCCCCCAAAGATAATTCTCTCCCTCAAGAGACCCGCTGTCTAAACCTAATTTTACTGTAGAAATAAATCCCCATGCAACCTCATTAAAAGGTGTCCATTTAAACCTCATAGCTTCCTCTATAGAATCACCAGCAGTATATCTATCCCAAAGACTCATAGGGGTTGCTATAGTGAAATTAAAGATAGTATTGGTGGTAGGATATGACTCCCACGAGAATCCCCTTAAGAAAATAAGCCGTTGAAGCTCAGAATCTCGGGATACAAAAGCAATTCTACGTCCCCATCTTGCCTGGTCAATAGGATTGTTTGTCCTCGTATACTGAACAGAAGGCTGAAATTCCTCAATCCAGGGAGACTCCTCCCACCATACGTGATTATCAGACAATCTTAAAGGGTCGTCACTAATATAAGCTTTATCTTGATAAGCAATAGGGAAAAATGTATAGGTAAAATTACTTCCTGTATAAGTAATAAAAAGTTCCCTTAAGGGCCGATACATATACTCTATCTCAGAAGAGGGAATTTCAAACTGTCCCCAATGGTCATTAATTCCATCTACATTCCAATCTTCTCCTGCTCCTGTACCCCACATCAAAGAAGTAAAGCCATCTTCGACCTTGATTTCAGGAATACTAACAATATTACCACTCTGAGAACGGTAAATTTCATCAATAATCCTCTTTGAACCTGACCAATACTTAAGTTCTATATGCACCCAATCAGTAGGAGGAGAATGAACAGTTATACCACCTGATGTATCTATGCTTCTTGAACGGGGAACGTCAACCTCTGCTACCCCCACAAAACTCCAAGGGTCAACGGCGATTTGGGAATGGACGCTCCAGGGTGAAGACTCAAACTCAGAATCAATATTAAGTTTAATTCCGGAATATATTTTCCTATCAAAGGTATTGTACCTGTCTTCTCCCCATAAATAACGATAATTCTTCTCGTAAGGAACGCCTGATTTATCGGCATTGGCATCTTTCCAGATAATATCATCTGAAGTTACTCCCATACTTATTCTATACTCACCCGAGATTTTAAATGGTCCTATTCTATACCCTTTTTCTTCCTTTTTTTCCGGAATAATGTGCTTTCGTACTTCCTTTTCTTTTTTGGCTTCTTTCTCTTTTTTTATCTCTTTATAAGAGGAAACCTTCGGTTGGGAAGAAAGTTTTGAGTAATAATCTAAATCTTCTCTTATTTTCTCTTTCCTTCTCCTTATCTTCTCCAAATAATGGCGTGCTTCTGAATTATTAGGTTCAACTATTAAAGCTTTCTTAAACTCTATTTCTGCATCTGTTTTATTACCTCTTTCTAAATAATATTTACCTAATTCTACTAAGTAGTCTGCACTCATAGAGGAATAAACAGAACCAACCGGTAAAAAAATAAAGACAAAAATACCTAAAACTAACGTAACATATTTAGCACTAACCATTTAAAAATATTTTATCATATATAAATGCTAAAGCAATGTTTTTTACATTGCAGACTACATCTCCAAAACCGATATAACCTCTAAACATAAATCCTGTATTCTAAGC
>CAZWON010000010.1:0-40713 GCA_964635565.1 uncultured Planctomycetia bacterium
AATGCCAATTATGGAGGGTATAGCCTTTATGAGTTTACACACTTTTGTTGACAGAACCGTGTATCTAAAGAGTTTACTTTTTAAAAGTTTGAGATAGAATATTAAAACAATGGAAAAGTTTTATTTTTATACAAAAATTACCCAAGTAGAACTTTTAGGAAGAATTGCACGTAATGTTAAGGAATTACTAGAAGGAATTAAAATTGTTCCTTCAGCGAGCATCTATCATCACACACACCGTTTTCTCCAGCAACATCAATATTTCTCTCCCGAACATCCTAATGACTTTTCTTACTGGATTACTATGAACTTAGGACTAAAAAAATTGGGGGAAAAAATTGCTGCTGTGGATATCATGAAGTTCAGCGATATTGAAGATTTACGCCATGCTTTTGTTCTTATATTGGAGGACTTTATTAAGGAGACGCCGAGATTAAGAAGCTGTATTCCTACAGAAGAATTTAGATTCCTGTCTTCACGAATGTTCGTCTTACCCACTCCTTTTGTTGCTCGCAACTTAGAAGAATTTCTTGATTGTCTAAAAAAGATTACTATTCATTCTTTATACTTTCATGTATTTGAAGCACGATTAAGGCTTAAGAAGCCTGATAATGACTTTTCTTGCTGGTTAAGAAACGCTGGTTATATAGACCTTGCTAAAAGCATATCGAGATTGGATGTATATACCTATACATTGGAAGGGTTAAGAAAGAAAATAATATCCCTTGTTAACGACTATTTGTCATCTTTTAAATAGAATAACTAATATGAAGTCAAAAGAGAACATAGGTTCTATACATAAAACCATTGATGCTTATCGTCCTATTGTAGGTGATGAAGCTATTGATGAATTGCATATTATTGCCAAAAAACTTAAAGGTAAAAGTATACAAAATATAAACTCTACTTCTTTTGGCGGAGGCGTAGCAGAGATACTCTCTCGAGTGGTACCTTTAATGCAAGATTTAGGATTAGAAATATGGTGGGATGTAATAAAAGCGGATGCACGCTTTTTTGAAATATCTAAAAGAATTCATAATGCATTACATGGCGTAGATATATCATTAAGCCATCAGGATCTGAAGTATTTTATAGAAATTAATTATTCTAATACACAAAATATTAAACGTTGGGCCGATATAGTATTTGTCCATGATCCCCAACCTATTGCTCTTATTAAAAAGAAAAGGAAGCTTAAAAATAAATGGGCATGGCGGTGTCATGTAGATTTTTCTTTTCCCAAAGCGAGTGTATGGAGATTTTTAAAAAGATTCATAGAGAAATATGATGTTAGCGTCTTTTCTGCACCATCATTTTCCCATCGTCTTAAGGTTAGACAAGTTCTTATTTGGCCCTCGATTGACCCTTTAAGCGATAAAAATAGAGAATTGCCTCGTGAGTTTATTGACAACATTCTAGAAAGATTCAGAATAAACAAAGAAAAACCAATTATTACCCAGATTTCCCGTTTTGATTATTTAAAAGACCCTTTTGGAGTCATTAGAGCGTATAAATTAGTAAAAAAATATGTTGATTGTCAACTTGTTCTCGCAGGAGGAGGAGCAGGAGATGACCCCGAAGGGAAAAAGGTTTTAGAAAAAGTAAAAAAGGAAGCTGCACAAGATAGAGATATTTTTGTTCTACATCTTTCTCCCAATAGTCATTTAGAAATAAATGCTTTACAACGTGCATCAACAGTTATCCTCCAAAAATCGTTGCGTGAAGGGTTTGGTCTTACTGTTGCAGAAGCTTTATGGAAAGAAAAACCAGTAATTGCTTCTTCTGTAGGAGGTATTCCTTTACAAATTGTCCATAAGTATTCAGGAATATTAACCTATACAACAGAAGGAACTGCTTACTGGATAAAACAGCTCATTCATGAACCTGAATATGCTAAATGGTTAGGTAAGCGTGGCCGACTGCATGTTAAGAATAATTTTCTTATCACCCGTCATATTCAAGATTATCTTCTTCTTTTCCTTTCACTTTATAATCCTGGTGATGTAGTTTATCTATAGGGGTTATATAGGCGATTTCTGAAAATTTTTGACAACAAAAGATAGATATGAGAAAATGAACTCTGTTTGAGAAGAAAAAAAAGAATCTACTTCTTTAGAGGAAATATTTCAAACAATAAGGAATAAGGAAAAATAATTATAAAATAAGTTTAACAAAAAAGGAAGGTAAATGGTTAATATTTTTAGTCCGCAGGAAATATTAAGAATTGCTGTAAAAGTTGAGGAAAAAGGGAGAAATCTCTATGGAGAGCTAGAAACAAACACAAAAAATGAGAAACTAAAAAAGATATGGAAATACTTAAAAGAACAGGAAGAACTCCACCGAGAGATATTTCAAAATATACTTAAAAAGTAGGTAATTATATTGTTTATGAATTGAGTTCAGACGAATATGAAGCTTACCTTAAAGCAATCTCCTCTCAATATGTCTTTGCTCAAGAATTAATAGAAAAAAAGATAAAGGAATTATTTTCTTCGGGTGAAGAAACAATAAATTTTGCTATCGGTGTGAAAAAAGATTCCATAGATTATTAAATAGAGACATTCAAATACAACTAAAGATGTTGTAAATAATTAAGGAGATGATACGATAATTGTTCAATGACAGTTGGTGAAAACTCCGGATTATCGGTAAAATAAAGTGAGATAGTCTCAGAGTAGGTAGGTTATAGGTTGAATCTTTTCCATGAGGCTTAATTGACCTCGAGAAGGAGATTAATCAAGACTATAACCGAATAGTCACCATAGGGCTTAAGTCGACCTGGATAGGAGGATGGTGTTCACCGACTCAAATTCTACTCTCAAGACTATTAAAAAAAGGAAAGGGGGTAGAAGATGAGGCGGGATATTGGTGTAGATTTACACAAGAATACCTTCACTGTTTGCTATTTGAAGTAGCAAAGGCAAAGAACTTAAGAGCTTTAAGGTAAACAGAAGAGAAATAGAAGCTTTTAAGCAAAGCCTTACCAGAGATGATGAAGTAGCAGTGGAATCGACAGGTAACACTGGCTATTTTGTCAGGGAGATAAACGATTTAGTAAAAGCGGTAAGGATAATCAACCCTACACAGTTTAAGATTATTTCTCAGTCAGTAAAGAAAACTGAGGAAAGCTCTGCTGAGATAATTGCCAAGTATTTAAGTAAAGGATTACTACCTGAGGCAAGGATGAGAAGCAAAGAAGAAGCACAATTAGCCAGTTTAATCGGCACAAGGAACAAGTTTGTTAAACTGCACGCTGCCCTAAAGAGCAAAATTCACAATATTCTCAATGCCAATGGTATTGTAACTAAGAAAGAGATATTTGCTTCCGAGAAGAATCTAAAGAAAGTATTAGGTGGCGACCTTGAGGAGGCTTCATTATTTGAGCTAAGGATAATCATTACTGAACTGCGCAATCTTAATAAAGCAATCGAAGAAATCGATAAGGAGTTAACCAAGCGTGGCAAAAAGCTTAAAGGCCATAAGAATTTAACCAGTATAACTGGTATTGGAGACATATCCGCAACTATACTTCTAAATACCATAGGCGATATCAATGATTTTGAAGGGGATCATAAATTAGCCGCCTATATTGGTATTGTACCTCGGGTATATATCTCCAATGAAACCAGCCATTATGGCCGGATAACAAAAATGGGCAACAAGATTGCCCGCACAGCACTGGTGCAGTGTACCCTGATAGGAATACGCTATAACCCCTATTTACGGGCATTTTATTTAAAGCTTAAAACAAAGAAAGGAAGTGGCAAAGCAATCATTGCTACTGCCAGGAAACTCTTAACGATTATTTACCGGACATTAAAAAACAACTGGGTGTTTGAAGACTTTAATAATTTTAAAATAGCACCGGTTAAGAAAATATACCGTTTATCGCCAGTCTGATGGGAGGCTGTTGATAAATTGTTTGGTGTTTTGAGAGTAGAGTAGTTATTGACAGTTAACATAGGAGGATAAATGAGTATGTTCTGTTATCAATGTCAAGAATCCGCAGGCAATAAAGGATGCACAGTAAAAGGAGTATGTGGTAAAGAGGAAGATGTGGCAAAGTTACAAGATTTGTTGATTTACTTACTTAAAGAAATATCTCTCTGGGCTATTAAAGCAAAAGAACACCAAATACGTGATAAAGAGATTGACCTTTTTGTGGTAGAAGGATTGTTTTCCACTATTACTAATGTTAACTTTGACCGGAAGTATATGATAGAATTAATAGAAAAAGCGCTTAAGTTAAAAGAAAAAATAAGAAAAAAAATTCCTTGTGGTAAGGGGGGATTTAATAAAGAAATGCCAGATGTTGAAATATGGAAAGGTAAAAATATTAATGAGTTTCTTAAAAAAGCAGAAGAGGTGGGATTTTTAAGCGAAAAGAATGAAGATATCCGTTCTTTAAAATCATTAATTTTATTTGGATTAAAAGGAATTTCTGCTTATCTTGACCATGCTTATATATTGAGACATACGAAGGAAGAAATTTTTGATTTTATTGAAAATGCATTAGCTAAAATTTTACAGGAAGAAATTTCTTCGGATGAACTTGTCTCTTTAGTGTTAGAATGTGGTAAGTTTGCAGTAAAAGCAATGGCTCTCTTAGATGAAGCAAACACAAAAGCTTATGGGCATCCTGAACCAACTCGAGTTTATACAGGATTACTAGAAGGTCCTGGAATTTTAGTAAGTGGACATGATTTATTAGATTTAGAAGAAATTTTAGAGCAAACTAAAAACAAAGGTATTAATATCTACACCCATGGAGAAATGCTTCCTGCAAATGCTTATCCACATCTAAAAAAATACAAGCATCTTAAAGGAAATTATGGAACAAGCTGGTATAATCAGCAAAAAGAGTTTGAGGAGTTTAAAGGAGCAATTGTTATGACTACAAATTGTATTCAGGAACCACTTAATTCCTATAAGAATAGAATTTTTACCACTGGTCTTGTTAGATGGCCTTCTGTTGCTCATATTCCTCACAGAATAAATAACAAACCCAAGGATTTCTTACCTGTAATAGAAAAGGCATTGGCCCTTGGTCGAGTAATTCCCAAAAAAGGTAAAACCATTACCATCGGCTTTGCTCATAACACTCTTATAACTAATATAAATAAAATTCTTGATATAGTAAAAAAAGGGAAGATTAAAAGGTTTTTTGTAATGAGTGGCTGTGATGGAAGACATAAGATAAGAGAATATTACACAGAGTTTGCAAAAAAACTCCCACAAGATACAATTATCCTCACCTCAGGATGTGCTAAGTACCGTTACAATATGCTTAATTTAGGAGAAATCGATGGTTTACCGCGTGTTCTTGATGCGGGTCAGTGTAATGATTCTTATTCAATAGTGCTTCTGGCACTACATCTCAAAGATATTTTAGGATTAGATGATATAAACAAACTACCTATTTCTTACAACATCGCTTGGTATGAACAAAAAGCAGTCTGTGTGCTTTTGGGACTTCTTTATTTGGGAATAAAAAAGATAAGATTAGGCCCTACTCTTCCTGCTTTTATATCATCAAAAGTGTTAGATATTCTGGCTAAAAAATTTAGCCTTCGGCCAATCTCTCAGGTAGAAGAGGATTTAAGAGAAATGCTAAGAGAAAGTTAAAAGTATAAAGCAAATATCGTAACAACACTATGTAATTAGGAATATTAAGAACAGCAGAAGAAATATATTATGGAGAGGTAAATATATGCCTATAGATTTGATCTGTGGAATGGATGTTGAGGAAATTAAAGCATTGAAGGTAGAAAAAGATGGTAAAACCTTTTACTTCTGTAGCTTGCATTGTAAAGAAAAATTTCTTTTCCAATAAAAGATCTCTTATTCTAAAGAGGATGTCCATCATAAAACACACTCCTCTCATATACATCACAATCACATCTCTCATCACGAGCATATGATAGTAGATTTTAAGAAAAGATTCTGGATTTCATCAGTTTTAACTTTGCCTATACTTATTCTTTCTCCTATGGCTCAGAAACTTGTTGGTCTTAAGGGAATAATAACATTTAAGGGTGATCTGTATATTCTTTTTATCCTTTCATCTTTTATATTTTTTTATGGTGGATGGCCATTCTTAAAAGGAACAAAAGATGAACTAAAGAAGAAACAGCCTGGAATGATGACCTTAATTGGGGTAGCAATTTCTTCTGCTTATCTTTACAGTACTGGTGTTATCTTTGGTCTTACAGGAAAAATGTTCTTCTGGGAGATTGTAACTTTAATTGATATTATGCTTTTAGGCCACTGGATTGAAATGAAATCAGTTATGGGAGCATCCCGTGCATTAGAGACACTAGCTAAACTTATGCCTAAAGAAGCCCATAAATAATGCCCGATGGGAGTATAAAAGATGTTCCTTTAGAGGAGTTAAAAGTAAATGACTATATATTATTAAGCCTGCAGAAAAAATTCCTGCCGATGGTATTATAATCGAAGGAAGAAGCTCGGTTAATGAAGCAATGCTTACAGGAGAGTCAGTGCCGATTTCTAAAAATAAAAATGATAGAGTAATCGGTGGTTCTATAAATATTGAAGACTCACTTACTGTTGAAGTAAAGGGGGTAGGTAAAGATTCCTTTTTATCTTATGTTATTACCCTTGTAAAAGAAGCGCAGGAAAGTAAATCTAAGACTCAAGACTTAGCAAATCGCTTTGCTTTGTGGCTTACCGTAATCGCTCTATTTTCTGGTATATTCACTCTTTTTATATGGTTTTTTCTTATACATAAAGATTTTGCCTTTTCGCTTGAACGCACAATAACAGTCAAGGTTATTACCTTCCCTTATGCTTTAGGATTAGCAGTTCCTTTGGTGGTAGCAATCTCTACAACTTTAGCAGCAAAATGGTCTACTTATAAGAAACCGTATTTCCTTTGAACAGGCAAGAAATATCGAGGCAATCATATTTGATAAAACAGGAACCCTTACAGAAGGTAAATTCGGTGTCACCGATAAAGTAATACTTTCTACGGGTATAAACGAGGATGAACTTATAAAATATGCAGCAGCCGTAGAGGCCCGTTCTGAACATCCTATTGCCAAAGGTATTGTTTCTTCTACAGAAGAAATTCTTGATGTAGAAGATTTTCTGATAATGCCCGGTAAAGGCGTTCAAGGAAAAGTAGCGAATAAAGAAGTGAAAGTAGTAAGCTACGGCTACTTAAAAGAGAATAATATAAATATATCTTTTAATGAAGTTCAGATTGACAAGCTTTCATCTCAAGGAGAAACAGTTGTTTTTGTATTAATTAATGGAGAGCTTAAAGGGGCAATTACTCTCGCAGACATTATCCGAGCAGAATCAAAAAAAACAATATCAACACTAAAAATATGGGAATAAAATGCTTAATGCTTACTGGTGACAACAGGAATGTAGCAAAATGGGTTTCTGAAGAAATTGGATTAGATGAATACTTCGCTGAAATCCTACCGCAGGGAAAAGTATCTAAGGTAAAAGAAGTTAAGAAAAGAGGATTACAAGTAGCTGTCATAGGAGATGGGACAAACGATGCGCCGGCGTTAGCGGAAGCTGATGTAGGAATTGCTATTGGCGCAGGAACTGATGTTGCTATTGAAACTGCTGATATTGTTTTAGTAAGAAGCAACCCCCTGGATGCAGTAGCAATCATTGTTCTTGCGCGCGCCACTTATAGAAAGATAGTGCAAAACTTAATTTGGGCAACAGGCTATAACAGTTATACTATACCTCTAGCAGCAGGAATCCTCTACAAACAAGGAATTCTTTTAAGTCCAGCTATAGGGGCAATACTTATGTCTTTAAGTACAATAATTGTAGTAATTAATGCGAAATTTTTAAGTCTGCAAAAATAATTTCTGCGGAAACCTTTAATTTTATAAAATAGCTTAATATTACCCATTATTAATTATTACAACAATATGAAACACAATAAGTTATAAATATTTTTTTACTAAAATAATAAGACCCCTTTCAACAATAAGATTAAAAATATAGATTAAAAATATATGGCGTATAAAAAAAATAGTAATAAAATAGAAAAAGGGGAGTTATGAAAAGATTATTAGTAGTGGTTACTTTTTTCCTTATGTTATGTTTCTCTGTATATGCCCATCGTCCTATTGCTATTAAGATTGAACCAGATTTTAAAAATGATAAATTAACTATCCGCATCATCCATCCTGTAACCAATCCGCGGAAACGCTACATAAAAAAAGTAGAAGTATTAATAGATGATCGTAAACCACTTGTGTATAGGTTCTTTTTTCAAATAGGAGATAAAAAAGAATTTAGTATCTCTGTACCTGATTTGGATAAGGCAGAAAAGCTTATTATAAGGGCATATTGTGTAAAGGGAGGTATGCGCGAAGAAGAGTTTAATCTTAAGGAGTTTAAAGACAAAGAACTAAAAAAGTAAATATTTTTTCTCCTTAAATTTAATTTATAATTAACATAAAATAAATAAGGATATATGCAAAAAGAAGCACTGTTTTATCAAAAATTAGATAATAACCAAGTAAAGTGTTATCTTTGTGCTCATAACTGCACTATTAAACCATCTAATTTTGGAATATGTGAAGTACGCAAAAATATAGATGGTGTTCTTTATACTTTAGTATATGCGGAAGCAATTGCTTCTGGTATCGATCCTATTGAAAAAAAACCTCTTTATCATTTTCTTCCAGGAACATATTCTTACTCTATTGCCACTATTGGTTGTAATTTTAAATGCGGGTTCTGCCAGAATTGGCAGATCTCTCAACTTTCCAAGAAACAATGGCAAATGAATAGAGAAAGTAAGTTTATGCCTCAAGATATTGTTAAGGAAGCAAAAAGAAACAATTGCAAGAGTATTTCTTATACTTATACCGAACCAACAATTTTCTTTGAATATGCATTTGATACAGCAAAATTAGCTAAAGAGGCTGGTCTTTATAATAATTTTGTCACCAATGGCTATATGGGCAAAGAGGCTTTAGATTTAATCTCCCCTTATTTAAATGCCGCTAACATTGATCTAAAAAGTTTTCGTGATAATTTTTATAAAAAGAATTGTAAATCTTCCCTTAAGCCTGTTTTGGAAACAATTAAATATATGAAAAAATTAGGCATATGGATTGAAATTACTACTTTAATTATCCCTGGAGAAAATGATTCTGAAAAAGAACTAAAAGATATTGCTGATTTTATTGTAAGTGTTGATAAAGATATTCCCTGGCATATCTCTCGTTTTCACCCCGATTATAATTTTCAAAGGTACCCACCTACACCTATAGCAACTCTTAAGAAAGCTCAAGAAATAGGGGAAAAAGCCGGTTTGCACTATATTTATCTTGGTAATGTAAGTGAAGAAACCAATACTTATTGTTATAAATGTGGTAAGATGCTAGTTAGACGGATATATTTTTATGTTAAAGAAAATAATATTAAAGAGGGAAGATGCTTATATTGTCATACTGAAATCAGAGGCAGATGGTGTTAAAAAAAACATTTATCAAAAATAATGAGAAAAGTTCTCTAGTCACAAAAAAAGGTGATAAGGGCACAACTGAGCTTTACTGTAGAAAAAAAGTCTTAAAAGATGATGTTCGCTGTGAAGCCTGTGGCACATTAGATGAATTATGTTCTTTTTTAGGGCTTTTAAAAGTTTATATAAAAGAAAAAAATATGAAATCCTTTATTGAACATATTCAAAAAGACCTCTTTATTATAGGAACAGAAATAGTCACTACTCCTAAGAAAGTAAAATTATTGAAAAAAAGAATAGGAAAGACTCATGTAGTTTTTTTTGAAAGAAGAATTAAAGATTTAGAGAAAAAAATTATTCTTCCTTCTAAATTTATTCTTCCTGGTAAAAATAAAATTTCTGTTTTTTTCCATATAACAAGAGCAGTAACACGGAGATTAGAAAGAAGAGTGGTTGCTCTTAAAAAGAAAAAATTATTAAAAAATAATTTTATATTAACTTATCTTAATCGCCTCTCTGATATATTGTATATTTTAGCATATTGGTATGAAAAATAAAAAATGGGAAAACTTATAAAGGGAACAAAATTAGTATGTATTCCTTGCGGAAGAGAAGTGGTCATAAGTAACTCTGGTGTATCTTGTACAACTGTATGGTATTGTGGTAAGCCAATGAAAAAGAAAAGAAAAATCACTAGAAGAATAAAAAAGCTTAAAAAAGAAAAAAACCATATTAATAAGACTACTTTTATAAAAAAACAGCATTGATTACTTTTTTCTGTAAGGAACAACTTTGTTTTAGGTCTCTTAGAAACGTTTCTAGAATTTATAGAGACATCTAATAATTGTATTTTTTAGAGATAATCTATGAAAACAGAAAAAAATGTAATTTTCTGTGGGTTGGCTAGTTTCTTAAACGATACAAGTAGTGAAATGATTGTTCCTATTTTACCATTGTTTATTACCGCTTTAGGAGAATGTATAGTATTAGGGCTTGTAGGGGGAGTAAGAGATTGCATTTCAAGCATTTTAAAAGTAATTGCGGGGTATTTTTCAGATAGATTAGGGAAAAGAAAATTTTTTATTGTAGAAGGATATTTAATTTCAAGTACTTTTAAACTGATGCTAGGTGTCTCTAAGAATTGGGGACAAGTTCTTGTGGCAATCGGTTTAGAAAGAGTGGACAAAGGACTGCGGACCGTTCCCAGAGATGTTCCTATTGCTGAATCTATACCAAAACAAAGAGGTAAAAGATTTGTATCCATCGAACGCTCGACACACTAGGGACAATTTTAGCCTCAGGATTGGTTTTGGTATTTTTCTGGTACTTTAATTATCTTATAAGACTATTATTCTTATTGCTTCTATAATAGCTTTTTTTATCTTTATTACCTCTTATTTTTGTAAGAGAAGTTCTCTCCAAACCAAAAAAAGACATTGCCAAATAGAAAAAGCAAAGAATTTCCTCATTCTTTTAAAACTTTTATTGTTATTGCTTTTATTTTTTCTCTTGCAAATTTTAGCTATATGTTTTTTATTATAAAAGTACAAGATTTATTTGGAAAACAATTCTCAGTGATTGATTCTCTTATTTTGTATATCATTTTTAATATTTTCTATGCAGGATTATCTTTACCTTCAGGGATACTTTCTGACAAAATAGGTAGAAAAAATATTCTTATTGCAGGATATTTATTATTTCCTTTATTTGTCTTGGTTTTACCATTGTTAACTCACCAATGGGAGGGATTATTCTTTTTGCTTTATATGGAGTTATGTTTGCCCTTGTAGATGGTAATCAACGGGTATTTGTCTCGGATTTATCCTTCCAACATAAAGGAACACCTTTAGGAATTTTCCATACTGTAATAAGTGTAGGGGCTATATTAGGAAATTTAATCTCTGGATTTTTATGGCAAATGTTTTTTCTCTTTACACCTTTATATACGGTGGGATAATGAGTATTATTGCAATAAGTATCTTCTTTATAAAAGGCAATTCCTTTTCTAACCAATAATTTTTTATGTAATATATCCATCATAAGCTGCATCTTTTAATGAATTTTGTAATTCACGCTTATGTTTTTAAAGGTCACTAAATTTAAGGTATTTTTTGATAAGAATTTATCCTTAAAGGTAAACAAAATTAAATAAAGAATATCACAAGACTTTTTGTGTCATATAAATCCCAAATAATTTTAGATTTCATGCCTTTTTTAAACTCCCTTTAAAAAAGAATTGTTATTTTGTACATAATTGGTATAATAAAGCATATTAAAGAAATTATGTATAAAAGAGAGGTAAAATAATAGACTATTTGTTCATCTTCTGAATAAGCTTATGGAAAGAAAGATTAAAAAATAGTAAATTTATATTTTTAAAGGGAAAGATAAATTAATAATTTAAATTAACAGGGGAGGGATTATGAATAAAGATAAATTAAAAGAAACAATTGATAAGGTATGGCCTGGGACTAAAAAAGAACTGGAAAAAGTAATTACTAATACAAAGAAAATGCTTAATAAAGGGGAGGAATATCTTAAAGTAGTTTCACAAAAAAGCCTTAATAATACGAGAAAAGTTTCGCTTAATTTTAAAAAAGAAAAGCTTTACTATACACTCGGGAAAAATGTTGCCAAAATACCTAAAAATAAATGGAGTAGTGATAAGAAAATTAATGAACTTGTCAAAAATATTAAAGCCTTAGAGAAAGAAATTAAGAAAATTAGATAAGAGAGGTGATATGGATAAATATCGGTGTATTATTTGTGGATACGTTTATGACCCTGATTTAGGTGATCCTGATTCTGGGGTAAAGATAGGAACTGATTTTAATGGTATCCCTGATTTCTGGGTTTGTCCTATATGCGGAGCAGATAAAGGGCAGTTCGAAAAAGTAGAAGAATAAAAAAGGAGGAAAACAATGGGCACTAAAGGAAGAGAAATCGTAGAATTAGATGTTAAAAAACTATTGAAATTACTCAATAACGCTTATGCTGATGAGTGGCTTGCTTATTATCAATATTGGATAGGAGCAAAGATTGTTAAAGGTTTAATGAAAGGAGTGGTAATAGCGGAATTAGAAGAACATGCTTCTGATGAGTTAAAACATGCACAAATGTTGGTGGAACGTATTCTACAACTTAACGGGAAACCTCTTCTTAAACCCCAAGACTGGTATGCTAACACCCACTGTGGGTATAATGCTCCATTAGATGTTAGTGCGGATAAAATCGTCAAGCAGAATATTAAAGGGGAACGATGCGCAATAAATGTATATAAAAAACTTGCTGATTTTACTAAGGATAAAGACCCAATTACCTATAATATGATTTTAGAGATTTTAAAGGACGAAGTACAACATGAGGACGATTTAGAAAACATCTTAGAAGATATGAAGTAAAGATTTTTTAACCTTCTGAGATAATCAAAAAAAGAAAATCTTCTTAAAGCAATAAAGTACAGAAATTAAAGCAATATAAAAGAAGCTAATTTTTTCTTTATTTCTGATTTACTTTTATTATTTTGATAATCACTTACTTGCTATAAGGAAGTATAAGAGATATTGACATTTCTTTCAAATATGGTATAAGAAATATTTACCCAAAATAAGATAAGGTAATAAAAATGAGGAAAAAGACAAAATTTTATCCTGGCGTGGAAAAAAAATGGATAATTATAGACGCGAAAGGAAAAGTGCTAGGTAGGCTTGCCTCTTCTATTGCTAAAATCTTACAGGGTAAAAATAAAGCAAGTTATAGCCCAAATTTTTTATGTGGAGACAATGTTGTAGTTATTAATGCCCGCTATGTAAAAATTACGGGTAAAAAACTTAAAAATAAAATATACGATAAATATTCGGGTTATCCAGGGGGAAGAAAAGAGATAACTCTAGAAAGACTGATGGATAAAAATCCTACAAAAGTCATATATTATGCTGTCAAAGGAATGCTACCTAAAAATCTTCTGGCAAAAAAGATGTTAAGAATGCTTAAGATTTACCCCCAAGAAGCACATTTGCATAAAGCACAAAATCCCCAAAAGGTAGAGGTGTGAAATGACAGAAAACAAAAAAGATTTCTTTCTCGCTACAGGAAGAAGAAAAGAAGCAGTAGCACGAATAAAACTTATCCCCAAAGGGAAAGGAAAAATATTTATAAACGGAAGGGATTTCTCTACTTATTTCTCTCTTATTGCCCATCAAATATATATAAAGAAGCCTTTACTCATTACTAATCTTGCCAATGAAGTTAATATAAAAGCACGTGTAAAGGGTGGCGGCATATCAGGGCAAGCAGGAGCAGTAAGTTTAGGCATTGCACGAGCTCTTGTAGCCTTTAATCCCCAATTACGTCCCTTGTTGAGAAAAGAAAATCTTTTAACCCGTGACCCCCGTGCTAAAGAAAGGAAAAAGTATGGACGGAAAGGTGCTCGCCGGAGATTTCAGTGGACTAAGAGGTAATTTTACCTCCCCTCTAATAATCACTATTTTGTAATACTTTTATATATACCTTAGGACTTATGAAAAATTTTTCTAAAAAATTATTTAAATTGAATACCCCCCCTACAAAAAAAATAATTTTTCTTCTTATACCACACAATTTTACCACAACGATGAATAGGTTTTAATTTATCGGGAAGATATAGCCATAACTCTAAAATACTATCTTTCTCAATAATATTTCTAAAAGCAGGAGAGAATTTTACTCCTATACCGTTAAAAGAAATATCTACAGATTTTGCTTCAGCAAAAACAGATTCTTTTATATTTTTAACCGCTATTTTAATATTGAATTTTATTCGGGGATGAAGGCGACGATCTTTTCTATCCGTCTTCCTTAAAGAGGTGCTCTTGAAATCTTTCTTGGAATGAAGTAGGCCATTTTTATAAAATACTCTTCTTAATTTATTAAAAATCTTACGTTCCATATACTTATTTTTTATTTTAAAGAATAAAAATACAAAAATGATACATAAAGGTAGTTATTTAAATATACCATAATTTATAAGCTTTTTTCCAAGTATTATCTTAAAAAATATGATAATACTGAAAACGTTTTCTTCTCAAAAATTTTCTTATTCTGACATACTGCCATAACTTTTGACATTCTTTGACATTAAGACTTAACTAGTTTCTCTAAAAAAAATGAGGCTGAGAAATGTACTTTTTCTTTACCCACAAGGAGAATTTTAAGAAAAATGCTTTCTATTTAAAGTTATTGACGCCTAATGATTTTTAGTTTATTATATTTTATTATTTTTATTCAGCAAAATTATGATGAAAAAAGTAAAAGTAGCAGTCTTAGGAGCAACGGGTTTTACAGGAGAAAAACTTGTAGAACTTCTTTTAAATCATCCTCTTGCAGAAATAAATTATCTTACCTCAAAAAATTTTGAACCTACATCTTACAGTGATATTTTCCCTCGTTTTAAAAATAAAATAAATATAAAATGTGAGCAGTTTGATATAAAAAGGGCTATAAAAAGAGCAGATATCTTCTTTCTGGCCTTACCCCATACTGTCTCTATGCAGATAGCACCTCTTTTATTAAAGAAAAAAAAGAAAGTTATAGATTTATCTGCAGATTACCGTCTAAAAAATGTCTCTATATATAAAAAGTTTTATAAATATACTCATAAGGATAGAAGAAATCTTAAAAGAGCGGTCTACGGTCTACCTGAATTTTTCAAAGACAAAATAAAAAAGACTAATTTAGTGGCAAACCCTGGTTGTTATCCTACTTCTATAATCTTAGGCTTAGCTCCTTTATTAAAAAGCAGAAAGATTAATACAAAAATTATTATAGATGCAAAGTCAACAATTACCGGGGCAGGGAGGAAAGCATTGGTTGATTATCACTTCTCTAATATTAACAATAATATTTGGGGTTATAAGCCGTTTATCCATCAACATCTGGGAGAGATAATTCAAATACTCAAAGATATAAGTGGACTCCATTGTAAAATTACCTTTATGCCTCATGTAGTAGGAGTAGAAAGTGGAATATATTCTACCTGCTATGTTTCTTTTAAAAAATTAACTACCTTTAGCTCGATATTTAATTTGTACAAAAGATATTATAAAGATTGTCCTTTTGTACGTGTGTATAAGGTGCTTCCTAAACTGAAGGACGTTATCGGAACTAACTTCTGCGATATTGGGTTTGGTTTAAGTAAAGATAAAAAGGAAGCAGTAGTTGTTTCTTGTCTTGATAATCTTATAAAAGGAGCCTCAGGGACAGCCATCCAGAATATGAATATTATGTGTGGTTTTAAAGAAAAGGAAGGACTTATATAATGAAGTTACCCCAAGGATTTTTAGCTTCTGGCATCCACTGTGGAATTAAAAAGAAACATTTAGATTTAGGCTTGATTTGTTTAGAAAAACTATCATATGCAATAGGTTTCTTCACAAGAAATGTCAATGCTTCTTATTCGGTTTCGGTAAGTAAAAAACATATTAGAAATCCTATTAAAGCAATTCTTACAAATAGCGGAAATGCAAATTGTTTCTCTCATAAAGATGGATTTAAAGATACACAAAATATATGTAAAGAATTGGCAAAAAAATTAGGGGTTAAAGAAAATAATATTTTGATTGCCTCTACAGGAGTAATCGGCAAAAAGTTGCCTTATAAAAAGATAATTTCCCATATTCCTATGTTGATTAATAGTTTAAGCGATAATGTAATAAATTTCTCTAAGAGTATTGTGACTACAGATACTTTCAAAAAAATTACTCAAAGGAGAGTAGAATTCAAAAATAAAAAGATAAATATTTTGGGAGTAGCAAAAGGGGCAGGAATGATTGCGCCAAATCTTGCTACTATGCTTGCTTTCATTATGACCGATGCAAACATCGATAAAAAGATTCTAAAAATGTTATGTAAAGAAATTGTAGATGAAAGCTTTAATGCCATAAGTATTGATGGATGCACAAGCACTAATGACTGCATTTTTATTCTTACCAGCAAAAAGTCCCCTCCTTTAAAAGGTAAAAAAGAGATAAATAAATTTAAAAGTGCTTTAAGAGAAATTTTTTTAGATCTGGCAAAAATGATTGTAAAAGACGCAGAAGGAGCAACAAAATTTGTTACGCTTAGCATCCAAGGAGCAGAAAGCGTAAGAGAGGCAGAAAGGGCAGCTTTTAGTATTGCCAATTCACTTCTTTTTAAAAGCGCTCTTTATGGAGCAAATTCTAACTGGGGAAGGATTATTGCTGCCTTAGGAGCAGTAGGAGTTAAAGTAAAAGAGAATAATTTTTCAGTAAAAGCTTCACTTTTAGACAGACGAGAAGTTAATATTATAGTAAATTTAAAAAAAGGAAAATACAAAAAGACAATTTATATGTCCGATTTAAGTCCAAGATATATCAGAATTAACGCTGGTTATAACTAGAGAGGTGGAAAAATGAGAGAAGCAATTAAAAAGGCATCTGTTTTAATAGAAGCACTTCCTTATATTAAGAATTTCCATAAAAAAATTACGGTAATTAAATATGGGGGTTCGATTCTTGCTGAGGAACGTATACGTAAATCAGTACTAGAAGACGTGGTTTTCTTGCGATATACAGGCATCCGTCCAATTCTTGTCCATGGAGGAGGACCAAATATCTCTGAGAGACTGAAAAAATTAAAAATGAACAGTGAATTTGTTGAGGGTATAAGAGTTACAAATAGAGAAACTTTAAAAATAGTGGAAGAAGAACTTAATAAATTAAATGATATTATTGTTAAGGAGATTACTGCCCATGGAATAAAAGCTAAAAGCTTTAAAGGTAGTGATAATTTCTTAATGGTAAAAAAGAGAACAGGGAAAAAAGACTTAGGGTTTGTGGGGGAAATTATCGGATTTGATAAAAATACTCTTGAAAATATTATTCCTGAGGCAATTCCTGTAATCTGCCCTATGGGTAAAGACTCTAATGGCGTGATGTTCAATATAAATGCTGATGAAGTTGCCTTTTTTTTAGCCTCTCAGCTTAAAGCAGAAAAACTTGTTTTTCTTACTAATGTGTTAGGGGTAATGAGAAACCCTAAAGATGAGAACTCATTAATATCTACCTTATCAGAAAGTAAAGTAGAGGAACTCATTGAAGATGAAGTGATTGACGAAGGAATGATCCCTAAAGTTAAAGGAGCAGTCTATGCTCTTAAAGGGGGCGTTAAAAAAGCGCACATTATTGATGCGAAAATACCTCATGCTCTTTTATTAGAAATTTTTACTGACGAAGGTATCGGCACCGAAATTATAAGAAGTTGATAAATATTTTTAGGAAAGAATGGTTTATATTTCATATGTTAATTAAGTAATGTCTAAAATCAAAGAGCTTTATAAAAAATATGTTCTACATACTTATGTCAGAGTAGGACCTATTTTTATTAAGGGGAAAGGTAGCTGGCTATGGTCTGAAAGCGGTAGGCGATATCTTGATCTTTTTCCTGGATGGGGAGTAGGAATTTTGGGACACAATCATCCCCGCCTTGTAAAAATAATTTCTCAGCAAGCAAAAGAACTTATTTTCCTCCCTAACAATCTCTATCATAGATGGCAGGCAATATTAGCAGAAAAAATTGTAGAAAATAGTTTTCCTGCCCAAGTGTTCTTTGCTAACTCGGGGGCAGAAGCTGTTGAGGGAGCACTTAAATTTAGCCGTCTTTATGGTAAAAAAAAATCTTTTGAAGTTATTATCATGGAGAATTCTTTCCACGGAAGAACATTTGGCGCTCTTTCAGCAACTGGCCAAGAAAAATATAAAGAAGCCTTTAAGCCTTTACTGCCAGGTTTTAAAAAAGCAAAGTTTAATGATTTCTCTGATTTTAGAAAGAAAATAACAAAAAAAACCACAGCAGTCCTAATGGAACTTATTCAAGGAGAAGGAGGAGTGAATGTTGCCTGTAAAGAGTATGTAAAGAAAGTATATAATTATTGTAAAAAACACGATTTACTTTTTATCGTTGATGAAGTCCAAACAGGTATGGCAAGGACAGGTAAAATGTTTTGTTACCAGCATTATGGGATAAAACCCGATATTATGCTTCTTGCTAAAGGTCTTGGGGGAGGGATACCCATCTCCTGTATGGTAATAAGAAAAAGTATTGCTGATATAATGAAAATAGGAATGCATGCTTCCACTTTTGGGGGTAACCCTTTCTCATCTCGCATAGCTATAGAGGTGTTTAAAATCATAAAAGAAGAAAATATACTTAAAAATGTGAGGGTAAAGAGTATTTATCTTTTTAGTAAACTTAAGGAATTCAAAGAGAAATTTAGTGTTATAGGACAAGTAAAGGGAAAGGGCCTTATGATAGGCATTGAACTTAACGTTGAAGCCCAATCTTTTTTTAATGAGGCGCTAAAAAGAGGCCTTCTTATCAATGTTACTCATAAAAATGTATTAAGAATTATGCCTGCTCTTAATATTACAAAAGAAGAGCTTGATAAAGGTTTAAATATCTTAAGAGAAATATTTAAAAAGTTTTAAGATATGAAGCATTTTATTTCTTTAAAATACTTTTCCAAAGATAAGATTAATGAACTTATTATGGCTGCCTTAAATATCAAAAAGAATCCAAAAATTTACGAAAATAAACTCAAGGGAAAATATATAGGCCTTTTGTTTCAAAAACCCTCTCTGCGTACGAAAACAGCTTTTTATCTGGGAACACTTAAGTTGGGAGGAAAAGCGATTTATTACGGAATAAATGAAGTAAAATTAGACATAAGAGAAAAAATTTCTGATGTTGCACGCACATTATCAGGTTATCTTGACGGCGTGGTATTAAGAACTTTCTCCCATAAGACAATAGAAGAATTCTCTTCTTTTTCATCAATTCCTGTAATTAATGGGTTGAGCGATTTTCTTCATCCTTCCCAAGTATTGGGAGATTTACTTACTCTCTATGAATTAAAGAAAAATATCAAAAAAATTAAATTTTCTTATATAGGGGATGGTAATAATGTCTGCCATTCTTTTATTTATGCATTTTCTATTTTGGGAGGAAATTTGTTTATTGCCACTCCCAAACAATATTCCCCCAGTAGCTTAGTTCTTAAGGAAGCAAAGGATTTCAGCCATTTATCAAAAGCTAAAATATTTCTCACACATAACCCTCAGTTAGCTGCTAAGGATGCTGATGTCATTTATACGGATGTATGGATATCAATGGGCAGAGAGAAAGAAGCTAAGAAAAGAAAAAGTGTTTTTAAAAATTTTCAGATAAATGATAAAATATTAAAAGAAGCTAAAAAAAGCTGTGTGGTAATGCACTGTCTTCCTGCGAGACGAGGGGAAGAAATTACTGATAGTGTATTGGAAAGCAAAAACTCTATAGTATTCTTACAGGCAAAAAACCGCCTTTACAGTGCAGAATCTATACTTCTTTATATATTAGGAGGGAGAAAGTGAAAAAAATAGTTCTTGCTTATTCAGGAGGGTTAGATACCTCTTGTTGTATAAGATGGCTTAAAAATAAAGGGTTTAAAGTCATTTGCTTTTCAGCAAATTTAGGGAGTGAGTTTTCTCCTTCTGATTTAAAAATTCGTGCTATTAAAAGTGGAGCAGAAAGAATCTATATCAAAGATTTAAGAAGAGAATTCGCCCATGAATATATTCTTCCTTCTCTAAAGGCAGGAGCGGTTTATCAAAATAAGTATTTATTAAGTACAGCCTTGGGAAGACCTTTAATTGCTAAATATTTAGTAAACGTAGCAGAAAAAGAAAAGGCTAACTTTGTTGCCCATGGTTGCAGTGCCAAAGGAAATGACCAAGTAAGGTTTGAACTGAGTATAAAAATACTCAATCCTAAATTAAAAATCATTGCGCCTTTACGAGAATGGGAATTAAAAAGTAGAGAAGAAGAAATTAGTTATGCAAAAAAATATAAAATTCCTCTTAAAACAACAGAAAAAAAACCCTACAGTATTGATAAAAATATCTGGGGAACAAGTATTGAAGCAGGAATTCTAGAAGATTTAGAGAAACCTCTTCCTGCTAATTCCTATATCACTATTAAACAACCACAAAAAATAAAAGATGAAGAAATTACTGTAGCTATTAAATTCCTAAAAGGCGTGCCTGTTGCTTTAAAAGGAAAACGTCTTGGCCTTAAGGAGCTAATTGAAAAACTCAATAATATAGGAGGAAATTGTGGAATAGGTCGTACCGACTTAATAGAAGACCGTATTGTAGGAATAAAATCAAGAGAAATTTATGAAGCACCTGCGGCGTGGATTTTATATACTGCCCACCACGAATTGGAAAGTTTAACATTAGACCGTGAAACACTATTTTTTAAAAAAATAATAGCTTTAAAGTATGCTCAACTTATTTATCAAGGGCTATGGTTTTCTTCTTTAAAAAAGGCTTTAGATGCTTTTGTAGAAGAAATTCAAACTAAGGTTTCTGGGGAGATTACCCTGGGGCTTTATAAAAGTAACATTTTTATTAAAAAAAGATACTCACCAAATAGTCTGTATAGAAAAGACCTTGCTACTTACAGTAAAAATGATAAATTTAACCGTTATTTAGCTGAAGGATTCATTAAACTTTTTGGTATGCCTTTTTCTTAAAAAAATCAATGAAATATAAATTGGAATATAAAAGAAATCATCCTGATAATGACGCAAAAGTCTCTTTTAAAGTTGCATTTACTGATGATTATCCTCAGTTTTATTCTCCTGGGGGATGCGCTATGAACTATTGTGGCCCGGATGATACGTATGTATGTAAGTATAAAATAACTTGTATTAAAAGTGAGTAAAAAAAGAATAAAATCTTTTCTTTTAATTTTAATGAATTATGAGATTTATAAATGGACAGTAAAGGTAGATGGTATACACTTTTATAATCGTTACTCTCTTTCATTTCTTCAACTAACCATTCTAACCTCATTGGTGGTAAATTCAAGATTTTATCATTAAATATTTTATACGGGATTCGTTGACTCATAATAAATCTAACCGAAAATATGCCTTAAAAAGGGGGCATATTTATGAGTCCAGGAGCCCGTATGGAATATCTTGAGTCCATAGTTGTTAGATACCGTAAATCGTCAAAAAAACAAAAAACAGCCATTCTGGATGAATTTTGCCACACCTGCAGCTATAACCGCAAATACGCAATTTATCTCCTGTATACTTTCAAATGGTTTACCAAGCCTAAACCTAAAAAACGCGGCAAACCTTCAAAGTATAACCACTCCGATGTTATACATCCGATACGTCGGATATGGCTAGCCGCTAATCTGCCGTGCTCAAAGCGCCTTAAAGCAATCCTGCCGCAATGGATCGGATTCTATCATAAATAGTATGGGCATATCTCAGTAAAATACTCTATTACTCCTTAAAATATCTGCCCCTACTATCGATAGAATTCTAAAACCTTACAAAGCAAAATATAAAACCCGCACCAGATGCGCTACAAAACCAGGTACTTTACTAAAAAAAATATCTTAGTTAAAACAAACCAATGGGATGAAAACCGCCCCGGTTTCCTCGAAGCCGATACCGTAGCTCTTTACGGACAGCGTTTAGAAGGCGATTTTACGTATATTGTCGACTATACTGATATCGCTACCACATGGAGCGAACAACGCGCTGTCTGGAGTAAAGGTGAAACTGGTGTTCTTGAACAAACTAAAGATGTGGAATCTTCCCTACCTTTCCTCTGCTTGGTTTTGACTGCGATAATGACTCGGAATTCTTAAACTGGCACTTACTTAGACATTTTTCCGAACGCCCTAATCCTGTCCAATTTACCCGCTCACGGCCTCATCATAAAAACGACAATGCCCATATAGAACAGAAAAACTGGACTCAAGTTAGGCAATGGCTCGGTTACGGCCGTTTCGATAACCCTGCTGTTGTACCGTTACTTAGCAACTTATTCCGCAACGAATGGCGGATGTATCATAACTTTTTTATTCCCTCGGTTAAACTCATCGAGAAAAAACAGACTGCAGCAAAAACCATTAAGCGTTATGATAAACCCAAGACACCTTATCAAAGAGTTCTGGAATCAAAACATGTGCCGAAGACGGTTAAACGTTCTCTCAAAGAACAGTTTGAAAATTTAAACCCTTTTCATTTACGAAAGGCTATTGATGCTAAACTTAAAAAAATTTTTGCCATCGCTACCATTAAAAACATTTAACCTAACGAATCCCTTATGGTTAGGTTTTTATTTGAGCCAACGGGAAGTGCAAACAGGGTTATTTATCTGTTAGTAGAAAGGTTTAACAAAAATAATAACTCTAATTATGGATGGTATAGCCTTTATGAGTTTACACACTTTTCTTGACAGAACCGGGAGATTTTTTGCTTGAATAGTAAAGAAATAAAGGTAAAATATTAACAAAAGAAGAGAAGGTAATAAGAGTTTCTAACATGTTCTAAAAAGAAAAAGGGCTAAGATTTCTTAAGTGATTTTAGAATAATAACTTAGAGGAGTAAAAGTGTTTTTACGTAATATAATAAGAGGGGGTGATTGATGAGAAAAGAAAATATAAATACACTTCTTATTGTGATATTGTTCGTTGTGACAACTTTTGCTATCGCAATGGGTTGGATTATGTTTAAAGATCAGAATATAAAATTTAGAAATGTACAGCAGAAAGAATACTCTTTAATTAATGAGATTAATGACTTAAGAGGTATCTTAACGCAAATAAATCTTCAATTAGAAAAGGCAAACTATACTCTTGCATTCTTAAGAGAAGATATAAATTCTAGTAAAATGAGTCAGCGAGAGCTTACTGAACGTATAAATGATATTAAGAAAGAGCTAAGCAAATGGGAAAGTGTATCTAATGCGCTTATGTCCAGAATAGAGCAGATAGAGAATGAGAAGAGAGAGGTCGCTAAAAAAAAATTGATTAAAGAAGTGGAATTGGGAGAAGTATCTGTTGAAAAGAATAGTTCTAAGAAAATACAAGAGAGCGCTCCTCAATAGAGGGCTGATAAATCTTTATTAGTGTTCTTAATTTTGGAAGTCCCATTTTAAAGAAAGATGAAATATATTATTATTGTTCCTGATGGAGCAGCAGATTATCCTATTCCTTCTTTAGAACAAAAGACTCCTTTAGAAGTGGCAGAGACTCCTTTTATGGATTATTTAGCACAGAATGGAGTATTGGGGAGGGTAAGGACCGTACCTATAGGGTTTGTACCTTCTAGTGATATTGCCAATCTTTCTTTATTAGGATATGAACCCGAGAAGTATTATACAGGAAGAGGACCACTAGAAGCAGTAAATTTAGGAATAGGTTTATCAGAAAATGATTTAGCTTTTAGATGCAATCTTGTAACGCAAAATGATGATGTTTTATTTGATTATAGCGCAGGACATATAACAGATAAGGAGGCGAAGATTATTATTAACTTTTTAAATAAAGAATTGGGGACTTCTGAGATAAGTTTTTTTGCAGGGAAAAGTTATCGAAATATTATGTTATATAAGGGAGGAAAAAAATTAGGTTTAGAAAAATTAAACTATTTTGCCCCTCACGATATTATGGGTAAGAATATAACGAATTATTTACCCCGCGGTCCTAATAGTAAGATTATTATAGAACTTATGCAAAGGTCAAAAGAATTATTGGGAGAACACGAAATTAATAAAGTAAGAATTGATTTAAAAGAAAATCCTGCCAATATGATTTGGTTGTGGGGATGTGGCAGTAAGCCAAAAATGGAAACATTTAAGGATAGATTTGGGATGAAGGGAGCGGTTATATCTGCTGTTGATTTAATAAAAGGGATAGGGAAAATAATTGGCCTTAAAGTAATAGAAGTTGAAGGAGCAACTGGTTATTATGATACCAATTATCTAGGAAAAGCTAATGCTGCTTTGGAAGCCCTTAGAGATGTAGATTTTGTATTTATTCATATTGAAGCTACTGATGAAGCAGGGCACAATAGTGATTTAAGAATGAAAATAACTTGTTTAGAGAGAATCGATAAGATGGTGATAGGACATATATTAGAGAAG
This sequence comes from uncultured Planctomycetia bacterium, assembly GCA_964635565.1. Lineage (GTDB taxonomy): Bacteria > Omnitrophota > Gorgyraeia > Duberdicusellales > 4484-171 > CAZWON01. The sequence goes on from CAZWON010000010.1 coordinate 24,454, forward strand.
TTAAAGAGAGAAGAATTCCGTATGTTAATTACTCCTGACCACCCCACGCCTATTTCTAAAAGAACACATACTAATGAGCCAGTCCCTTTTTTGATTTATGGGAAAGGTATTGAAAAAGGAAATTTTTCCCTTTATTCAGAAGCAGAAGCACATAATAGCAGTCTTTATTTTGATAGAGGTTCGGAATTGATTAAGTATTTCTTGAAGCACTAAAACTGATTTAAGTAAAAATGAATTCCCTTGTTATTATAGGAGGGGTAGGTATATTATTTTGCTTTGGGTTTTTTATATATGCTCGATATATAGAAAAAATTTTAGAGATTCATCCTGAAGAAAAAACACCTGCAATTACAGAATACGATGGTGTTGATTTTATTCCTGCAAAGAATTGGTTAGTTTTGTTTGGTCATCATTTTTCTAGTATTGCAGGAGCAGCTCCTATTGTGGGTCCTATTATTGCGGTAAGTATATGGGGATGGTTTCCTTCTTTATTGTGGATTGTTTTAGGAACTATATTTATTGGTGGAGTACATGATTTTTCTAGTTTAATGCTTTCTGTAAAAAATAAAGGAAATTCTATCGCTGATATTGCAAAGAGTGTATTATCTCATCGAGCAAAAGTTGTATTTTCTATATTTATTCTCTTGGCACTTATTCTTGTTATTGCAGTATTTGCCTATCTCTGCGCTAAGACTTTTATTACCGATACAAGGGTTATAGTGCCTTCTTTAGGCTTAATTCCTATAGCAATATTAGTAGGTTTTCTTCTGTATAAAACTAAGCTCAATCAAATTATTTCTACTATAATTGGATTAGTTTTTTTAGGAATATTGCTTTTTACCAGTAACTTTTTATCTGTAAATTTAGGGTGGATTAAGTTAGAAGGATGGATAATTATTCTTCTTGTTTATGGATTTTTTGCTTCGTGTCTTCCTGTAAATATTCTCCTTCAACCGCGTGATTATTTATCTGCCTATTTGCTTTTTTTTGGTATAGTTGTAGGATATTTAGGGCTTATACTTCTTCATCCCAACATAAACTTGCCTCCCTTTCTATTTTCACAACAAGAATTTAATCCTATCTGGCCAATGCTCTTTGTAACTGTTGCTTGCGGTGCAGTTTCAGGATTCCATTCTCTTATTGCTTCAGGAACAACATCAAAACAACTTCCTAATCAAAAGTACGCAAAAAGAATTGGTTATGGAGCGATGGTTTTTGAGGGAGCTCTTGCGGTTTTAGCTCTCCTTTGTGTCATCGGTGGACTTAAAAACTATTCTACCTTAAAAAATATCATGGAAAAAGCTGGTCCTATCGGAAGTTTTAGTAAAGGATTTGGTAATATAACCTTTTTAATCCTGGGAAATTTTGGTTCGCTTATAGGCGTTATTATTCTTAATGCTTTTATACTTACTACTTTAGATACAGCTACGCGGATAGCAAGGTATATTGCCGAGGAATTGACCGGAATAAAAAATAGATGGTTATCTACTCTTATTGTAGTTATCCCTGCTGTTTATCTTGCTTGGGGAGGAAGGTGGAGATTAATCTGGCCCACTTTTGGAGCTTCTAATCAACTTGTAGCAACCTTGGCTCTTTTAATTATAACAAGCTGGCTTTTATCAAAAAATAAACCTTTTTTATTTGCATTTTTACCAGGTCTGTTTATGCTTTTCACTACCATTTTTGCTTTTTTGATTCAGATAATTAAATATTTTAGAGGGAAACAGTTTTTTCTTCTATTTATTTCTTCAGTGTTAGTAGTTCTATCTTTATATATACTTTTGGAAGTGATAAATGTATTTATTAAAAAAATTAAAAGGAAAATGACAGTAACCTCTAATTTTTAAAATGGGAAAAGATGAGATCTATGTTTTGAAATTTGGGGGAACCTCTGTAGCTAATGTAGAAAGAATAAATGAGGTCTCTAAACGTATAGCGTCCTATGCTAAAAGAGGTTATAAACTTGTGATTGTAGTATCAGCTATGGGAGACACTACAGATGGGTTAATAAATTTGGCAAAAAAAATTAACTCTTCTCCTTCAGAAAGAGAAATGGATATGCTTATTTCCACAGGAGAGCAGATTTCTGCTTCCCTTTTGGCTATGGCTTTACACAAGAGGAATCTTGATGCCATTTCTTTTGTTGGTCATCAAATAGGGATTATTACTGATAGTTACCATACGCAAGCTAAGATTCTCCAGATAAGAACTAAAAGAATAAAGGAGGAACTTAATAAAAATAAGATTATTATTGTGGCAGGATTTCAAGGAATAAGCAGGAGCAGAGAGATAACTACTTTAGGAAGGGGAGGGTCTGATTTAAGTGCAGTAGCTTTAGCCGCATCTTTAAAAGCAGATGTATGCGAAGTATATACTGATGTGGAAGGGGTTTATACTGCAGATCCAAAAATTGTCAAAAAAGCAAGGAAAATAAAGTATTTGACTTTTGATGAAATGCTTGAGCTTGCAGGAAGAGGAGCGCATGTTATGCAAACTCGAGCAGTAGAAGTAGCAAAAAAATTTAATATTAGATTACATATAAGGAGTAGTTTTGTAAAAAAAGGGGGAACAATTATTATGAAAAAAACACCTTATATAGAAGAACCAGTAGTAAGAGGGGTGACTCTTTTAGAAAACGAAGCAAAAATAACGATATGTAATGTTCCTGATAAGCCAGGTGTAGCAGCACGCATCTTTACGGAACTTTCCTTAGGAGGAATTAATGTTGATATGATTGTTCAAAATGTAAGTCATAAAAGGATAACAGATATTTCTTTTACTGTTTCTAAATCAACTCTTAATAAGGCAATAAGAATCTCTCGGAAAATTACTAAAGATATCGGCGCAGAAGATGTTTTAGCTGATGAGAATATTGCTAAAGTCTCTATTGTAGGAGTAGGAATGAAGTCTCATTCAGGAGTAGCATCAAAATGTTTTTATGCTTTAGCAAAGAATAGAATAAATATTGAAATGATTTCTACCTCTGAGATTAGTATCTCCTGTATAGTAAAGAAGAAAATGGGTAAAAAAGCAGTAAGAGCTCTTCATAATATATTTGGTCTCGATAAATAAGAGGAAATAATTCTACTTACAAGTTACAAGATCAAATTTAATCTTATAAAGAGCGATTTCTTTGAAATAATATTTTACTAATATAAGAATTTTCAAGCTTCAGTATAAGGAGGGAGGAAGAATGTTGAACGAAATTGATATTAATGAAGAAAAAAGAAAAAATAAAAGGACTATTCTGCGCTTATCTATCCAATATGAGAAGAAGCTTCTTGATGACACATTTGATGTGCCTATAGCTGTACCTATAAAAGACATAAGCAAAGATGGTTTAAGTTTCTACTCTCAAGAGAAGCTAGAAATAAACTCTCAATTAAGAATAAAAATGTTTATTTCCAATGTAGATTATGTTTTATTTATGGGGAAAGTTGCAAGAATAATACTATCTGAAGAAGGGGCAATGAATTATATAGTAGGTGTAAAGATAGAAGAGATAACAGAAGAAACTAGAAAGAAAATAGAATATTTTTTAGAAAGGATAGACATTGAGAACATTTTAGATGCAATTGATATAGAAGAAAATGTCATGGATATTCATTTAATTGTAGATTATCCTCCTGTAGTGAAAAAAGTAGGGAAATTAGTAATTACAAAAGGTAATCCTTTTGATGAATATATATTAAGATGTCTATTGTTAAGTATGTTAGATGAGGATAGATATAAAAAATTTATAACTACTAAAGAAATAAATTTTATTTTTACTTCTAAAAGGGGCGTAAGATTTAGAGTAAACCTTCATGTCCAGCGAGGAAAAATAGAGGGAGTATTTAGGATTATTCCGGGTAATGTAAGGTCACCTTTACAATTAGGATTACCTGAAAGTGCAGAGTCTTTATTGGATAACGATAAAGGCCTTATATTAATTTCAGGAAGGACAGGCTCAGGTAAGACTACTACCTTGGCTGCCATGGTAGAATATATTAATAATAAAAGAGATGCTATAATTGTGTGTATTGAAGATCCTATCGAATATATACATATAAATAATAAGTCTATTATCAAACAGAGAGAAATTGGTAGAGATACTCTTTCTTTTTACAATGCTACTAAAAATGCTCTTCGTCAGAATCCTGATGTTTTAGTTATTGGGGAGATTCTTGACATGGAAACTATGGAAACCGCTATTACTGCTGCTGAGACAGGATCTTTAGTATTAACCTCTATCCATGCTGGTAATGTAGCCCAGGCATTGGATAGAATAACATCTTTTTTCCCTGCAGATTTACAAAAGCACATTCTTAAGAGGCTTTCTCTTATATTAAAAGGAGTAATTGCCCAGGAACTTATTCCCCGAGTGGATAATAAAGGTTTAGTATTGGCCTCAGAAATACTGATAGCAACTTCTGCAGTAAGAAGAATTATAAGGGAAGGAGACTGGAAACAAATTCCTTCTTTGATTCAAATGGGTAAAAATATAGGGATGCAATCAATGCAAGATTCATTGGAACGATTATATAGGAATAAGTTAATTGATGAAGAGTACTTAAAAGGAGAAGGTTTATGAGAAAAATGTTCATATACGATACTACATTAAGAGATGGTGCACAGACAGAAGGAATTTCTTACTCTTTACAGGATAAAATAGCCATTGCAAGAAAGCTGGATAGTTTTGGCATACATTTTATTGAAGGGGGATGGCCATATTCCAACCTTAAAGATAAAGAATTATTTGATTATTTCAAAAAACATAAACTAAAGAAGTCTCAATTGGTTCCTTTTGGTTCTACTGCCCATCCCAAGAACTCTCCTTCGAAAGATAAGAATCTTCTTAGTTTGATAAAGGCAGATACAGAATTCGTTACTGTATTTGGTAAAACGTGGGATTTACATGTAAGAGAAGTCCTAAAAATAGACCTTAATGCTAACTTAGATATTATTTATGGAACAATACATTTTTTAAAGAAAAAAAACAAAAGAGTATTCTACGATGCAGAACATTTCTTTGATGGATATAAGAGCAATAAAGAATACGCTATAAAGACTATTAAGGCAGCCAAAGATGCAGGATGCGAATTAGTGATACTTTGTGATACTAACGGAGGAACCTTAAGTTGGGAGATAAAGAGTATCATAAGAGGGATGAAAGAAGAGTTACATTTAGAGAACTTTGGAATACATTGTCATAATGATTTGGGCTTAGGGATTGCTAATTCACTTGTTAGTATCGAAGACGGATGTATTCACATTCAGGGGACAATCAATGGATATGGTGAACGTTGTGGCAATGCGAATCTAATTCCTATAATCGCTATTTTACAGTTGAAACTAGGATATAATGTTGTAAGTGCTAAAAATTTAGAAAGACTTACTGAATTATCTTATTTTGTGAGTGAAATGAGCAATATGGTTCACCACGATAATTATCCTTTTGTAGGAAGAAGTGCTTTTTCTCATAAAGGAGGTATTCATATAGATGCTGTATTAAAAAAACCTCAGAGTTACGAGCATATAGATCCTCATCTTGTAGGAAACAAGCGTCGCTTTCTTATTTCAGAACTTGCAGGAAAATCTTCTCTCGTAGCAAAGGCAGAAGAGTTAGAGTATAAATTGGATAAAAAGTCAGCAAAAGCAAAGAGAATTCACCGTACTTTGCAGCAATTAGAAAAGAGCGGTTATCAATTTGAAGTCGCAGATGCTTCTTTTAAGCTCCTTATGGAAAAAGAATTTAAACGTTACAAAAAATTTTTTGAACTGCAGGGGTTTAGAGTAGCAGTAGAAAAAAGAGAAAACGGTGCACTTATCTCCGAAGCTACAGTGAAGATAAAGATTGCTAATAACTTAGAACATACTGCTAGTGAAGGAGACGGACCCGTAAATGCTTTAGATAATGCTTTAAGAAAAGCTTTAGAGAAATATTATCCTGAGCTTAAAGAAATGCATCTTACAGATTTTAAAGTAAGGGTTCTTGAGGGGAAAATGGGGACAGCTGCAAAAGTGAGAGTGTTGATAGAGCTACAGGATGATAAAGAGAGTTGGACTACTATTGGAGTATCAGAGAATATAATCGAAGCCTCATATAATGCTCTTATAGATGCCTTTGAATACAAATTACTGAAGAATCGAAAAAATCCATGTTAGTAAACATCATCTTGATAAATAAAGAGAGTATACTTCTTAAACTATAGATAATTTCCTTTGGGTATATAGAGTGAGTAGCTTTTTTATAGAAAAAAAGATATATTATCATGATACAGACTGTGGAGGGGTAGTATATTATGCTAATTATCTAAAGCATTTAGAAGAAGCAAGGACAGAATTTTGTTATTCCCTTGGAATAGATTTAAAAAAGTTATCAGAAAAAGGTATTTTATTTGCTGTTGTTCATTTGGAGATAAATTATAAAGCTCCTGCCCGATATCAAGATACAGTATCAATATTCACCAATATAGAGAAAATAAAAAGAGTTTCTTTACAGTTTTTTCAAGAGATAAAAAAAGAAAATATTACTATATTAATTGCTAACACTACATGGGTATGTATAAATAATAATTTTAAATCTCGCTCTATTCCACACAAAATAAGACAATTATTTGTTGCAAATATATAATAAGATATGAATATAATTAATCTAACCAACAATAGAGTAATCTTCGTGCAGGCTCAAGAAGCAAAAGGATTTTTTCCTCGACTGAAAGGTCTTATGTTTAAAAAATCAATAAGCAATAATGAGGCATTGATTTTTTATAAAACTCCATCTATCCATACATTTTTTATGAAATTTCCTATAGATGTAATATTTCTTAACCACCAGAAGAAAGTGATAAGAATAGTAAAGAACGTAATTCCTAATAGAATAGTTTATTGTAAAGGAGCTTGGTATACTATAGAATGTAAAGGAGAAAACATTTCTGTTAATTATGTTAATCTCGGTGATACCTTAAGCTTTCAATATGAATAAAACATATAATTTAAGATTGTCTCGGAGAGAATATAAGAGATTTATCATAAATGGGAGTGCAAACTTCATTATTAACTATCATCTACATAAGCCGTTGATAATAAAGGACTTATCTTCTCGGGGAGTACAGGTATTTTCAGATTATCCTTTTAAAATAGGAGAGAGGATACACCTTGTTATGGTTATTCCCTTTTTTGATAAACCTATTCACAGAAAAGCGAAGATAGTATGGTCAAAAGAAGTGGATAAACACTTTTGGGAAGCAGGCTTAGATTTTGGAGTAAATAATCTTTTAAGCTTTACTTAGAGTTAAATGGGAATAATAAAAATATTTATTTTATTTATTCTTATAATAATTTTTCTCCAGTTATACACCAAGTATATTGAGAGTAAAAGTATTTTTTTTCCTTTAAAAAATATAGAAGTATATCCCTCTGAGATAGGACTTACTTTTGAGGATATTTATCTCTCACCTTTTAATAATTTAAAATTAAATGGTTGGTTTATCCCTGCTAAAGATGCAACTTATACAATTCTTTTCCTTCATGGTAATGGCGGTAACATCTCTCATCGTTTGGAAAAAGTAAAAATACTTCTTGAATGTAAAGTTAATATTTTTCTGGTAGATTATCGTGGATATGGTAAAAGTACACTTAAACCTTCAGAAAAAGGAATATACGATGATGCCAAGATATTTTATGATTATCTCATTAAAGAAAAGAAAATCATTCCTAATAATATAATTGTATATGGGGAATCTTTAGGTACTGCTGTGGCAATTGATTTAGCATCAAAAGAGAACATAAGAGCACTTATTTTAGAGGGGGCGTTTGATAGTGCACGGAGTATGGCAAAAAAGTTATACCCTTTTATTCCTTCGTTCCTTTTTTCAGATATTTTTAATTCTTTTAAAAAAATTGAAAAAATAAAGATAGATAAACTATTTATTCATTCTAAGAATGATGAAATTATACCTATTGAGATGTCTAGGAGACTTTATAACCATGCTCCTAAGCCAAAGATGTTTATTGAAGTTACAGGAGGACATAATACGGCTTTTATTGATGCTTATAATACTTATGTTTTTTCTATAAGGTCTTTTATAGAAAATCTTTAGAAACATTCTTTTTATGAAAGTATTAACGGAATATTTATGGTTTAACACAAAAACCCGCCGTGCTTATATTAATATCACTCCTATTATTGAAAAGCTGGTAAAGAAAAGTGGTATAAAAGAAGGTATTTGTCTTATAAATGCTATGCATATTACAGCGAGTGTATTTATAAATGATGACGAGAAAGGATTACATCAAGATTTCGATAGATGGTTAGAAAAATTAGCTCCTTATCAACCTCTAAGTCAATATAAACATAATAATGGTGAAGATAACGCAGATGCCCATCTTAAACGTACGGTAATGGGAAGAGAAGTAGTTGTTGCTATAACAGGTGGTAGACTCGATTTTGGTCCTTGGGAACAGATATTTTATGGGGAATTTGATGGTAGAAGAAGAAAAAGAGTATTAGTAAAAATTATAGGAGATTAGAACAAAAAACTTTACTTTTTATTATTTGTATATTACAATCAACTTTAGTTAAAAAGGAGATGATATGAGATTTTTAATGGCAGGTGAATCTCATGGGAATAGTTTAATAGCCATCTTGGAAGGTTTCCCTAAAGGAGTTAAAATAGAAGAATCTTTCATTAACTGTGAGCTTAAAAGACGAAAACAAGGCTATGGAAGGGGTAAACGGATGATTATGGAGGAAGATAAAGTTGAGATAGTGTCTGGTTTGCGGAATAAGATAACACTGGGAAGTCCCATAGCTGTGTTTGTGAAAAATAAAGACTATACAATTTTTACACAGAAAAAAGACGATTTACCTTTAATATCAATTCCTCGGCCTGCACATGCTGATCTAGCAGGGAGTTTAAAATATAAAGAGAAAGACATAAGGAATATTTTAGAGAAGTCTTCGGCGCGGGAGACAGTGATGCGTGTATGTATAGGAGCAATATGCAAACAATTTCTTTCTTATTTTAAAATTCGTATAGCTAGTTTTGTTGTGGGTATAGGAAAAGTTTATTCTAAATTAAGACCTCATTGTTTAGATGAAATATTAAAAAAGACAGCAAAATCTAAAATATCTTCTTTTGATCATATAAAAGAACCTCTGATGTTAAAAGAAATAGATAATGCAGAAAAAACGTCTGATACCTTAGGAGGTTTTGTAGAGGTTTGGGCAGAGGGTGTACCTGTTGGTTTAGGAAGTTTTATGCATTTTGATAAAAGACTTGATGCACAAATAGCAGGTTATATGATGAGCATTCCTTCAGTAAAAACAGTAGAAATAGGTTCAGGATTTGATTATGTTAAATCAAGGGGTTCAGTTTCTCACGATAGGATTTATCCCAAAAAGACTTCTTATGGATTTCTTCGGAAAACTAATAATTGCGGGGGGATTGAAGGAGGGGTTTCTAACGGTCAGCCTATTATAGTAAGAGTAGGAGCAAAACCCATCCCTACCTTAAAGAATCCCTTAGATTCAGTAGATCTTGTCACTAATAAGAAAAAGAAAGCACCGGTTATTCGTTCAGATGTTTGCATAGTAGGTTCTTTAGGGGTAATATGTGAAAGTATGCTGGCAATTGTGCTTACAGAAAATTTTCTTGAGAAATTCGGCAGAGATTCTCTAAAGGAGATAAAAAGAAACTACACTTACTATATAAAAAGTATTTTATAGTTGGCTTATTTTTCCTTCTTTTTAACTCCATTTATCATATACATAAAAACATATAAATTAAGTTAGACTCTTAAAAAAACACCTTCCTTTATCAAAAATAGATAAGAACTTTTGTTAAATTAAAGAGTATTTTAAAAGATTTTCTTAAAGTTTTTAAAAGACCGCTCTTCAAAAATTGATTTATTGTAGACCTTCTTGAAGTGTAGAAGAATATTAGTTATACTTAGATTATTATTATGGAAATCAAATCGTTAAGAGTATTGGGACTAATAGTCATACTCATTGGATTTTCTTCTATATTTAGTCAAAGTCTTTTAATTCGCGAACTTATTGTAGTATTTTATGGTAATGAACTTATTATCGGGGTTATTTTAGCTTCCTGGTTATTTTGGACGGGGATGGGAAGTTTATGGGCACAGAAACTTACCTTTAAAAGAAACATATCCTGGAACTTATTTTATTCTCTTTATATTCTTTTTTCTTTATCTATCCTGGGAGAATTTTTTCTCATTAGAAACCTTAGAGTCATTTTTCATTTTGAGCCTGGTGAGATTATTTCTCCTTTTAGCATGTTTTTCATTTCAGTGTTTGTGTTTCTTCCTTTTGCTCTTATAAATGGATTTTTGTTTTTTCTGTGTATTCGTATTTTTTCACATAAAGTTTTGAGAAATAGTGTGGGGCTTGTGTATGCTTTAGATTCTTGGGGAGATATGTTGGGAGGAATATTTTTTTCCTTTTTCTTTGTGTTTCTTCTTACCCCTTTAGAAAATCTTTATATGATTTTTATTATTAACATATTTATTATTTTATTTTTCTTAATTTTTAATACAAAAAATATTAAAAAAAGAATATTTTATTTCTTATTAGGGCCTTTGCTCTTGATAAACAGTTTTAGCCTGTCTTCTTTAGAAAAGTTTCTTATAGAAAAAGAATGGCAAGGATTTAATGTTGTGGATGTAAAAAATTCTTATTATGGTAATTTCCATCTTACGAAATATAAGGACAGTTATACTCTTTATGAAAATGGATTATTAAGTTTTACTTTTCCTTTTAGAATGGATTGTGAGGAGGCAGTACATTTTACTTTTTTGCAGTCTGCTAATATAGATAGAATATTGGTTATTGGTGAGGGCTTGAGAGGGTTACTTTATGAAATCCTTAAATATCCCGTCAAAGAAGTGTATTATTTAGAGTTAGATCCTGCTCTAATTTGTTTTATAGAGAAATATCTTCCTTATCCTGATAAAAATGCTCTTTATGATTCTCGGGTTAAGATTATAAATCTTGAAGCTCGGAGATTTTTAAATAATTATAAGGGGAATAAATTTGATATTGTTATGCTTAACAGCCCTTTTCCTTATACTGCTTATCTTAATAGGTTTTACACATATGAATTTTTCCTTAGAGTAAAAAGAATATTATCCAATAAAGGAGTATTCTCTTTTGCTCTTCCTTCTAAGGAAGATTATTTGACAAAGGAAATGCGTAATTTTAATGCCAGTATTTATCATACTTTAAAAAAAGTATTCCCTCATATATTATTAGTACCAGGGGATAAATTACGTTTCGTTGCCTCGTCATCTTCTGAATCCTTCACTTACGATGATAGTATCCTATGGAGGCGTCTTAAGGATTACAAGATAAAGACAGAATTTGTAAACAAGTATTATTTTAAAATGAAGTTTTTACCCTGGCATATAAACTATGTTCATAACATTCTTGCAAATACTAAAGTTATAAAACTAAACTATGATTTCAACCCTATTGGTTACTACTACGGTATGGAGTTATTTATTTCTCATTTTCGTTCATTTACAAATGTTTTTCTTCGATTTTTAATGAATATTAAAGTAAAGGTATATTTTCTGTTTGTTTTTATTATTGTTGCAGCAGTCTGGGTTATAAGAAAAAAAGCACTACTTCCTTTGTCTGTATTCAGTATGGGAGCAAGTGGTATGGGAGCAGTAATATTATCTATTTTAGGATTTCAAATAGTCTATGGTTATGTTTATCATAAAATCGGTATTATAAGTGCCAGTTTTATGTTAGGGGCAGCTTTAGGAGCATATGGGATAAATAGGAAAATTAGAGAAATGAAGTTGAAGGGATTAGTTTATATATTGTTTTTTGGCAGTATTTTTATGGTTCTTTTACCCTATATTTTTAAGAGTTTTATAGAAATACCTCTTATCACAGAAGGGATAGCTCTTATTCTTCCTATCTTTATGGGCTTTTTAGTAGGTTTTTCTTTTCCTTTGGTAAATAAATTGTATAATAGAAGAGAGGATGTTTCTAATGTAGGATTTCTTTATTTTTGTGACCTTGCAGGCGGGGCGGTGGCGGGAGTAATGTTAAGTTTTATTTTTATCCCTCTATATGGACTATTTATAAGCGGGGCAATTTTAGGATATATGCTTTTTATTTGTGGGGTTTTTTTGTGTTTTATAGGGAAAGAATGAAGGACTTTTGTTATGCAAATTTTTAAACAAAGAGTAAAAGCAATCTTCGTAGGTATTTTTGTTTTTCTTTCCGCTTCTTTCTGCCTTTCTCAAGAGAACAAAGAAGCTCTTTATTGGCGTAGTTTAGAAAACGGTAATGTTCAGTGTCTTTTATGTCCACGTAAATGTGTAATCCTTCCCGACAGGCGGGGATATTGTGGGGTAAGAATAAACAAAAGAGGTAAATTATTTACTTTAGGCTATAATAATCCCGTAGCTATAGCTATTGATCCTATTGAGAAGAAACCTTTTTTTCATGTTCTTCCCAAAACAGGTGCACTTTCTATTGCTATAGCTGGATGTAATTTAAGGTGTGTTTTTTGTCAGAATTGGAATATTTCACAAAGAAGACCTGATGAGACGATTAATTATAATCTTACCCCCCAAGATATAATAAATTTAGCAAAAAAATACAATACGCCTTCAGTTGTTTTTACTTATACTGAGCCTACGGTTTTTTATGAATATATGCTTGATATAGCAAAATTAGCTAAAAAGGAAAATCTATATGTGGGAATGCATACTTGTGGGTATATAAATCCTCAACCTTTAAAGGAATTGCTTGAATATATGGATTTTGTAAATGTAGATTTAAAGGGATTCAGTGAGGAGTTTTATAACAAACTCGGTAACGGTGCCCATCTTCAGCCGATATTAACAACATTAAAAATAATCAAAGAAAAAGGTGTGCATTTAGAAATAACTACCCTCATAATTCCTACAAAGAATGATTCAGAGGAAGAAATTCGCTTGATGTGTGAATGGATAAAGGATACTCTTGGCGTTGATGTACCTTTGCATTTTTCTCGCTTCTTCCCGCAGTTTAAATTAAAAAATATACCTCCTACACCTATTAGTAGCCTTAAGAGGGCTTATCGTATTGCCAAAGAAGTAGGGCTTAAGTATGTTTATATAGGCAATGTACCAGGGATAGAGGAAGAGTCAACATTTTGTCCTCACTGCGGAAAGGTTCTTATAAGACGTTCAGGATATTCTATCTTAGAAAATAATATCGTTGAAGGAAAATGTAAGTTCTGTGGAGAAAAAATAGAGGGGGTGTGGAAATAGGATATATTATGTAAAACTTTTTATAAAAGCTTGAAAAAAGAAACTACATTAGATAAGATAATAGAAGTTATTTAGAGAAAGGAGAATTTTTATTAAAAAATGAGTATTTTGTTTAACCACTAAAAGAATCTTTGGAGGATAGAAGAAAAGGTTAGTTCTATGGCGATAAAAAAACAAGTAAATATATTTGAGGAAGTTGTTAAGGATCTCATTGATAGAACAATTAATTTGAGGTTTGACATCTGCAGATGTGAAGTATGTAGAAAAAAGATGAAAGAAATAGTATTGAGTAAATTGCCTGTTTTTTTTGTTGACCCCCAGCACTTTTATTATAGAGAAATTGTAAAAAAAGTGAATGATATTTATTTTAAACGAATAGTAGAAGAAACAACTCATGCAATTTCATATGTAGCTCACTATCCCCCTCATAAAATAGGAGAAGACCGTGAGGGAGGTTTTGACCAACTTTTGGAGAGAATATATCAAGATAGAGGGTTGGATTTTTCACGTTATCATCGGAGTATTTTAAAAAGAAGGGTAGCTTTAAGGTTACGTGCGCATAATTTAAATTCTTATACAGAATATCTTAGTGTTTTAGCAAAGAATCCTGAAGAATACGACAGATTGTTTGATGTACTTACTATCAATGTATCTGAATTTTTTCGTGATTTATCGGTGTGGGATGCGATCAAGAAAATATTAAAAGTGCATCTCCTCGATAGTTCCTATAAAGAAAGCCGAATAAAAATATGGAGCGCAGGATGTGCTAAAGGAGAGGAAGCATATTCTTTAGCTATACTTATCGAAGAGATAGCCAGTAGAAAGCATGTAGAGATTTATGCTACAGATATTGATGCCGCAAGCATTTCCGAAGCAAAAAAAGGAGAATATGACCCTCCTCGGTTAAAAAATGTTTCTGATATACTTTTAAAGAAATATTTTGATTATAGAGGAGGAGGAAAATATATTGTGAAGGATTTTATAAAAAGGAAAGTATTTTTTAAAAGATTAGATTTAATAAACGACCGTTTTTTTTCAAGCGTAGATTTAATTTTATGTAGAAATGTTTTTATATATTTTACTAAACCTCTTCAAGAGACGATTCTCAATAAATTTTATAGTGCTTTAAAGGAGAATGGTTACTTAGTAATTGGTAAAACAGAAACCATTCTTTATGAAGCTAAGCTTATTCTTAGAGAGATAGATATAGAGAATAGAATTTATCAGAAGAGATTAATTCAGAACATAAGATAATTTTTTCAGACAATTATTTTTAGGTAAGGGAGGTATTATGTTTGATTTTAGTCAACTGGCAGATATGTCAAGATTAGCTAATGAAGCAGTAAAATTCCAAAAAGAACAGAAAATATCTTTCGAGAAACAGATAATATTACTCCATAAGATATCTTCTCAATTAGAAGAAGTGATAAGACTTTTGCGTGAAAAAAGGTAATTTGAAATAGGAAAGAAAAGGTGATAAAGAGAGAAGAAAAAGAGGCTTATTATTTAATAAAAAAGATGGTTAGAATCCATTAGATATAACTGAAAAGAAACACATTGATGATCTTTTAAGAGAATCTGAAAATAAATTTAAAGCTTTATCAGAAGAGTTTGCTGTAGGAGTTTATTTTATCCAAGATAATATGTTTAGGTATGTTAATCCTAAGTTAGGGAAGATGTTTGGTTATTCGGTGGATAAACTATTAGGAAAAAAATATTCTCTATAATTTATCCTAAAGACAGAGATGATTTTAAGAATTACCTGGAAAAAGTGCTTTTGGGTAAAGTAAAAGCAGAAAAATATGAATGCAGAGGTGTTAAAAGTGATGGTAATATTCTTTATCTGAATATTTACGGGACTTATATTGTGTATAAAGAAAGGCCAGCTATTGTGGGAACTATTATAGATAACACTATTCAAGAAATAGCTCACCAGAGAATAGAGAAGCTGAATAAACGACTTAAGAAATTTAATCGTCGTTTAAAGCAGTTAGCCTTAAGAGATTTACATACAGGTTTATACAACCACTGTTGTTTAGGGGAGTATATCGAGACAGAACTTTATCGGGCAAAAAGATATGACCAACCGCCCGCTTTCTGTAATTATGCTCGATATAGATTATTTTAAATCAATAAATACTGTTTACGGCCATAAGTTTGGCGATTTAGTTATTAAGCAGTTTGCCCATCAGCTTAAGAAAAATGTACGTAAGTACGATATAGTAATTAGATATGGTGGAGAGGAATTTATTGTTATTTCTCCAGGAGCAAATCGGGATGCAGCTTTAGCATTAGCTTATAGAATTATGAATAACATTTCTATTTATAATTTTGGTAGTAAAAAAAATACTGTAAAAATTAGGTCGAGTGTAGGGGTGGTTTCTTGTCCAGAAGATAGAATATTGAGACCAGCAGATTTTATTGATCTTGCAGATAAAATAGTAAAGAAAGTCAAAGAGGACGGAGGCAATAGAGTATATTCTTCTTTAGATTTGAAGAGAAAAAAAGTAAGCACAAGAAAATTTGTGCAAGAAAGCGAAGATATAAAATCCTTAAGAAAGAAAATAGTACAATTAACAAAGAAAGCCAATCAGAGTCTTATAGAGTCTGTCTTTGCTTTTGCAAAAACTATTGAACTGAAGGATCACATTACAGGTGAGCATGTAGAAAGAACTGTGTATTATGCTACTGCTATTGCCAAAAAATTGGGGTTTTCTAAGGAGGAGATAGAACGTATTCGAGAAGCGGCGATACTCCATGATTTAGGAAAAATCGGAATAAGTGAGAATATTCTTCTTAAAAAAGCAAGACTTACAAAGAAAGAGTTTAATGAACTCAGACGTCATCCCCAGATTGGTGTGGATATTATCCGGCCTATTCAATTTTTTCACCATATTATTCCTTTAAATTGAATAGTACCCAGCAAACTTAGTGTAAAATTTAATAAGGTAGTTTAATACCCTCTGGAGGCGAAGAAGCTTT
>CAZWON010000011.1:0-34508 GCA_964635565.1 uncultured Planctomycetia bacterium
TTCCTTCGGTTCAGATGCTTGCTTCGCGCGGTTGTCCTTTTGGTTGCAATTTTTGCCTCTGGCCACAGGTAATGTATCAAGGTAATCATTATAGAACACGGGATATAAAAGATGTAATTGATGAAATGGAATATTTAGTAAGGAAAAGGGGGTTTAAATCTGTTTATTTTGACGATGATACTTTTAATGTAGGCAAAGTCAGAATAATAAAATTATGTAACGAGATTATAAGAAGAGATTTGCACAATATTCCCTGGGCGATTATGGCAAAAGTGGATTTAATGGAGGAAGAACTTTTAGACACTATGAGAAAGGCTGGTTTATATTCAGTAAAATATGGCATTGAGAGCGCTTCTCAGGAATTGGTCGACAGATGTGGTAAGCGTTTAGATTTAAAAAAAGCAGAAAGGATAATTAGGTATACTAAATCGTTAGGGATAAAGATTCACTTGACCTTTTCTTTTGGGCTTCTAGGGGAGACAAAAGAAACAATTAAGGATACTATTGATTATGCTCTAAAATTAGACCCACACTCTATACAGTTTTCTATCATTACACCATTTCCTGGAACGACCCTTTTTGAAGAGTTGGATAGAAAGGGCAGGATTTTAACTAAGGACTGGTCTTTGTACGATGGTCATTATAGTTGTGTTTTTCAGCCAGATAATGTTTCTTCTGGAGAGTTAGAAGAGGCAAAGCAATACGCTTACAGGATATGGTCAGATTATCAAAGAAGAAAACGTGGTCTGCGGGGAGATATAAAAAGATTTTTTAATTATTGGCAGAATTACGGTTTAGAAGAGGCTTTTAAAAAAACAACAAGTTATTTTAATTATCTTGTTTTTCATAGAAAGAGGTTTATAGGAAAGATATGAGAAAAGATTTATATGACTGGAGAAGGATGTTTAAGGGTATAAGGGATGAAAGAAGGGCATTCTGTGGGCCTCATACAGTGCAGATAGATTTAACTGATAAATGTAACAATAATTGTATAGGCTGTTGGGTTCATTCGCCTCTGCTTGATAAGAAGGAAATCTTTCCTCAAGGAGAAAAAGAATTACCCTTCAATTTAGTTAATAATCTCATAGAGGAATTATATCGATTAGGAACCCAAGAGATAATCCTTTCCGGTTCAGGAGAGCCTTTTTTGTATCCGAGAATAAAAGACGTTGTAAAACTTATTAAATCAAAAGGAATATATCTAAATATAATTACTAATCTCTTACTCGTTGATGAGGATATTGCTAAGATTTTGGTTAAGGATAAAGTTGATTTAATTACAGCAAGTATCTGGGCAGGGTCTTCTCAAGCCTATGCGCAAACTCATCCTGGAGTCAAAGGGATGGAGTTTGAGAAGCTAAAGGAGAACTTAAAAAGGCTGGCTTTCTACAAGAACACACACAATTCATTATTACCACATGTAAAAATCTATAATGTAATTTGTAGTAAGAATTATGATGATATTGAGAATATGATTGATTTCGCTAAAGAAACAGAAGCAGATTCTGTTGAATTTCAGGTAGCAGATATCATTGAGGGAAAGACCGATTTTTTAGCCATAGATGATTTTCAAGCACAAGCAATTTTTAGCCAATTCAAGACTATAAGGGAACGAAGGGATATGGTGTTTTATGATACTCCTTTAGATATTCCTGTAAAACAATTTCTTGAGGAGGAGTTTTCTGATTTCGGAAAGGTCTGGAAGGATTTTCAGGAGGGATTCCAATTATCTCGCTATGCTGAAAGATTAATATGCCCAAAAGGCTATGAGGGAAAAAGAGACGTAGTTTCCCATATGGAACTTCACGGAGTGACTGAAATAGGGGCCTTTAAATACCAATTCCTGTTTGGTAAAGAATGTGATATGTGTGAGCTGAATAGAGACTGTTTTGGAAAGACCGGTATAAAAAAGAAAGAAGTGAACCTTTTAAATATATTAAGTGTAGGAACTTTGTTAAGGAGGATTTCTTGCAAACAGAAAGAAAAAATACTTTATGATTTGAAGGTAAATTCTATTCCCTGTTACATAGGGTGGTATTATGCACGTATCCTGACTGATGGTAGGTTGATACCCTGCTGTAAGGCAGCAGGGTTTCCTTTAGGCAATATACTCAAGCAGTCGTTTTCTCAAATATGGAATTCCCCCCAATACAAAGAATTCAGATTTAATGCAAAGAATTTATCAAAAGGTAATAAATATTTTTCTAAGATAAATTGCCTGAAGAGCTGTGACAATTGGGGAATGAACTTAGAGATTCATAAGAGATTGGCGGGTTTAGGTATTCATCGTGAATTAAAAATAATTAAGAAAAGTGAATTAAACAAAAGAAATTTTTTAATTATAAAAGCAAAGGATTTCGTAAAGGGGAATTTAAATCCTGGATATAATCATGATTTTGGTAAAGACTTAGTGATAGATGGAGGCCAGAAGTGGGGTTTTGCTGAATACGAATTTGATATAGATATTTCACAAAGGTATGAATTTTGGTCACGCTATGCCTCAGGTGAATCCAGGCCGGTGGAGATGTATATTGATGGAAACTTGATTAAGAAAAATGGCTTAGATAAGAATACCGGTGGTTGGACGCGAAAATCTCTAGGATTTTATGAAGAAACTGAAGTAGATTTAGATGAGGGTAGACATATTTTAAGAATCTATTCGCCCCATTGTATTCCTCATATTGAAAGTTTCTATTTTTTTAAGAAGGGACATTTATCCAGTCTTGTGAAGAAAGAGAGAAAGGGTTCATATTTTAGAACAGTTAATCAATATATTTTAAAGAGTGGGTTGAAAGAGGCTCTTAAAAAAATCACACATAACTTAACTCCTAAGAATTTAAAACACAGATACTTAGAAATCTTAGGGATATACGATGGAGAATATGGTTATAAGGGGCCGTTTCATGTGCAGATAGATTTAACCAATAACTGTAACAATCAATGTATAGCCTGTTGGTGTAATTCCCCTCTTTTAAAAGAGAAGAGATTGTCTGAGGAAGAAAAAAAGCAGTATTTACCTTTAGGATTGGTTAAGGAACTTTTGGATGAAATTTCTCAAATGGGAGCGACAGAGATTTACTATTCCGGAAGTGGAGAGCCGTTTATGCATCCTCAGATTATGGAGGTTCTAAAATATACTAAAAAGAAAGGGTTAACCTGCCACGTTAATACAAATTTTACTCTTTTAGATAGGAATAAAATAGATTGTTTAATAGATTTGGGAGTCGATTTCTTGACTGTAAGTGTCTGGGCAGGAAGGCCTAAGACTTATTGTAGAGTTCATCCTGGAAGGATTGAGGAGGATTTCCATAGAGTAAAAGAGAACCTTGTTTACCTTAACAAAAAGAAAAAAGAAAAGTTTAATAAGCCATTAATTAAAATATACGAAGTTCTTTTTAATATGAACTATTCTGAGGTAGAGGAAATGATAAAATTTGCTGAAGATACGTCCTCCGAATCTATAGAATTTACCCTGGCCGATACTATACCTAATAAAACAGATATTCTGAGGTTAAATAAAGATGAGACTCAAGAGTTGATAGAGATTTGTAAAGACATAAAAAAGAGGTTGGGCAATGATAATAGATTGACCTCAGGTCTTCTTTTATTTCAGTTTGACCAGTTTTTAAGAAGAATCTCTGTGATTAGAGATGTAGGAGAGGCAAAATATGATAGGAATATTATTGATAGATTGCCTTGTTATATTGGCTGGCTTTTTGCAAGAGTAATTCCTAATGGAGAGGTCCATTCCTGTCTTAAGGCACATCGAATTCCTACAGGTTCTTTATATTTAAATAGATTTTCAGAAATTTGGAACTCGCCCAAACAATTTTATTTCCGCAAAAAAACCTTAGTTTATGAAAAGAATGACCCCTTCTTTAGATTAATAGGAAATGATCCTTATATAAAAGAAGCTGGATGTTATAAAAGTTGCGATGATATTGGCAGAAATACCTGGATGCATAATAGAATACAGATGTTAAGCACACCTGAGAGATTGGTGCTTAAGAGCATAGCCAATGTTTTAAAAATTGTAAGGAGGCTAAGACCCAAAGAAGATGGTTATAAAAGATACCATAACCAACCTATAATTGCAGGTATTTTACATGGCAGGAGGGCATTTGTAGGACCTGAGCAGGTAGTTATTGACCCCACAAACAAATGCAATTTAAGATGTATTTCCTGCTGGCTTTATTCACCTTTGCTTACAAAGCATAAGCCTCCTTATGAATGGTTAAAAAAAGAATTACCTAAAGAGGCGCTTATTAAGTTGATAGATGATTTATCTTCTCTGGGTACAAAGAGAATCCGCTTCACCGGAGGAGGAGAGCCTTTTATGCATAGGGATTTAATGAATATTATAGACTATGCTCGAAGGAAAGGACTTCTTGTGGCAATAAGCACAAATTTTGGATTGGTTCATAAAAAAGATATAAAGGGTCTTATAGATTTAGGTTTAGAAGAATTATGTGTAAGTATCTGGGCGTCTGAGAGTGAAACCTACTGTCGAGTGCATCCCGGTACTACATCTCTTTATTTTGAGAGGCTGAAGGAAAACTTACTTTATCTAAAAGAAATAAAAAATGAAAAGCCACGAGTTACTTTTGCTAACGTGATTATGAATTCTAATTTTAAAGATTTTGAAGGGATGTATAAATTTGGATTAGATTATGGGGCTGATGCCATTTATTTTACTATAGCAGATGTATTTATCGGCCAAACTGACAAACTCTTATTAAATGGAAATGAAAGAAGAGGATTGTTAGAAAAGGCTTTAAAAATTAAACAGATGTCCCAAAGGGATAATATTCAACTGGAATTTTTTGATGGCTTTTTAAGGAGAATATCTAAATCTCAGAATGATTTTGAAAGAGGCGAGTACGATAAGTTTGATATCGACAAAATTCCCTGTTATGTTGGTTGGATTTTTTCCAGAATCTTAGCCGATGGTAGTGTAGTTCCCTGTTGTAGAGGTGTTAGAAAGATAATGGGGAATATAAATAGGACAGCCTTTAAAGATATCTGGTTTTCTTCTCAATATAACGAATTCCGGGCAAAGGCAAAGTATTTATCAAAAAGTGATAGTTACTTTAAGGACATAGGATGTATAAAAGAGTGTGACAACCTAATGCATAATGAGCAGATGCACAGAAGATTAAATGTTGTCTAAAGAAGAAATTATACGAAAAATACAAGAACTCGCTCCTTGGGCCAAGATAAACCTGAATCATTTACATCTGGATGATTGACATTTATTAAGACACGAATAAATGCGAAATAATTCAATTTTCCCTAAATATCTTTCTATCCAGACTACCTCTTTATGTAATGCCTCCTGTATATTCTGCCCCTACGAAGAGATTAAAAAGCTATACCCTAAAAAAATAATGGATAATGCTTTGTATAGAAAAATTATTGATGAAAGCAGTAATTATAAGAACGTAGAGAGAATTATTCTCTATATGAATAATGAACCCTTAACTGACCCCCATTTAATAGAAAGAATAAACTATGCTAAGGAAAAAGTTTCTTGGGCAAATGTCCATATTTTAACAAATGGCTCATTGCTTACAGATGAGATGATAGAAAAAATTATAAACTCCAAGTTAGACTGGATTGGGATAAGTTTTCATGGAATAAGGAAAGATACAGTTGAAAAATCGATGGGAATACCATTTGAGATAAGTTTTAGAAGAATTTTGGATTTTATTGATAAGGCCAAGACTAAAAGAGATATAAAGGAATTTATAATGATTACTTTTCTAAAACATAAGTATTTAACTGAAGAAGAGAAGGAAGAGGCAATAAATTTTTGGAAAAGTAAAGGTATAAATAGAATAAGCTATTTTGAGGGACCAATTTCCCGGGCAGGGAATGTTAAGGACTTGCCAAAGGTTTATCATAAAGAGAATATCGTAGGATGTAATTCAATATGGACAGATGAGATGCTCCATATCCTTGAAGATGGAAAGGCAGTATTATGCTGTATGGACTGGCGAAGAGAAGTAATTTTGGGTGATTTAAGCAGAGAGGATATTTATCAAATCTGGAATGGCAGGAGAAAAGAGATTTGGGATATGATTCGAGGTAAAAGAGAAATGCCAGATAATTTTTTATGCAAGAGGTGCGAGGAAGCAATTTTGGAGAATAAAGAGAAAAGAAGCTTTAACAATTCTAAAGTAAGTGGACAGGAGATTCTTTTAGTCATTTTTCCCTGCTGGGGAATAGATACTCCTCCTTTAGGTTTAGCTTCTATTGGCAGTTATTTGAAGAGCAAAGGTATAGATGTAAAAGTATTAGATTTAAATTTAGAGATTTATCATAGAGTTTCTTCGGGATTAAAAAAATTATGGGAGATGGATAAATCACATTTATGGTGGATGCCTTCTTTATTCTATAAAGACATTCAACCTCTAATAGCTCCTGAGGTAGAATGGGCAGCCCAAAAGATAATTAATTATGATATAGATATAGTGGGAGTTTCCGTATATGCAACCAACAGACTTTTTACTAAAGAGGTAATCAAAAAGATAAAGGAGAATTGTAATAAAACTATAATTGCAGGAGGAAGAGGTATATACGATGTGTTAGAGAGGGAGAATTTCCCTAAAGGATTAGTAGATTACTTTATCATTGGCGAAGGAGAGGAGGCTTTATATAAATTTTTGAAAGGAGATAAAGATATAGATGGTCTTATTAGCGATTTGGAAGGGGAAGGAACGCCTATTTTTTTAAAGGATTTGGTGAATTTTCCTTTAATCACCTATGAGGATTTTGATTTGTCAAAATATAGAGAAAAAACCTTATGTTTACTAATGAATAGAGGTTGTATATTCCAATGTGCATTCTGTAATGACTGGAGATACATAGGCAGGTTAAGAACGCGCAAAGCCGAAGATATCTATAAAGAAATAGAGTATCACTTTTATAAAAATAATATCAAAACTTTCTATTTTAATGACCAGGCAATAAATGTAAATTTAAAAGAGCTTAACAAATTATGTGATTTATTAATAAAGGCTCCCTTTAAAATTGAATGGACTGCTTTAGCTATTCCCTGGAGATTTCTTAGTTTTGATTTGCTTTTTAAAATGAAAAAGGCAGGTTGCATTACTCTAAATTATGGAATAGAGTCTGGTTCTAACAAGGTTCTTAAGTTAATGAATAAAGATATTACTGCAGAGGATGTAGAAAGGGTATTAGAAGATACAACAAGGGCAAGGATAAATACCCAGGTGAATTTTATAGTAGGTTTTCCCGGAGAAACAGAAGGGGATTTTAGAGAGACCAAAGAATTTATAAAAAGGAATTTAAGAAATATAAGTGGAATTACAAATCTCAATATGTGTAATGCTGTTTTAGGTTCAGATTTAGTAATAAATAAAGAAAAATTTGGGATTCTATTTCCTGAAAACACGGAACTAGCTAATACCCATTGGTTTACCAAGGATGGAAGTAATACTTATCAGATTAGATTAGAGAGACTTAAGGAGATTTTAGGTCAAGTAAAGGGTTATGGGCTATCTCTTTTTACGACTAATCTACAGGAAGCACCTCCCTCTTCAGGTAAAGCTTCTCATTTGTCTTCTAAGAACAAGCCTGAGGTTCTTCTCCTTGTCTGTCCTATGTGGGATGTATCTCTGCCCCCCCTGGGGCTGGCCTATTTAGCCTCTTATCTTGAAAGTAAAGGAATTCCTGTAGATATTTTGGATATAAATGTAGAAACCTATGCTAAGTCAGATTCGAAGAGAAAAGAGCTATGGAGAATGGAGAATTATAATTTATGGGGATGGAAGGAATTGTTTGAGAAAACAAAACAATATTTTGAAGAAGATATAAATTACTATGTGCAAGAAATATTAAAAAAAGAATATAAAATGATAGGTTTTTCTCTTTACGGTGCAAATATCCTGTTTTCTATAGAGTTAGCAACTATGTTGAAAAGAAGAAAGCCTGATTTATTTATTATATTCGGTGGACCATCTTGTTCATTTTTGCATAATCACCCTGATATGCCTATAAGGGGGATGGTTTCTTTTAAAACACAAAAGTCTTTAGTGGAGCCTGGAGTAGTAAATGCTTTCGTTATAGGAGAAGGTGAAGAGGTTTTGTTCAATTTAATTGATTCTTATTATCTGAATAATATTTCTCCTATACCGGGAGCCATTCTTTATCTTAATAAAAAATACACCTCATTTTCTCCCTTTGCCTTAATTAAAGATTTAGATCAAGTTCCTTATCCTCTATGGGAAAAATTTCATTTGAATCTATATTCCTCTAAGAATACTCTATCTATTTTGTTAGGAAGGGGGTGCATAAACAGATGTACATTCTGTAATGATTGGATAATGTGGGGTAAAAAATATAGGAATAGATCTGCTTTAAATGTTTTTAAAGAAATAGAGTTAATTATTGGCAAATTTAAGGTCAGTTCTTTTCAAGCTAATGACTTAATATTTAACGCTAACCTCAAAATATTAGATGAATTGGCAGATTACTTAATAAAATCAAATCTTAAAATTCAATGGAGTGCTCAAGGAATTATAAGAAGAGATATGCATTTAAGTCTCTTAAAAAAATTGAAGAAGAGTGGTCTTAATTGGATAACATATGGGTTAGAAAGCTTATCTGAAAATGTCCTCAAGATGATGGGCAAAAGATATAACTTCAGAGATATTCAAGAAGTATTAAAGAATACCAAAGAAGCGGGAATAAGCATATCTGTGAATTTTATTGTAGGTTTCCCTAATGAGACTGAAAAAGATTTTAAACTTACCAAGGAGAGATTGCTTTTAATTAAGGAATATATAGATGAGATATCGAGTTTAAATCCCTGTTATATTACTAATCAGATAGATTTAGAGAGTTTTCCCCAGAATTTTTCTGTAAAGCTTCCCAGAGAAAGCTATTTTTATTATTGGGAAACCCTAAATGGGAAAAACACTTATGAGCTAAGGAAAGAAAGAACAAAAGAATTGCTCAAATTTATAAAAAAATTAGGAATAAAGGTTCACTTTACAGGAATCTATGATGAAGGACAAATCTCTGGAATATTTAACCAGGCAGACATAAAAAAGGAATATACCAAGAGAGCGGATTTTATTGTTATAAATCTTCCTCCTTGGGCACAAGAGAATCCTCATATTGGAATAGGCTATTTGGGTTCATATTTGCGTATCAAAGGATTTAAGATGAAAGTGATAGATTTAAATAAGAGATTTTACTTAAATCATTCTAATTTTAAGATGCTCTGGCATGTAGAAAACAAAAATTTCTGGTCAAGCGAATATACCTTTCCATTAATTTTGGAGATATTTAAAAAGGATATAGAAAAAGCAATAGATGAGGTCTTATCTTTTGACTGTAACCTTTTAGGATTTTCTGTAGTTGACCCGAAGGAAAGATTAACCATAGAATTTATAAGAAGGATAAAGAAAATTGCTCCTAATAAAAATATAATCCTGGGTGGGCCGGCTACTTCTACCTTTGAGCAGAGAAAAATATTTTTAGATAATGTAGATAATTCCATAGATGCATTTGTTATAGGAGAAGGGGAAGAGACTCTATTTCATTTATTAGATAGATTTTTAAATAAGAAAGAAATAACAGATGTGGAAGGATGTTATGTAAGGAATAACGGTAGGTGGGTCTACACAAGAAGGCCACCTATGATTCCTTTAGATAGAAATCCTTTTCCAACCTATGAAGAATTTGATATGGAGTTATATGGTAAATCGCTTTTAGTAGAGTGGTCAAGGGGTTGCAGGGGTAGGTGCGCATTTTGTAAAAATTATAGATTATTTCCTATCTACAGGAAAAAATCGGTTGACTGGATAATAGATGAATTGAGACACCATAAAGAGAGATACAATATAGATGAATTTACCGTGGTGGATAACATTCTAAATGGAGATTTAAACAATTTAAATGAGATTTGCAATAGAATCATAAAGGAAAATTTAAAAATAGGATGGACAGGTCAAATTGCCCCACATGAGAATATGGATTTTGAATTTTTTAAGAAGATGAGAAAAGCCGGTTGTTTTAAACTTCAGATAGGCTTAGAGTCAGGTTCTAATAAGGTTTTAAAGTTAATGAGAAAGACTTTTACCTCAGAAATTTCTGAGAAAAATATTAGGTTTGCCAAGAAGGCAGGAATTGAAACAGAGGTTTTTATAATGATTGGTTTCCCAGGAGAGACAGAGAAGGATTTTAAGAAGACTTTCAATTTTATAAAAAGAAATGCTAAATATATAGATACATTAAAATCGATAAATACTCTTCATTTAATAGCCGGAACAGAGGTCTATGAAAATAGAGAAAAATTTGGCATAAAGCCCTTGCCGGAGAGAAATTGGCATTATTTATGGCAGACTTACGAAGAAAATAATTATAAGCTAAGAAAAAGGAGAGCCCAGACCCTGTTAGATTTAGCTTATAATTTAGGAATAAAGGTAATGGAGACAAATATCTCTGAAGGAAAAGAAGATATTTTTGAAGCAATAAAGGATAGGAGTAGTTTAGAAGAGGGGTTGTCAATATTAAAAGATTCTATAAGCTCTTTACAGGAACTGCCTCAGAAAAGAAAGATTATAAAGATAAAAAGAAGCATATTTAAATGGCTAATCTTAATCCTTGTTTCTTTTTATATATTTTTTTATATAGTTTATTTTTGGGTTTATATGATTTTAAAAAATAAGATATTATTAGGCGGAAGAAGAAGATAATTTTAGTTAAAGTAATGGATTATGCTCAAAGATAAATCTATAAAATTTTCTATAATAATTCCCTTATATAATGAAGAGAGAAATATAAATATACTTCACAAGGAGTTAATTTCAATATCGAAAGACTACGAATATGAAATAATATATGTTAACGATGGTAGTACAGATTCAACATATAATAATCTTGTTGGTGCTGTGGAGACAGAAAGGTCAAATGTTCCCATTAAAATCATAAATATTCATAAAAACATAGGACAGACTTTGGCTTTTAAAATAGGCCTGGATAATTCTCTGTATGATGTAATTGTGTTTATGGACGGCGATTTACAGAATAATCCTCAGGATATTCCTATCTTGATAGATGAATTTAGAAAGGGATATGACTTAGTTCAAGGTGTAAGGTATAGAAGAAAAGATCCCTTTTTCACAAGAGTATTGCCATCGCTGGTTGCTAATTTTGTGTTAAGAGTTGTTTGTGGAAGTAAATTTAAAGACCTGGGATGTTCCCTGAAAATATTTTATAAAAGAAATATTGATGAAATTATCTTTTATCAGGGAATGCATAGGATGTTACCTATCTATTATTCTTTGAAAAGTAAAAAGGTTACAGAAGTGGCTGTGAGTCATAGAAGGAGGGTTTACGAAAAAAGTAAATATGGGTTTTCTCGCAGCTTTGAAATATTATTTGAGATAGTAAAAATTAATTTTTTTGAAAAGGAATCAAATTTCTTTATATATACAAGCTGTTTAATTGGCCTATTGTTAATAATTATGAGTCTTTTATCCTATTTTTTTATAATATTAAATAACTTTATGATAAGTTTGAAAATGATGATTGCTGTAGTTACATTGATAGTAGGTATTTACTCTTTCGTTATTAGTGCGTCATTATATATAATCAGGTCTTCCTACATCTATCAAAAGAGACTTAATTTATTAAAGAATAATTTATGGGATGTTGAATCATTTGGATAACAATATCTTAAAAGGAACAAGGCTTTGTTTAATATTTCCTCCTTATAAAGAAAGTGAAGATATAGTTTTCCTCAAGACCGCAAAAAAGAATTTAGGTAAGATTACTCCTCTTAGTTTATGCGCAGTAGCTGCTATTTTTGAAAGGTTTGGGGGGGTAGTCAAGATTATCGATGCTAATGCGAAGGAATTAACTATAGAAAGTGTTACAAAGGAAATAGATAATTTTTCTCCAGATTTTTTAGGGTTTACTTTATCAACCTACCAATTTCATTATACTCTTGAGTGGATAAAAAGTATCCGTTCCAGAGCTAATATTTCTACTATCGTAGGAGGACCTCATGCGAGAATATATCCTCGAGAAATTCTAACCCATAAGCAAATAGACTATTGTGTTATTGGAGATGCAGAGGAAGCCCTTCCCAATCTAATACACTCATTAATAAATAAAAAAGAGTTATCCACAGTTGGCGGTATTGCTTACAGAAGCAGGAATGAGGGGAGTATAAAGATAAATAATTTTTTATTGTATATCAAAGACTTAGATAATATTCCCTTCCCATCGCGCCATTTAATAGATAATTCCCTATACTATTCTTTAATTTCCAAATATAAGAATTTTACAGCGATGACTTCAAGTCGAGGCTGTATTTTTCAATGTACATTCTGTGATAACCATTGTATTCCCTATAGAGCGATGAGCCCAAAGAGGGTTGTAGATGAGATGGAAGTATGCAAGAAAGAATTTAATATAAATGAGATTGATATGTTTGATGGAGTTTTTTCTATAAGCAAGAAAAGAACTTTAGAGATATGTGAAGAAATAAAGAAAAGAAAACTTAAAATATTTTGGTCATTTAGAACAAGAGCAGATTTGGTAGATAAAGAAACTCTAAATGTATTAAAGTCCGCAGGTTGTATAAGGATATATTATGGCATAGAAAGTGGTTCTCCAGGTATTTTAAGAAATATCAAGAAATACGTTACCTTAGAACACATTAAATATATAGTAAAATTAACAAAACATATTGGTATAGATACATTTGGTTACTTTATGGTGGGAAATTATGGAGAGGATTATAAAACAATTAGTGAGACTATAAATTTAATGTTGTCTCTTCCTTTGGATTACGTGCAGATAGCGCCAATATTTTATCCCCCTAATACCAAGGTTTATTCTGAAGTTATGAAGATAATAAAACAAGACTATTGGAGAGAATACACTATTAATCCTAATCATAGGATAGAGTTCCCAATAGTAGGTACTAATTTTAGTAAAGAACAGATCCATGCTATTGCAAGGAAGATGTATTTACGTTTTTATCTAAGACCTACATTTATAATTAAGTTTATGTTAAGAATCAAATCGTCTGAGGAATTTGTTAGAGCAATAAAAGCAGTTTTTGATATGTTTAAGGAAGTACTACTGACACAATGGTAAAAAAAATTAGCAGCCCGAAAGTATTGTTATTGTTTTTATTTATAACTCACCCCTTTATCTGTTATATATGGTTTGAAAAGAGTGGCTTTTTTTATTTTTGCCTCAATACTCATGTTCATTCGGTAGAGGCCCTTAAATATCACAAATTTTTCGCTCCTGGATACTGGCCTAGACTTCACTACTTTTTTACTCAATGGTTTTTGAATATTTTTGGGAGAAGCTACATGAGTATGGCGATGGTAAATGCTTTATATTTATTGATACTTATATTTTCTATATACGGAATAAGTTTTGAGCTTAC
Organism: uncultured Planctomycetia bacterium; assembly: GCA_964635565.1. GTDB lineage: Bacteria > Omnitrophota > Gorgyraeia > Duberdicusellales > 4484-171 > CAZWON01. The sequence continues at coordinate 13,442 of CAZWON010000011.1, forward strand.
AAGGAATGAAGTATGTAGTTTTTTTCTTCATTGATTATTTCTTTATACCCAGGAATATCTTTTTTTATGAGAACTTATGAGTTGCCGATGGGGGTAATAACATTTACTACTTTGTCAGTTTATTTCCTTATTTTAAGTAATCATTTTAAAAAATGTTCCATAGTATATTATTTGCTATATCTTTCTGTCTGGCTATGTATATAGATAGGGTGTTACCTTCTATTTTTATTATAGGCCCTCTTCTGTCCAATAGGAGTATTACTATAGGTATAGTCCAGCATCCAAGGATAGCATTATGCCCTTGGTCTGAATTCAAAATAGCAACATTAATATTGCTTCATAATCCTTTAGCCCATATATTTAGTGCTTCCTGGCAACATGAGGAATCTAAGTTTTTACCTTGTAATTTTGATTATTTGATATTCATAAAGAACACTAATTCTGTCAGCAGTTTAGCTTCTGTAGTAAAAGATATGTTTAATTTTCCCAAGGATTTTCTTAGTTCCTGCGAGATTTATCCTGATGTGAACAAAGTAGACGTTTCACATTATAAAATAGTTTCTAAAAATGTATATTCTTATGCACCTATAGAAGATAGATATATTCAAGCAGTTTAATTGAAGAAATATGATTATACTTGGTATTTCTGATAATCACGATAGCGGGGCTTGTTTAGTGAAAGATGGAGAGATAGTTGCTGCTATTAATGAGGAGAGATTAAAACGAGATAAACTCATAGGTGGATTTCCCTATCTTTCCATAGAAGAAGTTCTTAGGACTTCAGGAGTTTCCTCTCAAGATTTAGATTTTATAGTTTTTGCATCATCGATGACCCCTTCTTTCTTATTGAGGCTGTTAGATGATTTTCATAATAATTTAAGAAAGAATAAATCCTCTTTTAGTTACCTTTTAAATTTATATATTATAGGTCAAGTATTTGCATATAAACTGAGAATTCCAAAAGTTATAGAGAGAATTTTGTCAACCGAAGTAATGAAAAGAAAACTTGATAGATTGAATATAAAAGCTCCTGTTATTTGCATTGACCACCACTATGCTCATGCCGCCTCTTCTTATTACACATCTGGGGAAAAGGGTAAGGTTCTAATTATAACTGCTGATGCAATGGGTGATGGCTTGAGCGTGACTGTAAATATTGGTAAAGAAAGAGATGTAAAAAGAATTTTTTCTCAGACAGCTTTTAGTTCTATTGGTACTTATTACTCCCGATTGACAGAGTTTTTAGGATTTAAGCCACTCAGGAATGAAGGAAAAATCACTGCCCTCGCAGGGCACGGAGCATTCGATAGAGAAATTTTGATATTGGCTAAGTGCTACTTCCGTTTTCTTAAAGAGAGAGGTGCTTTTAATCTCAAAAATTATTTATTAAAAGAAAGCATGAACGATGGATTACACATAAAACTTAAGAGATATTCTCGAGAAGATATAGCTTATAATTTTCAGAAGAATTTTGAGGAGGAAATAACAAGATTTGTAAAATTCTGGGTAGGAAAAACTGGTATCCGCGGCGTAAGTTTAGCAGGAGGGATATTTGCCAACATTATGCTTAATAAAAGAATAAGTAGGATTAAGCAGATAGAAAGGTTGTATATTTTTCCCCATATGGGAGATGGTGGTCTTTCTTTAGGAGCGGCTTTAGGTTTTCTTAGACCCAAACCTATTTACTTTAAAAACATATATTTAGGCCCAGTATACAGCGATGGGCTTATTAAGGAGAGGCTTGATAAGGTAGGTCTTAGCTATTCTTTTCTGAGAGAAGATGAGTTATGCAATAAAATAGCTCATTTTCTTTTTGAGGGCAAGACTATAGCTCACTTTAATGGACGAATGGAATATGGACCAAGAGCTCTGGGCAATAGGTCTATCCTTTATAGAGCAGATGACCCCACATGTAAAGATTGGTTGAATGAGAAATTAAAGAGGTCTCACTTTATGCCTTTTGCTCCAGTTAGCCTTGCTGAAGAATCAGAGAGGCTATATTTAGATATAGATAAAATTTCTTACACTTTGCGGTTTATGAATATAGCTGTAGAGTGTTCTAGGGAAATGAAAGAGATATCACCAGGGGCAGTTCATATTAATGGAACTGCTCGGCCTCAGATTCTGTTTAGAGAAGATAATCCCCGATTATATAAAATACTTCAAATCTATAAAAGTCTTAAAGGTACCTCTACAATTATAAATACGAGTTTTAATAGCCACGAAGAGCCAATAGTTTGTTCTCCCGAAGATGCCATTAAATCCTTTTTAAGTTGTAATCTAGATTACCTAGTATTAAATAATTTTTTGGTATGGAGAAGAGAAGGGTATTGATATTTGCCATAATATTTTTTTTAGGAGTAGGCCTAAGAATTGGATATTTTTATTTTAATCACTACAATATGGATTTAGGCGATGATGAACCGTGGTCTAAAATTAATCTTGCGATTAGGTGGATATACTCCGAAAGCTTTGCGCCTGACTTAAACTTTGGCCCCCTCCATACTTATATAATATCCTCTTTGTGGCTTTTGGATAAGGAAAATTTTATCATACTGTCTCGTATCATAAGTTTGGTATTTGGGATCCTGTTTATAGGATTATATTTTTGTCTTATCAAAGAATTATTTAATATAAAAGTCGCCTATTTCAGCGCCTTTTTAGTGAGTATATATCCTTTGCATATTCATCTAAGTTCTGTCAGCTTAGCAGAGGTGCCAGCACATTTTCTTTTGTTTACTTCTTTATATTTTTTATATAGGTTTATTAACTATAAAAAGTTTTTTTATCTCATAATTTCAGCAACTGCTTTAAATCTTTCATGTATGCTAAGGTTTGAAAACTGGCTATTTGTATTCTTGTTTACAGGAATATTATTTTTGAAATTTAGATTCTCGCGATATGTCTATGTATTTTTTACCTTATCCTGTATATTTCCTTTTATTTGGATGATTGTAAATTATAAATATGAAGGCAACCCTATAAACTTTGTTAAAACATCTTCTATTGCAACGAATTTAATGATGCAGTATGTTAATTTAGAGCATAAAGCATCAGGATTTATTTACATATTATATAAAGGTTTATCCCTACCTATATTTATCTGTTGTTCATTAGGTTTTATCTTATCTCTGTTAAAGGGTCTAAGAAATAATGCATTTATTATATTCTTTTCTTTCCTTTTTTTTGTTTATGAACTTAGAAGCATACAGGGTAGTTATAGCTATTTTACATGGAGATATTCTGTATTATTGGGTTTGTTATTTCTTCCCTTCGGGGGGATTGCTCTTAGGTATATATTAGAAAATATAAATCTGAGTAGGTATATTAGATCCTTGGTAATTATGTTTATGCTATTGTTTTGTTTTCTTTATTCGATAAAGACCCTTAAATTTTTTTACAAAAATACAGTAATATCCAATAGATTAATTGATGCAATATCGTGGATAAGAGCTAATGTTACCAGAGATGAAAGGGTGCTTTTAGAGTACGGTGTTTATCACCCTTTAATTTCGCTAAATTCCCATTTACATCCTGAACAAGTTGTGAATTATAACCATCTTGCACTTTATAAAAACAGAAATTTAGAGAAATATCAGGGGGATTTTGATTATATTGTAATTTCTAAATGCCAGGGATTATTTAGATATTCTGTATCTAATTTAATAACTACAAATAGAATAGTAAGAGTATTTAATAATGAAGAATGGCAAATATTTAAACTTAAAAAATAATAGAGTACTTATTATATTCTCGATATTAGTTTTGTCTTTGATTTTGAGACTTTATTTTGTTTTTTATACCGATAATTTTTATGGAGCAATTCCAGCTCAGAAAATAATCCATTCTCAAAGTGTATCGGCGGATGTTATTGGTTCAATATGGGAAGTGGACCCTATTCTTTATCCTTACTTATTAAAAGTGTGGATGAGTGTATTTGGCAAGATTGATATTTCTCCCAGAATACTGAGTCTTTTGTTTGGTATGTTAACATTTATGCCTTTCTTTTTAACAGTTAGAATCATAAAAGATGAATTACATGCTATTTTGGCAACATTTCTTATAGGTTTTTTCCCTATTCATATAATATGGAGCACACTTAGTATGGAGGAAGCTCCATTCTATTTTATTGTCTTTTCAGCTTTATATTTATTTTTTAAATATAAGTTCGGCTCACCTAAGAGAATATATCTGGTTTTATCAGCTATATTAATATCCTGCTCTTTTGGTTTTAGATTTGAAGGTATTCTCTACCCTGTAGTTTTAACCTTGTTTTTGCTAAAAGATAAAGATAAGAAGAATATATTTATTTTTTTGGCTGTTTCGCTTTCTTTGCCTATTCTGTGGATGCTATTATGCTGGATGAGATATAAGAATCCTTTTGTTTCTTTTGCCCGGCATTCCTTTTATTCGCATTTAGAAGTCGCAGATAGGTATAGTTTAAGGTTTATCATAGATAAAATAAAAATGAGTTTTTCAGTTTCTCTGTTACCGTTAGGAATATGGGGGTATTTCATAACGATTAGGGATAAGAAGATGCGTATTATTAATGCTATCTTCTTTTTGTTTTTGTTTGCTTTTATAATAAAAATATTAACAAAGACTTTACTTTGGCAAGAGAGATATTTGCTTTGTTTTGGATTATTTTTCCTTATTTATATAGCCATTGGAATAGTTTATTTATCAAAATGCCTTAAAAACTATATGGCAAAAGTTATTCTTATACTTATATTTTGTTTATATAATATTTTTTTTACAGTAGATTATATTAGCCACAATAAGAATGATTTTTTGCTAAATTCTGAGATAAAAAATATTATAAATTATTTATCCAATATTAATGATAAAAGCAAGATTTTAATAGACATAGATGAAGACCATGGGTATCCAGAGCTTATTGCTGTATATAGTAATATAGATTTAGAGAGAGTCAAAATATCTCAGGAAATAGATGTGTATGGTAATAAAGTTCTTCATGATATTCAGATGAAGGATTATAAAAACCGTTTATTAAATTTTATAAATAATAAATATTTTGATTATATTATATATTCCCCAAAAGGTCGCTCTTTAAGATGGCTGTTTTCTTTAAAATCTGAAAATGAGCGAATAGGAAAAATAAGGTATAAGAGAACCTTTACAGGTGAGATTTACTGGATTTATAGGCGGGAGACTTAATTGATATATGCGCAGCACTTACAAAACTAAAAAGGCAATTGTAGATATAATCGCAGATTTAAAAATCCAGAGTTAAAAGAACAATTAAGATGATTAAAAAGATGATTTTTTTATCCAGTTATCTGTTTTTGATATTTATTATATTATTTTGCATTGAACTAACTATAAGAAAATGCAGCCATATGGATTATTATTATTTACCTGCAAGAAAATATGGGGATTTAGAAAATTTTACTAATATTAAGAGGATATCCTGAGGGAAAGATTTTCCTTGATTATGTCCATTTAGCTCCTTTGGGTCACAGTTTAGTGGGAGATTATTTGTTTAAGCTTATACAGAATCAATATGAAAAACGTTCCCAATAGCACATAAGCATTTGCCGAAAAATTGACTGGATTTATAAATTGAGAAGGATGTGATAGATATATGTGCGGGATTTGTGGGATAAAGGGCTCTGTTTCTCAAGTAACAGATAAATATATGGAAAGAATGTTAAATGCATTATATCATCGTGGACCTGATGAAAAGGGAGAATATTATGATGAGGATGTCTTTTTAGGAATAAGGCGGTTGAGTATTATAGATTTGAAAACAGGCTCGCAGCCAATATATAATGAAGATAAAGGCTTAATAGTTGTGTGTAATGGCGAGATATATAATTTCTATAAATTGAGAGATAGCCTGATTAAGAAAGGTCATAATTTCTATACCAATTCTGATGTAGAGGTAATTGTTCATCTCTATGAGGAATACAATGTAGATTGTCTAAAATATATAAAAGGTATGTTTTCTTTTGCCTTATGGGATAAGAATAATAAAATCCTTTTTATAGCCAGGGATAGATTTGGAATAAAACCTTTATATTACTACAATAGCAATGGTATATTTGCCTTCTCCTCAGAACTCAAGGCATTATTAAAATTACCCTTTATAAATAAAGAATTAAATAGAAAAGCTGTCAGCTTATATTTTTCTTTAGAATACATTCCTTCTCCTTACTCTGTTTTGCAAGACATTTATAAATTAAAGCCAGCCCATTATATGCTGCATACAGATAATAACTTGGAGATCCATCGTTATTGGGATTTAAAGAGTGTGTCTATTAACAATAATCTATCCTTTTTTGATGCCAAGGATAAATTTAAAGAGATGTTTGGTGTTTCTATAAAAGAGCATCTTGTAAGCGATGTCCCCCTGGGAATTTTTTTAAGCGGAGGCATAGATTCGAGTGCATTGGTAGCATTAGCTAAAGAATTTTGTAATCAAGACCTTTCTACCTTTTCTATAGGATTTGAGGAAAAATCCTTTGATGAGTCGAAATACGCTTGTTTTGCTTCAAGATATTTTAGAACCCAACACTATAACTACATTTTTACTATAAATGACTTTATAGACAATTTCTATAATATCGTAAGTTCCTTAGATGAGCCCTTAGCTGATTTATCGATATTTCCTACATATATGCTTTCTAAATTCTCTCGTAAATATATAAAGGTTGCCTTATCAGGCGAAGGGGCAGATGAGTTATTTATGGGCTATCCTACTTACATAGCCCATAAGTATATCCATCTATTTAATAAATTTCCACTCAGTTTTAATAGAATTGTAAAGTGCGCAATAGACTTACTTCCCACTTCTTTTGAATATTTTAGTTTAGATTTTAGATTAAAGCAGTTTGTTGGAGGAATGAATCAATATAACCCTATCTTAAGACATATATTGTGGATGGGGGCTTTTTCTGAATGGGAAAAAGCTGCACTTTTTAGTGAAGGATTCAAGAAGGAAGGCTTTAAGATCGCAGGAGCTGACAGTGATTTTCTGAAGGGTTTTATGAATGACCTAAATCCGAAAGAAATCTATAAGCTTATTCAATATTTGGACATTTTTACTTATCTTTCTGAAGATTTACTGGTTAAGGCAGATAGAGCCAGTATGCTTTCCTCTTTAGAGGTGAGGGTTCCATATTTAGACCATAAATTAGTGGAGTTTATTTGGAGTCTTAGCTATAAAACAATTTACCAGAAGAAATTACTTAAATATGTTTCTGAGGAATTTTTACCTAAGAAGATAATTAAGAGACCCAAGAAGGGCTTTCCTATCCCTTTTTCTATATGGACAAGAAATAAGGCCTTTTTTAGTATAATAGAAGAGTTTTTTAGTAAAGATTTAATAGAAAATCAAGGCTTGTTTAATTATGATTACATTAATTTTTTGCTAAACCAACATCTATCAGGCAAGAAAGACAATAGAAAGAAATTAAGAACTTATATAATGTTTCAAAGTTGGTTTAAGTATAATTTTTGTTCATGAAATCAAAAGATATAAAGTTTTCTTGATTGATGGTGAAAAAGAATTTTATTCTTTTATAACTAAAATGATTGCCAATAACCGGTAAATTTTTATAAAAACCAATGAGTATAACTAAGAAGATTTTTTCTGCAATATTTATTGTAGTAATTACTTTTCTTATATTATTTATTGCAGAGATATCTGTAAGATTTTATAATTCTAGAGTTAAAAATATTTGCCCTGAATATTTTAATTTAAATTTCTATCCTTATTATAAAATATCATCCATTCTAGGATTAGTTTACGAAATGAATCCTTCCATAGTAATGCCTGATGATAAAGAGAGAGGGGACAATATTTTTACGAACAGTTTAGGATTTAGGGATAGAGAATATAGTTTGTCTAAACCTAAAGATGTCTTTAGAATAGTAGGGATTGGAGATTCTATCTGTTATGGAGAGAATGTAGAGTTTGATAAGAGATTTTTGAAGCTAATTGAAAAATGGCTAAATAAGAGCTCCAGGAGCAAAAATAATAAATATGAGGTGATAAACTGCGCGGTGCCTGGATATAATCTAACCCAATATTATCTCGATTTAAAGGAGAAAGCCCTGAAATATAATCCTGATTTGGTTATCTGTTCTTTATGGATTGATGATTTACAACCTCCTTATATACCCTCCTTTATAAATAGAAGTATTATAAAGCGTATCCACCATTATCTAATAGACCATAGCTACCTATGGAGATTTCTTTTTTATAAACTTTTTGCAGAAAGATTATATAGTAGTAACTTAATGAAAATAAATTTGGAAACAAATCTAAATTCTTTAGATAAGATGATTAAGTTAGCAAAAAATAATGATATAAAAATTTTATTTATACTTCAGTCAACTTTGCTCCCGGATTATGATGGTGATGACTTTTATGGAGAGATAAAATCCATACTTAACCAGAAAGATATTCCTTGGATTGAAATGCATCCTTTTTATTTAAAATATTTAGGGAAAAGAGATTTAGGAGCATTGGCTAATGCTCCAGGAGGTTCACATCCTAATATAGAGGGAAATAAAGTAATTGCAAGGATATTATTTGAGTACTTAATGAACAGCAATCTATTAATTGACTAAAGAGATAGAAGCTAAGTGGAGGAGTAGATGATGAGCAAGTTTCGGGAGAGGATGAGAGTCTTTTTGAGAAAATTTTTCACAAGATGTTCTATTGTGAGAGAGTTATTTTCTTTCTTATGGAAGAATAAGTTCTGGTGGATGATGCCGATAGCTATTATCTTTATCCTTTTAGGTGTATTAATCTGGCTAGCTTAGAGTTCTGCAGTTGTTCCTTTCATCTATACTTTGTTTTAGTTTTTGCTTAAGAATGCAGAAGCTATGATTACACAGATTGGATATAGATAACAGAGAATAAGAATATCGGAGATTATTGTAAGAATCTTGCAGTCTTTATTTGGTAAAGTTAAGTTTTATAAATTGCTACAATCGTTTAATTTCAATGAGAAATTTTTTTAAGAAATTTAGGAAGGTTATTCAAAAAATAATTAATGTCCAGATAGGGTTAGTTTTAACTATAGTCTACTTTGTATTTATTACTCCTTTCGGTATATTTATAAGATTGTTTAAGGATTATCTAAAAATAAATTTGTGTCCCTTTTGGCAAGTTCGTAGAGAGACTTTAATCGTTTCCGATTTTCTAAAAAAACAGTAATGTATATCTTAGGTATAAGTTATCACTATCATGATTCTGCAGCCTGTCTTTTAAAAGATGGGAAGTTAATTTGTGTTGCAGAAGAAGAAAGATTTACTAGAATTAAGCATGACTTTTCTTTCCCTCACAATGCTATCAAGTTTTGCCTTGAATATGAGAATGTTGAAGGAAAGGATTTGGCTTTTGTTGTCTTTCATGAAAAGCCATTCTTGAAGTTTGAAAGAATTATAAAAACTATCCTCTCCACCTATCCTAAATCCTGTAATCTTTTTAGGGAAGTGGCAATAAGCTGGTTAAGAGATAAGTTGTGGATAAAGGTAACCATCGCTGAATTCCTGGGAATCCCAAGGGATAAAATACTTTTCTGTGAGTACCATCTCTCTCATGCAGCAAGTTCTTTTTTTGTTCTTCATTTAGAGAAGCTGCTTTCTTAACCGTTGACGGAGTAGGAGAGTGGGCAACTACTACTTTAGGAATAGGGAAGTCAGATTGGGAAGGCAACAGTAAGAATGAGATTAAGATTTTAGAAGAGATTAGGTTTCCTCATTCCGTGGGACTTCTATATTCTGTCTTTACTGCTTTTTTAGGGTTTAGGATAAATAATGGAGAGTATAAGGTAATGGGAATGAGTGCCTTCGGTAAGCCAAAATATGTAGATAGGATTTATGAGCTTATAAAGGTGAATTCCAATGGAAGTTTTAGATTGAATATGAAGTATTTTCTTATCATTATTCAACAAGATACAGTTTTAACAAAAAATTTATTAAATTATTTGGCAAACAGAGGAAGCCAGGGACGAGATTTGTGATAGATAGGCATTCTCTTATTTATGATAGCCTCCCCATTACAGATGAAGAGATAAAAGAAAATAGTCGCTTTGCAGATATTGCAGCAAGTATTCAAAAGGTAACTGAGGAGATTCTGATTAAGATGGCAAATTATCTTTATCAAAAACAAGTTTAAAGAAACTATGTCTGGCAGGCGGTGTGGCTTTAAATTGTGTAGCAAATTATAAAATCTTAAAAGAAACTCCTTTTGAGGAAATTTTTATTCAACCTGCAGCCGGAGACAGTGGGGTTTCTTTAGGAGCTGCTTTATATGTCTGGCATTGTTTATTAAATAATCCAAGGAAGTTCATTTTAAATCATGCTTATTGGGGTAAAGATTATTCCAACAAAGAAATAAAAACTTTCCTGGATAAAGAGGGATTGCACTATAAAGAATTTAATACCGAAGATAGCTTAATAGATTATGTGGTAGATGCTTTAATTAATCAAAAAATAGGTGGTTGGTTCCAGGGTAGATTTGAGTGGGGACCACGTGCATTAGGAAATCGTTCTATTTTAGCAGATCCAAGAAATTCTAAAATGAAAGATATTGTAAATTTAAAAATAAAATTTAGAGAGGTCTTCCGACCCTCTGCCCTTTCAGTACTATACGAATATACAGATTTAATCTTTAATGTAGAAGATATTAAGAATCATTACCCTTTTAGATTTATGCTTTATACTATTCCTATAAAACACAATCTGATTCCAGCAGCAAGTCATATTGATAATACTTCTCGAATTCAGATTGTTTATGAAGATACAAGTAATTTATATTATAAGTTGATTAATAATTTCTATAAAGAAACCGGTATCCCGGCATTACTCAATACATCCTCAATCTAAAAGGAGAGCCTATTGTAAATTCACCTTTGGAGGCATATAATATATTTGAAAAAAGTGGAATGAATGTGTTAGTATTGCAGAATTTTGTGATAGAAAAATGAAATTGTATCAGAAGATAATCTTGATTTTTTTTGTTCCTATATTATTTTTTGTTATCTTGGAAATGTTTTTAAGAATTTCTTCTTGGAATAAAATTTTAGGGCCGGAAAGATTTTATGGAGGATTGGAGGACCATTCTTTATTTTGGGATCCTAATAATATTATAAAAATTCCCACAGATGAATATAGACTAGAAAATGAATTTAGAGGCAAGAAAGTTTCTGCTAAGAAGTCTACAAATGTTTACAGGATAATTTGTCTGGGAGGTTCGTTTACTTACGGGTGGCCTTACAATGATAATCCTTCCATTGCTTATCCTGCAGTTTTAGAGAGATTATTGAATTCCTCTGTAGATTTAGAGAAAAGATACGAAGTTATAAATGCTGGGATTGGAGGATATACTTCTTATCAGGCTTTATTTTATTTTAAAAATAGGCTTTATAAATTAAAACCTGATTTGGTTACAGTATGTTTCGGGGCGAATGACAGAAATAACAACTATGAAATAGGTGTATTTTGTAGCGATAGGGAATATTATGAAGGATTGGCTAGTCTTTCTAAGAATAAGTTATTATTTAAGATAAAAAGTTTTTTGAATAATTTAAGAGTATATGCTTTGATGGAGAAAGTTGTATTTAGCATAAAAAAAGTTTTTATCAAACCAAAACAAAGAGTATCTCCTCAAGAGTTCAGAGATAATTTAGAAGAATTTATAAATTTAGCAAAGATTTATAATTTTAAACTTTTATTCATAATAGAACCACATAGAAATTTAAATAAGTTTGAAGAAGAAATTAAAGTTGATCCTTATTATAATATTATGTATAAATTAGCTAAGGAAAATTCAGAATGGTTAAAATTAGTAGACACTATATCTTTAGTAAGAATGTATAAAGATGATGATATTTTTTATGACGTAATGCACCTTAACCCCATTGGTCATAAAATAGTGGCACAGTTGATACTTTATGTATTGCAAAAATCCGATTTTTTAAATTAATGTTTGTAAAGTAATTGAGATGAATATTCTAATGGTTCACCCACATGATTTGTTTGATAAGTCCGAGCCTTGGACAATAAGGGTTAAAAGTATAGCTAAAGAATTTGTAAAAAGAGCTCATAGGGTAAAATTATGCTACTTTCCCTTAACAATTGATGAAAACCACTTACCCAAGAATATAGATTCCATAGAGTTAATCCCTTTAGATAGAGTCCCTTCACCCAAGGCATTTATTTTGAACACTGCGAAACTTATAAGCTTATGTAAGTGGGCTGATGTTATCCATTTTCAGAAATGCCACCACTATGCCTCTATCCCTACAATAATTGCTTCCTTTGTCTCGGGTAGGCCCTTACATTATGACTGGGATGATTGGGAGGAGAAGATATGGTATGAGTCCTGTGGCAGAGGTTTACATTCGAGATTTATCGGAGTTTCTTTTAAGGTGTTAGAAAGATGCCTTCCCATCTTTGCTGATTCTGTTTCCTGCGCAAGTGGTTATTTGAAAAAATTAGCATATAAATTTGGAACAAAAAAAGAGTATGTCTTTGATAGCCCAGTAGGAGCGGATTTAGAGAGATTCAAGCTTGGTTTAGATGGGGATTGGGTTAGAGAAAGGTATCATATAAAAGGAGATTTGGTTTTATATATCGGTCAGCTTCATGGCGCTCAATACGTAGATTTATTTCTAAAAGCCGCAAATATAGTTTTACATAGATACCCAGAAGTTAGCTTTATGATTATAGGAGAGGGATTTTTAGAAAGTTGCCTAAGGAGGCTTGCTTATCAATTAGGCATAGAAGATAGAATCATTTTTACTGGAGCGGTGAGCCACGAAGAGGTTCCTTATTATATTGCTGCTTCAGATATATGCGCAGCTCCTTTTAGAGATACGCAAGTAACAAGATGTAAGAGCCCTTTAAAAATCGTAGAGTATTTAGCCAGTGGTAAACCAATAGTGGCATCTCTTGTGGGTGAGGTAAGGAATATGGTGGGTGGGGTCGGCGTTTTGATTAAGCCAGGCGATTACCACTCTTTAGCTGAAGGCATTCTAAGATTGCTCAACGATAAGAACTTAAGAGAAAGATTAACTCAGTATACAAGAATTAGAGCAGAGAGAAAATATAATTGGAGTTATACAGCTGATTCTTTACTTTCTGCGTATAAAAAGATATTAAGATGAGATTCATATTTATAACTCGAGAGAGTTACAGAGAGCCGGGGGCGAGAGTTCGCTGCTATAATTTCTCTGAAGAACTAAAAGAGAAAGGCTTAGATACAAGTGTTTTTTCTTTTGTAGATAGATTGGGGGCAAAGTCAGGCAAGGATGAAGTTAATTTTAATTTCAAAGAGAAATTAAAGTGTATTTATAAAGGATATAAATTACTTTCCAAAGAGGCAGATAAATCTATCTTTATAGTAAATCGCTTCAATTACCACACATTCCCTGTTTGGTTGATTTCTCAATTAAAAAAAATACCGTTTATTTTCGATATGGATGACTGGGAAGCAAGAGAGGATATAGGTTATTATTTGGGGTTGATTCCTAAGTCAAAAGCCGAATATCTTACTCGTTTATTTGCAAAAAATAGTATATTTTGTATTGCCGCAAGTTCCTATCTAAGAGATTATCTTCTGCAATTTAACAAAGAGGTTTATTATCTGCCCTCAGGTGTGGATATAAACAAATTTAGACCATCTCCTTATAAAGAGAAAAGGGAATTTATATTTTCCTGGCATGGCTCAGTAAACAGTATTAAATTTCTAAAATATATAAAATTTATTATTGATTGCTTTTTAATCCTCCATAAAAAATACCCCTTTATTAAGCTTTTCATTGCCGCAGATGGCATTTTTGGTAAGGAATTGGTTAAATTGATTAGAGGCTATGATTGTAGAAATATAATATATTATGGTTGGATTCAGCATAAAGATATTCCTCGTTATCTAAGCGACGTAGATGTTGGCCTTATTCCTCTTTTGGACAGAACACATTTCAATTTATCTAAATGTCCAGTTAAGTTATTCGAATATATGGCAATGGCCAAGCCAACAATTTCAAGCAATATTGGCGAATCAACAAATATTATTCATGATGGGTGGAATGGTTTTTTAGCAAAAACTAAGGAGGAATTTATTGAGAAGATGGAGGTCTTGATTAAAGATGTAAATTTGCGTCAGAAATTAGGGCGAAATGCTCAAGAAACTGTAGAGAAAAATTACTCCTTAGGGGTTTTGGGCAAACGATTATATGAAATATTAAGCCAGATTAATGCCTAAGATTTCTATAGTTATTATTACTTTTAATAGTAAGAATTTTATCAAATCCTGCCTGGACTCTGTATTTACCGAAAATTATCGAGATGCTGAAGTAATCATTGTAGATAATGGCTCAAGGGATGGCACACTTGATTTGATTAAAAAATATCCTGAGGTTATTTTAATTGAGAATAAAAAAAATCTTGGTGCCTGTCGCGCAAGGAATCAAGGAATTGAGGCATCTTGTGGAGAGTGGGTTCTAACCTTAGATTGCGATGTAATTTTAGAAAAGGATTTTTTTAAGAAGATAATGACTTTTGTTGGAAATTTAGAAAACTCAGTAGGTATGTTGCAACCAAAGAACCTTAAAGAGGATAAGAAAATCATTTATTCTACTGGAATATGCCTTTCTGGATTAAGAAGATTTTTTGATATCGGCAAAGGCAAGCCCGATAATGGACGATTCGATAGTCAGAAATATATCTTTGGTGCCTGCTCTGCCGCCGCACTTTATAGACGAGAAATGCTTGAGGAGATTAAACAAGACACCGGCTATTTTGATGAGCGATTTTTCTTTTTAGTTGAAGATGTGGATTTGGCCTGGCGAGCGCAAAAAAGAGGCTGGAAGGCTTTATACTATCCGGAGGCAGTTTGCTATCATAAAGGCGACAGTTCAAATACCCCCAGAAAAATAAGGCAATATCTGTGCTTTCGCAATCGCTATTACTCTATAATCAAAAACGATAGCTTAAAAAATAATTTCATAACTTTTTTCTTATTATTTGCTTATGATTCCCTTCATTTTTTCTACCTTTTATTTGTCAATTCTTATACCCTGAAGGCAATTAAGGAAATTTTTGGATTTATAAAAAGTGAACCTAAGTATCATAATTCCTGCAAATAAAGAAGCAGAAAATATTAAAACTACTCTGCTTAATTTAAAAGAGATTATCAAAGGCGATTATGAAGTTATTGTGATTGATGATTATTCTGCCGATGAGACTTATAGAATTGTGGAGGAAATGCTTTATAATTTTCCACAGTTACGATTATTGAGGAATTCTTATAAAAGAGGTTTTGGCAATGCCTTAAAGACAGGGATAAATGCGGCACAGGGCCAGGTAATAATTCCGGTTATGGCTGACCTTTCAGATGAGCTCGAGATAATCTCCCGGATGTATATAAAGATTCTTGAGGGAGATGATATCGTTTGTACATCAAGATATATAAAGGGAGGGAAGCGACAGGGTGGCCCCATTCTAAAGGCATTCCTTTCGCGTTATAGCAGCTGGTTGATTCATAAAATAACCAAAATTCCCGCCACTGACCTTGCCAATTCCTTTAAGGCATACCGAAAGAGTGTATTAGAAAATCTCCTTATTAAAAGCAACGGATTTGAGATTTCTATGGAAATAGCACTAAAGGCTTATCTTAAGGGATATAAGATAGCTGAAATACCTACTAGATGGAGAGAAAGAACTACTGGTCAATCCCATTTTGCTATTCTCAGAGATGGCATTAAATTTGTAAAGTGGTTTATTTTTGGTTTATGTACCCCTCTTAAGTCCAAAATAAGAGTTCACAAATTTTAATGTGCGATTGAAAACATAAATTGAAGAGAGCAATAACACAAATATTAACTATTTTTATCATTTTAACTATCGCTTTCTCGTTAAGACTGTATCAATTAGGCTACCACGAATTATGGTGCGATGAGGTTTTAAGTATAAGAATAACTCACAATTTCTTCCATAAATGGAATCCCCCTTATATTATGCTCTTCTTTATTATTGGATGAAGATATTTGGCGTTTCTGAACTTAGCCTTCGGCTTCCTTCAATGGTTTTTAGTCTTTTTTCTGTATTTTTAATCTATAAATTTGGTTGTTGTTTTTTTAATTCACATATTGGTTTGCTTTTAGCATTATTTATGTGCTTATCTCCTTTTCATCTTTGGTATGGCCAAGAGGCGCCGTCCCTATAGTATCTCCTTATTTTTTGGAATGCTTTCTAATTACTTTTTGTATTCTGCTTTAAATGAGAAGAAGAGAATGTTCTGGTTAGGTTATATTTTTGCACCTACAGCAGGACTTTATTGCGATTACTTTTTTATCCTCCTTTTAATTACTCAAGGCTTTTATTGTTTTCTCTTAAAAAGGAGACAAACAGGATTTCTTACTTCAGCATTAATTTCCTTGATTATCTTTTTACCCTGGATGCCGGGATTTCTAAGTAAATTTTCAATAATAAATAGGGGTTTCTGGATTCCGTCTCCGGTTATAAGTTCTTTTGCAATTAGCCTGGAGAACTTTTTATTAGGACATAATGTTTCTCAACGAATCTATTGGTTAGGAACGGGCCTGATCTGCTTAGTAGTAATTGCAGCTTTTTCTACAATGATTAAAGACAGCCAATCAAGAAAGCCTCTAATCTTTTGCTTCTTTTTCTTAGCTTGCCCACTTATTTTAGCTTACCTTATCTCTTTAAAAATAACTCCCATCTATTTAGACCGAAAATTTATAATCTTTAGCCCTTATCTCTATTTGATTTTAAGCTTCGGTATTGTGCAGATTCAGAAGTTCTGGATGAAGACTTTTTTATTGGCAGGCTTTTGTATAATTTTAATATTAGGAGTTTTTGCCTATTTTTCTTTTCAGATGTCTACTCCTTTTAGACACCACATTGGGGTTCATTTAAAGAGGCCAATCAGGCCATAAGTTATTTGGGCAAGATTATTTGGGTTCTTCTCTGCAACTGGCCGCGCCAAGGTAACATATCAGAAAATGGTCAGAGAGTAAAAGAGCAAATGGATAAGGATTTTAACCTTTGCCTCAGCAAGCAAATCGAAGGTGTCTGGATATATAAATATGAACTTAAAGAATTGGATAGATGAGAACCGAAGAATTGATTTTATCTATTGCTAAAAGTCTGTTTACCGAGGAATCAATAAGCCGATATGAATTTGTGTCCTCTGATTGGCTTAGGATTAAGGAACATCTGATTTATCATGAGTTAGGTCCAATTGCCTATTGCTTATTCGGGCAACAGAGTAATACTCTGCCCGCTGATATATTTGAGCTCCTGAAGAA
The DNA here is from genome assembly GCA_964635565.1 of uncultured Planctomycetia bacterium. GTDB lineage: Bacteria > Omnitrophota > Gorgyraeia > Duberdicusellales > 4484-171 > CAZWON01. The sequence goes on from CAZWON010000011.1 coordinate 30,751, forward strand.
TTGCTATGAGTTTTGTTTACGGCGTAATCAATGTCTTTGGCAGGAGTTTATAAATCTACATAACTGTTTTGAACGAGAAGGCGTTTTAGTGGTCCCAATCAAAGGGATAGCTCTCTTGAAGGATGTGTATGGTTCTTTTCTCCGGCCAATGGCAGATATTGACCTTCTGGTTAAAGAAGAAGATTATCGCCGGGCGGAAGAAATAATGCAGAATCAAGGTTATAAAAAGATTTTATATGGGCGCAGGGAGGGGTACTGGAGGAATAAACAATGCCATATTGCCTTTAAGAAAGAAGATATTTTGTGTGATTTGCACTGGCAATTAGATTTTAAGAAAAGACAATCTCAGTTGCCTTTGTTATTCAGGAGGCTGCGAAGAATCTCTCTTGATAATGTAGCCTTAACTTGGTTGTCTCCAGAGGATACATTCTTTTCCCTTGTTCTACATCAGCGAAGGTTTGGTAAGATGCTTTGCCTTAAATCTGTTTTGGATATTGCCCTTCTTTTAAAGAAATATTGCTTAGATTTTGATTGGGATTATGTTTTAACAGAAACAGGTAGAGGCAGGATGTGTTCTTCTGTCTATTTTTGTTTAGCACAAATACAATTGCTTTTTGGTTTTTCCTTACCAAAAGAGATAAAAAGATTCTTTAAGTCTAATCTACCCGGATACAAAAGGTTCTTAATAAAGAGGTTAATAAAGAACTACACCTTTCCCAAAAGGGGATTTAGTGTAAAACAGTTATATTTGAAGACACATTTCCTTTTGTATGATAGCCTCTGGGAGTCAATTGATTATATCCTCCATATCCCCCTTGAGCAATTTGCAAGTTTTTATGGATTATCTCCCTATGAAAGAAAGACCCAAGTTTTCTATCAAAATAGGTTTTTTTACTTTCTTTGTAATAAAAGCCTAATTTTCATTAGGAAGATTATTAGGAAGAAAATAAAGATTTCCTTAGATATAGATGATGGGTTAAATCCAAAACTTCATTATAATCTCCAGGGTTCTTATCCCTTTACTCCGTTTAAGGCCTTAGAGTTAATAGCCGAAGTGGAAACTGAGCCATGGTATGGAGGCAGAATTGTGATTAGTATAAATGGCATCAAAAATAACTATCCTAAACATTGGAAATATCTGGTTAATAAAAAAGAGGTATCAGAGTTGGCTGATAAATCTTTGCTTCTTTCTGGAGATTATGTTGAATGGATATATACAAAGGAGGAAAGGTAACTTTAGAAGATGAGTTTATTAGGGAATAATATGAAATATTTGTTTAGAAATTTTATAAAAGAAAAGAATGTATACTTTATCATAGGTATCATTGTATGTTTCTATTTAATAAATAATTTTATCTGGCTAAAACAAAATCTCTATCCTAGTGGTCCGGATGAACTTGACCATCTGACTATAAGTTTGAGGTATTTTAATTCCATATCCTCTAATATAAAAAATATATCAACAATAAGTGATCATTGGCCCCCATTTTTATATATTTCTTCAACAGTATTAAATCTTTTTCTGGGCACTTCTTATCTTTCTTCACTTATGGTCAATATTTTTTATCTAATAATTCTATTGTTTTCAGTATATTTCATCGGAGTAAAGCTCTTTGATAAATATACAGGAATGTTAGCAATGGTGTTTATTTCAATGTATCCTATGATATTTAGATATTCAAGAGTTTTTGGGTCTGATTTTGCTTTGATGACAATGGTTTGCTTAAGTATAAGCCTTTTACTTAATACAGAACATTTTAAAAATAAAAAATTTTCCATACTATTTGGTATTTCTTTAGGTTTAGGAATGCTTACCAAACAAACCTTTATTTTATTCTTGATAGGCCCTTTGATTAATATTTTATTAAAAATGAAACGAGATACTTTTTTAAAACAGAGACTTTTAAGTTTTAGTTTATCTTTAACAATAGGTATTTTAATATCTTCATTTTGGTATTTGCCAGCTTTTTCTAATGTAATTACAAGAATGAAATTATTCCTTTGGAATATTTGCTATCCTCCGACTGCTGATTCAAACATAACTTCTCCATTCCAATTTAATAAATTTCTTGACTATTTTCTTATTTTAATTAATGAACAGCTTTCTCTACTATTTTTTATAGCCTTTTTAATAGCTTTATTCTTTTACTTTTTAAGATGTAAGAATAAGTTCTTTTTAATTCTCTGGTATATAATTCCCTATCTGATATTATCTTTATCATTTCGGAAAGAAGGACGGTTTATGTTACCTTCATTGCCTGCAATTGCTTTGATTTCGGCTGCAGGATTTCAAAGCATAGTTTCTAAAAAATGGAAATATTTTTTATATTATGCAGTAATATTATTAGGTCTTATTTGTTTCTTTGACATTTCTTATAATCCCTATAGAAAAGGGAAAACCTTTCCTTTTTATACACCAATTGGACCTATACATATGCTTTATTCACCTATGACTGAGCACCATAAGTGGTCTTACGGTCCTCCTTTCAAGAAAAACTGGAAAATAGATTGGATAGCAGATTCTATAGTAAGAAGTTGTAAAGGTTTTTCTTATATACCTCCTCCTACCGTAGGAATAGTTTGTGAAGATAATTATGTGAGAGAGATATTTAATTATCCATCTGTTATTAACTATTATGTTGTGATGAAAGATAGAGAAAGGGAATTGTCAGTTGTTAATTTGTTAAGCTCTCAAAAAATATTTGAGTTTATCACTGAATTAAATAAGCTTGATTTTGTTGTTTTTATATCTAAAGATAATTCTTGGCCTAAATTTGATGATTTAAAGATAGAATTTAACCAGCTTTTATCTCAATGGATGGAGAGGACACAATATGTAGAATCTAAGCTTTCTTCCAAAATATCCGTAGGCAATGTTGATGACTTTTTTATAAAAGAGGCTAACAAAAAACTTAAAAGATTTTTAGATAATAAAGATAATAGTTTTAATCTTCTTGAAAAAATAGAACTTCTTGATGGTTATTCTGCGTATATCTATGAAAGAAAATTTTATTTAAAAAGAAATTTAGTAAGTTTATATTTTTTTAATGGCAAAGCCTATCTATGTTATAACCATAGACAACTAACCCCTCAAGGAATGGAGTTCTCTTTTAAGCATAAAGAAAAAACATACCATTCTTTTGAAGCAGTTTGGCAGGTTGAAAAGGCGAAAGATAACATATTGGAAGCTAGAGGCGCCTGGCAAGAGCTTCCAGGTTTAACTTTAATATGGCGTTTAACTCTTATAGATAAAGGAGAGATTAAGAGTGAAGTATTTTTGGAGAACAAAGAAACATTAGAGATAAAGGAAGTTAACCTTAATGTGCCTATTTTGAAGGAGTACAAATCTTATACAACCTTCAAAAAACGCAAGACTTTTCCTAAAGATAAAATCGCTTGCAGGGTAGATTTTCCTTATGTAGGAATAGAACAATACAATTTATTACCCGCTTTATTACTTTATTCTCAACAAACCAAAATCTCAAACTTTCTAATTGTAGGAAATGCAAAAGAAATCGGCTATCCTTATCACTATGTAGGTATAGAAAGTGCCCTGCCTTCTAAAGAGATTAAATTATCTGCTGGTCTTCATGCACTAAATAATCTAAATATCTGTGTATTTTTTGACGATCCTAAAGGATGGATAGCCAAAATAGAAGAAATCACCTATAAATTTACTCTTAAAAAAGATCCCCTACACCTTTATTTTTTTAATGGCAAAGCCTATCTATGTTATAACCATAGACAACTAACCCCTC
>CAZWON010000011.1:34608-39292 GCA_964635565.1 uncultured Planctomycetia bacterium
ATGGCGTTTAACTCTTATAGATAAAGGAGAGATTAAGAGTGAAGTATTTTTGGAGGGCGTAGATAGCAGATATTTTAAAAACTTAAATTTGCTTAACATAACGCTTTCTCTTATTAGTGATTATAGATATTGGATTAATATAGATAAACAAGGAAGATTCAAAAACATAAAAGAGGGTGGGGTTATATTGAAAGATGCGACCACTAAATTTATAGGAGTGTTCAATAAAGATAAAAGTGATGTTTATCGAGGAGTATTCTTTATTTTAGGAGAAATACCAGAATATTCTCTGGCACAGATCCATTATAACACCGACGAAAGACGACTAATTTATTGGGTTAATTTAAATAGAAATTCTTTTTCTAATTCCAATAACAACAATTTACTTCTATTTGAGGCGTACATAAAGATAGTTAATTCAATTAAAGAATCAAAAGGATTAATAGAAGAACAAAAAAAGAAAGAAATATTGAGGAGGGGCAAGCTTAAAAATTTATATTCTTTAACTAAGAGCAATATAAAAATATTTTTAGATTTTGGTCAAGGTCGAATTTATTGGAAGGATAAAGAAATAACCGATGGCTTTGGATTTTACACTTCTATATTGGCCAACGGTTTTTGGCATGATTCTCGAAATGTATTATGGAAAATAGAAAAAATAGATGATTCTACTCTTTTAGCAAAAGGTTATTGGATAGATTTGCCTCTCTTTCAAATCTGGAAAGTAAAATTAATAGGCGATAATTTAATTGAATGGAATGTAGAATTAGTAGTAGATAAAAAGGTCAAACTTAATAAAGTTCAGGCGAATGTTATGCTAAACAAGGAGTATAAAGGCTCTAATTTTAAAATTTTAAAAGCCACCTCACGATCTACTTTATTACCGCGCCATATTAAATTTATATTAAACGACAATAATAGCTTATGTTGTAAGGGAAAGTTGAGTGACGCAAGTTTTCTAAATTCTAAAGATATAGTACTCAGATATGACAATGTTTTAAAAAAATGTATACAACCAGGCAGATATAATTATTTTATAGGTAAAATAATTATAGAAGAAAAATTAATCTTTGGTAGAATTGATTAGATAGGAAGTAGGAGATGTATAGGAAAAATATATTAATTGCAAGTATAATATTAACTTTTATTATGCCTTTCAAAATAGCTTGTGCTGAAGAGAATAAAATAATAAAAAAAGCGCTGGTCTTAAGAATAGAGGGAGCTCGGGGCAAAATAATTTACCATCAAATTATGGGATATGAAGCAAAAACTTTCCTAATCTCTTTTGTGGATAAAAGAAAATCTTTGAGTACATTGGAAGGATTTAAGGAGATTAGTTTTGTAGTCAATCATTCTATACCTCGTGAACTCTATAATTTTGTCCATAGCCATACAGAAGAATATGAAAGAAAAATTTGCGAGGATTTGGAGATTAAACGTAATGAGACAGCCTTATTATTAACAGGGGCAGATATAGATAGGTCTTCTATTAAAATGGAAAAATTTGGCAATTTTGAAGTTTTTGTCTGTGTTACTGCAGGCGTAACAAACGCTCAAAGGATAGGGGTGGATAAAGCAGGGTACATAGAGAGAGATAAAGGTGAATTTAAGGGTTTAGGCACAATCAACACAATAGTTTTAACCAACGCTTCGCTTACACAAGCAGCAATGGCAAGAAGTATAATTACTATAACGGAAGCAAAGACCATAGCTCTTCAAGATTTAGATATAAGAAGTTCATACAATCCTGACATTCGAGCCACAGGAACTGGAACAGATGAAATTATAATAGTTTCAGGTTTTGGCCCAAGAATATCTGCTGTAGGCGGACATACTAAGGCAGGAGAATTAATGGCGAGGGTAGTGACCTCTGCAGTAAGGGAAGCCATTTTAAAGACAAAATAGGATGTTTAGAAAAAAGAGAGGCGTAAGATGAGTAGAAAATATTTGGGAAGGATTTTATTTTTTGTCATCTTAGTTACGAACATCGTCTTGGGTAGTTCAAGTTATTCAGAGGATAAAAAGATAATCGTGAAGGATTTTCTTCAGCGAGAGGTAACATTTGCTGAGACCCCAAATAGGATTGTGTGTTTATCGCCTAGTTTAACTGAAATTTTCTTTTCCCTTGGATTGGGGGATAAGGTGGTGGGCGTAAGTGTGGGCTCTGATTTTCCTCCTGAAGTAATCAACTTGCCAAAGTTTAACTTATATTCTCGGTTTGAGCCTAAAGAAAATGTTATAAAAGACATTTTAAGTTTACAGCCAGATATAGTATTACTTTGGGGAACTCATCAGGGTTCAGATGTTTTCAGGCAGACAGTTGATTATTTTGAAAGAGAGAATGTAAAAGTGTTGACCTTTGGCACGCCCAAAGACATTGAAGAAATCTTCTCGCAGATTAGCCTGCTAGGTGAGGTTTTTAACCAAAGGGAATCAGCAGAGAAATTGATCTATGATATGAGGGAGGTGATTGAACAAATTAAAAATAAAACAAAAGACTTAAAAGAGTTTCAAAAACCTCGGGTTTATATAGAGATACAGAAAGATCCAATTATTACCGTGGGAAGAAATAGTTATATTCAGCATATAATTGAATTAGCCGGGGGAAAGAATATTTTTGAAGATAAGCAGAAGTGGCCAATGGTTACGCCTGGAGAGATTGTAACCAAAGACCCTCAGGTGATTATAATCTCTAAAAGGGAAACGGATAGGGATGAAGTTTTAAACAGAAAAGGCTGGCAGGAGATAACCGCGGTAAAAGATGGTAGGGTTTACGTAATGGGCGGAGGTGTTATCGAAAGACATGGCCCAAGGATTGTTGAGGGCTTAGAAGAATTAGCAAGATTGCTGCATCCTGAGCTTTTTGCTAATTAGGAATTTTTTAAAAAGACCGAAGATGGAACATTTTTATAATATCTATGGGATAAAATTTCGAATAAGGACGAATAATCGCTTAATGTCTTTTCGATTAAGAAGGGCACTCGAGCTTTTTAAAGTCAGAAGATTAAAAAAGGACATAGATGTAAAGTTAGATTTTATATATTTAAGAAATAAAGTGTTTAAATTTAGATTGCCAAAAGATGCACAATTGTTGGGCTCTTTTATTTTAAACCTGAATGGGCAGAAAGTTAAAGGCTCTACTTATTATAAGGACAACAAGATTTTTTTAATTCAAGAGAAATTAATGTATAGCCATTGGGATGAACAAGGAGGAAGTTGCTTTATCTTCTCCAATTCATATATTAACTCAAGATGGTTAAACTATTTAATCAATACATCAATCTTGGATATTCTTTCCAGAAAAGGCTACTTTCCTATCCATGCTGCAGGCACAGTTATTAATAAAAAAGGGGTACTCTTTGCTGGTGACTCTGGAAGTGGGAAATCAACTACAACAGCCTATTTAATAAAGAAGGGATTTGGGTTTCTAGGTGACGATACAGTGGTGTTAAGAAACAAATCGAAGGTATGGATTTATCCCTTTTCACCTTATATTTCTTCAGATAACAGTAATTTCTTTAGCCATTTTTTTAAAAATAAAAATATAAGTCAGATTAAAAAAATAACTTACTACTGGTTTAAGGAAAAAGGAAAATTTTTCCTGAATATAAAAAAATTCAATCCGAATTTATTTATCAAGAAATCTCCATTAGCCCTAATTTTCTTTCCTATTCTTTCTAAACGAGATGAGTGCAAGGTAAAAAGAATTTCCATCCAAGAGGCATCTTGTAGACTTTTAAGGCAGGTAACCAGTATAGGCGAGGATAAAGAAAAGATTCTATTAGTGAATTTCTTAGCAATGAATGTAAACTGTTATAAACTTTATTTGGGCAAAAATTTAAAAGGATTGGAAGCCAAAATCAAAACTCTTATTTAAAATCACATTGTTGATGCGCATAGTATTTATCCATTTTAAATATGAAAGCTTGAGTTTAGAGTATCTTTCAGCAATGTTAAAAAGGAAGGGGCACGATGTATAATCTTGTGTTCTTAAAACACTCGTTTTTAGAAGCTGTAGAGAGGAATTTTGCTCGAGCGGCTCAGGAAGCAATAGAGCTTGAACCAGATTTAGTAGGTTTTTCTATAGATGCTTATGTTAAAGCAGGCAGGCTGTTATTTTTTAGAAATGGGGGTTGAATCAGCGAATGAGAAAGCAAGGAAGGGAATTCTGAATCGCTTTGGAAGAAATGAAGAGATAATCAGGGCTGCTGAATCCTGTCAGCAAGTAAGCATTTCTTTTGGCTTATCTGTATGGTATTACCTCTTTTACCTCCACTAATTATAAAAGTAATTATAAAAATGCTAAAGCGATGCCCAAATTTAATTCCTTTTCATTGGCGTTTTATCCGCCGGTGCTTTCATGCAATAGAGATACTTTTAATCAGATGGAGAATGCGGCAATTATATTTAAATATTTATACTTTAAAAAATTTGCTTTTTGATTTGAAATCTCTTTGGCGACCAAAAGGTCTGTCAATAATAGTCCGAAAATCATCCAACAAATAAGAGCGACATCTCAAAATCTCAGCTTGATTACCAATCATTATGGGAAAGGTTTCAGAAATGCCTTATTTATAAACTTGTAAGTATATGAAAAATAAGCAGTTAAGGGAGCTTGAGGATAAAAGTCTTTTTATAATCAGGGAAGCGGCAGCTCAATTTAAGAATACGGCCATTCTCTGGA
>CAZWON010000012.1:0-38720 GCA_964635565.1 uncultured Planctomycetia bacterium
CTCAGCAACGTGTTAACTCACAAAATATTTTTACAGGAGAAAAAAGACTTGACCTATTTCGCAACCGCAGGTTGCATATTTCATCCGCGCGAGCGGACATATTTCAATAAATTTCGCAGCCAAAGACCGCATGTTTTTATAAATCTCTAGTTCTTTAATTCTAATTAAAAATTGTTTCATTGATAATTTAATAAAAATTAAAAATTTCCTTAAGATTCTCTCTTACAATGGGATTTGATTACCATTCTAACCTACGCGGTTAGAAAAAGGTGCTACATTTTTAAGCCAAACTTAATAATGTAGCAGGTATTCTTGCAATAATGCTTTACAAAAATTTCCAATTTTTCAATTTCTAATTAAAAATTGTAAATTTGACATCTGAATAATACGCTCCATCTGTCTCTAGGTTCTGATTACATTTTCTGAATTACCACTCTTGGGAATCTGGGGATGATGTAGATATGTAGTCATATATTTGAAATAAGGAAATTTAATAATTTGACAATATTGGTAAAGTGTTTGGTCTTCAGATGCCAGTTTTCTTCTAAAAGGTCATTTCTTCGCTTTTGAGCTTCTCTTTGAGATTTTGACTCTAAGAATATATCCCTTATCTTCTGCTTTAATATGAGGATATCTTCAATGATTGTTCCTTTATAGCAGGAGAGTAAATTTTTTATCATTATGTGTTCTTTAAATGTCCAATCTTCTATGTTTTTAAGAATAACCCAGCGTGCCTGCCAGATATCCAGAGTATCAATACTTCCTTCTTTTAACTTGCGTCTAATATTCAGCCATTGCTCTATTTAGGTGATAATGAATTATTTTTATTATGTGGAAATAATCGTGCTGAATAAGTATATCCTTACCGAATACCTTTTTGGCAGTTCCAGCAAAGCAACTTCTCATATCAAAGATAGCCGCATAGGGATTTATACCTAAACTTTTAAGTTTTTCAAAGTACTCTTTAACTATACTTCTTCCTAAACTCTCGGCTTTCTCCAGATAAAGTATTCTTCCTGTTAAGGCATCGGAATCTATCAAATCATAGCCTTTGTATCTTTTAGGTTTATATTCATCTACACAGAGGATACCTCAAGAAGTTAAGTCTTGAAATTGTTTCTCTTATATCCAACTTATCTGCTTCCTTGTGTTTCCAGCGGTCAATGGTTGCTATTGAGCCGGTAGTATTAAAGGTTCTGTTGAGACGATGCGATACCGGGGGCAAGTAGAATTATCTTGGATAATACCATTTATAGATTCTTTTACCAACCTCTGTGTAGCTCTTTGGTATCTCTCTATCCCGCTTATGGGAAGATTAAAGCATCTCTTAGGACAAGCGGGATTAAGACATTTAGCACTTATCATTTCTACCTTAACATATTTATAATAACGGCGGTTCAATTTAAATCTTTGCTTTTGACCACAGTGAGGACATACACAAATTCTTGGCAGTCTTGCCTTGATTGCTTTTATTTTAACTTTTTCCATAAATGACCTCCCCTTTGGAGGTCATTCTACCAATCTGTTTCAAAGAATAAGTGTTCTTCTTTCTAAATAATAAGTTGCATATAATTTGAGAAAGTACTTAAGAATTATCTTGACAGATGAACATTCTTGTTATATGATTTAAACAGATATGTTTTAAACATATATAGAGTTGTAAAAATGGCAAAAATACGTGGTTTAAAAAAGGAATTGGATAAACAGGAGGTACACTGCGATTTCTCCCTTCATCGAGTTTCCCGCTTTATCCAGCCGAGCATTCTTCTTTTTCTCTCCAAGGGAACCTCTTATGGGTATGAGTTGATTGATAAGTTAAGGGAGTTGGGTTTTCATAAAGAATCAATTGATGTAGGGGCGGTTTACAAGACTTTAAGGAGGCTTGAAAAAGAAGGATTTGTTAAATCGACCTGGTATATGAAAGGGGCAAGAAGAAAAAGGGTTTATAAGGTTACCCCTCAAGGTAGAGTTCTTTTAAGGGTATGGATGGAGCGGGTTAAAGAAAGGAAAAATGCTCTTGAGAAGTTTATAAGAATATATGGAAGTTAAGATGAAAAGAAAATGCTGCCGATGCAGGTGGAAGGGAACATAATTGGCTTATAGTTTATAGCTTATGGCTTATGGTTAATAGGAGGTTGTTTAAGTATTGTAAGGGAGGTAGATGATGAACGCTGAAGAAACAATTAGAAAAGCGGAAGAGTTAATCGAAAAATCGCAGTTAAGCGGTGACGATAAGCGTCTTATGAAAGTTGCTCTGTATTTTCACGGTCATGTATCTCCGGCTATGCCGGCGGCTTTCAGGGCAGGAAGAGTTGTTTTAAGGAAATTAGGCCTTGAGAGAGAAAGGAATTCGGTGACGAAAGCTTATGCGGAAGTTGGCCGTCGCCATGCTGCTGGTTGTGTTGTTGATGGTATTCAGACCTCAACAGGTTGTACTTTCGGCAAGGACAATATTATAAAACTTATGTTTGGCAAGTGGGCTTTTACCCTTGTAGGCAAAAATAAGAAAGCAGTGAGAATCGCAATAAAAACAGAGGTTATGGAGAAAAATTTTGCTTTACCCTTTATTGAAGAACGTAAAAAAGGGGTTTTGCCTTCAGAGGTTAATCCTGAGTTTGTCCTGAAGATTTTTGAGGCAACTTTAGCAAGAAAAGAGGAGGATTTTTTGATGTAAACGAAGTTTTTACCTATGAGAACAAGGACAAAAAGATTGAAACCTGTTTTATGCGATAAGATGTTTCTCCTGTGGTGAACTGGTGGCGGAAAATTATGTAAGGTATAAAGGAGGCAAACTTTTATGCATTCCCTGTTTCCGGTGACGGTTCTTAACTACTATTGTTGAGATTAACGTTTATATGAATTAGAGATTAAATTTTTAAAAAAAGGAGGGTTATTATGATAGACAAAGAATTATTGAAAATGGCAATAAAGTTTCATGGGCATAAGTGTCCGGCAATGCCTTTAGGATTACGCACAGGGTTGGCTGCGATGAAAAAGTTGGGTGTTGAACACGCCGCCTGCAATAAAGAATTATTCTGTTATGTAGAAACAGGGTTTCGTCATGCTACTATGTGTTTTGTTGACGGAGTACAGGTTTCAACAGGATGTACGTATGGTAAGTCCAACATAGAAAAACTTGATTATTCCAAGAACGCAATTACATTAATCGATAAGAAAAACAAAAAAGCCGTAAGAGTAGTGCTAAACCCTGAATTTCAGAAAAAAGGATTACAATCAGAGTTTGTTAAGTTAAGGAGTAAAGGAATTGAGCCGCAGGATATTGATTCAGAAGTGGTTGAGCCATTAATTGAGAATATTATGAGACAGCCGGATGAGGTCCTCTTTAGAATATCAGAAGTTTTTGATTATGACTTCAAAGGCAAAAAAGGGACGTTTGAGTGGTATGAATGTGAGGCTTGTGGTGAGATTGTTTTTGCTCATGGAATAAGAGTTAAGGATGGACGAAAACTTTGTATTCCCTGTGCAGGATACTGATAGGATTTATCGGCGTTAGTTATTAGCACTTGAGCGTAAAGGCCTAACGAGGAGGAATATTATGTCTAAACACGTTGATACCGCGATTATCGGCGGCGGGCCGGGTGGTGTGCCGGCGGCGTTGTTTTTGCTTTCTAAAGGCAAAAGCGTGTGTTTATTTGAGAAAAGCGGGCATCTGGGAGGAACTTGCCTGTTTGAAGGGTGTATCCCTTCCAAGATATTCATTGAGAGCGCAAAAAGATTTACGTCTTTAGGGAAGATGGCTCATTTTGGCATTGAGGTTGGCAGTAAGTTCAGTATTAACTGGGATAAAGTTCTGGAGCGCAAGGAAGATATTCTTATGAGGCGGTCAGGCGGGGCGCTGGCTAACTTACAAAAGTTTCCTGAGTTTACTTTTATTCCTTGTGAAGCAAAATTGGCCGGCTCAAATATGATTGAGTATCTTTATGATGGGGAAAAAGGCACGCTTGAGGCAAAAAATATTATTCTTGCTACCGGGTCAGTTTCGTTTATTCCTCCGATCGAGGGAATAAATCTGGCAATTACATCTGAGGAACTTTTAAGCATTGACCATATCCTTGAGAGTATGGTTATAATCGGGGCAGGGCCTATCGGGATTGAGGCGGCGACAATGTTTTCTCAATTAGGAACAAAATGCATTATAATTGAGATGCTTGAGAGGGTTTTGTCCAATGTAGATGCAGAAGTTGCGGGATTTTTAGAAGAGAAGTTAAAGGACGACGAAAGAATCAATGTATTTACCGCCGGCAAAGTGGTCTCTATATCTGAGGATAGCACTCAAAAGGAAGTAAAGTTTGAGCATAAAGGAGAAGTTAAGAGTGTAAAGGCGGAAGTTGTTCTTGTGTGTGTGGGTCGGCGTCCTAATGTTAAAGGGCTTGGCCTTGAGGAGGCAGGCGTTGAGTTTGACAGTAAAGGTATTAAGGTAAATGAATTTCTGCAAACATCGCAGGAAGGTATTTATGCCTGCGGTGATGTAATTGGCAGGTATATGTATGCTCACACCTCAACCTACGAAGGTCTGGTGTGCGCTAAAAATATTTTGACAGGCAACAGAGTAAAACTTAATTATTCTTATCCGCCGGCTGGGTTGGTGTTTTCTGAGCCGGAAATTGCCGCTTGTGGATTGACTGAAGATGAAGTAAAGAAACAAAATCTTGATTGTGTTTGCGAAAAATATCCTTATAAGATAGACGCCCGTGCCCAGGTTGCAGAAAGTGCAGAAGGGTTTATTAAATTTGTTGTGGATAAAAAGACGCATAAGATATTAGGAGCTCATATCATCGGTCCGGATGCTTCCAATACTATTTCTGAAGCGGCTCTGATTGTTAAACTGGCAGTTACGTTAGAACAGTTAGCCGATACAATTCATCCGCATCCTTCCCTGTCTGAAGGCATGGGAATTCTGGCAAAACAAATGCTGGCTAAGATTACAAGATAGAGTATTGGCAGAATAATAATGGCAAAGAAAGTCTTGTGTGGTTTAACACTTATGTTTCTGGTAATACCGGTATGGACAAGGGGCTGGGAATATTATGTTGAGTATAAGACAAAGGTTCCTATTGAGAAAAAACAAAAGATACTTTTTGGCTTTAAAGAAGAGACAAGGTACAAAGACGGCAGCAATTATTACCACAAATCTTTCTTTGGGATATCGAAGAGGATAAGTTCTGAATTAGAAGCCTCTCTTTATTACGCTTTTAAGGAGAAAAGAAAAAATGGGTGGAAGAAGCTGCATATGTTCTGGCTGCAAGGGAACAGAAAAGTTCATTTTAATAAGTTTATGCTGGCTTCAAGCACAAAATTTGAACGGCACTGTTATGCGGATACTTACAAGTTCAGGGAGAAATTGGAAGCCGTTTTTCCTCTAAACACAAAGATTAGATTTTTTATCGGCGATGAGGCAAGAATTTTTTCGTTGTTTGATAATCCTTATTTTGGGGAGAACGAAGCTTTGTGCGGCTTTGATATTATGGTTTTTAAGAAGTTTGCGTTAAAGGTTATACTACGATTTGCCTAGGATAAAAAGCAAAGGCGCCTGGCAGACTACTAATTGTTTAAGGACGGTATTTAACTTAAAATTCTAAAGGTATTTTCGTAAATGAAAGGAGCATAATATGAGTACAGTATACTTTGCCCCAATTATCTTCTTCTTTATTGCTTTTGTATTTTCTATGTTGGGAATGGGAGGGTCTCAGCTTTATATACCAATTTTATTCTGGCTGGGGATGGATTTTAAGACTGAAGCCATCCCTTTAGGAATGCTTCTTAATGTTGTAAATTCATCCTCCGCTGCCTTTGTCTACGCAAGGAAGAAACTTGTTGACTGGCACGTTGCAGTTCCTTTTGGTATTACGATGGTAATATTTGCCCCTTTAGGGACATTGGTCAATATTAACTTTCCCACAAAGCCGGTAATTCTGATATTTGCTATATTTACTGCTGCCGCAGCTATTCTTATGCTTTCGGGGTGGAAACCTAAGGCAGGTAAACTGTCAAAAAGGGGAAGGTTAATTCTGGGGATATCTACCGGAGGCGCCTTAGGTTTTTTTGCCGGGCTCATAGGGCGCGGCGGAGGAAGTTTCGTCGTGCCGCTGCTTTATATCGCCGGCCTTACGCCAAAAGCCGCAGCAGCAACGTCAGCAATGGTGGTTACGTTTTCAGGAACGTCCAGTTTCCTTTCCCATATTCTTACCGCAGCGCGCCCTCAATGGATGGTCTGGATACTCTGTGTTATTGCTGTGTTTTCAGGTTCGCAACTTGGCTCACGAATTATGAGTTCCAAGCTAAAATCCAAATCAGTAAGGTTAGTATTTGGTATGGTACTTTTGGGAGTGGCTTTTTTGTTGATTATAAAAAATGTCATGTTTGGGTAATTTTATGAAGGTGATATGTATGAAAATAGAAGTTTTAGGCAGGGGATGCCCTAAAAAAGCTCTTTATGAAAATGTAGTAAAAACACTCAAAAGTGCAGGTAAAGAGATAGATGTAACAAAGATTGAAGATGTTGCCAGAATTACCAATGGCAAGGGTTTATCAGGAGAAGGAATCACAAAGCTTAACTTATTTGAGAAAAATGATGCGTGGAAAGGATTGTTTATGAAGAACGAAGGCTGAGTTTCTTTGAGAAATACCTGACCATCTGGGTTATTGGGTGTTGATATTAGTGCCAATATTATACCAAAGAGCTCCTGATGACCCCTTTTTATTACCAATATGTCAACACTTCTTGAAGCAAGTTCATATAAAATAGCTTAACACAATAGGGAATTACGTAGAATAACCCGTAGGGTAGGCTATTTTCAGAATCAACGCAGCCTGGATATATTCATTTACCTTGCCCTTAAAGAAGAAGGGTTTATTATAGATACAGGTAACGGGGATATGCCGGCATTAAAACAGAATATGGCTTCTTTAGAATTTGCGAATAAATGTTGACAGTGCTCAAAGAGGGAAAAGCTTGACAGATAAAAGAAAAAGAAGTATTATATTTATACTCTATGGAGAAACGAAAAAAGAAAGAAATTATTGAGAAATTTAAAGAGCATCCCGAAGATACAGGTTCAGCTTCAGTACAGGTGGCCCTTCTTACGGAAAGAATCAATTACCTTACTGATCACTTAAAGAAGCATAAGAAGGATTTCCATACTCGTAGGGGTCTACTTACTCTTGTAGGTAGACGCCGTCATCTTTTAAACTATCTAAAAAAGAACGATCCCAAGAAATATAACGATATAATACACAATCTCAATCTTCATAAGTAACAATATGGTTTCCTTCTCTTTAAATCTTCCAGAGCATCTCAAAAACCCCCTTGTTTTTTATCCTTATCAATTAGCAACACAGGCCAATGGGAGCATAAAGGTAGTTTTTGATGAGACTGTCGTATTGGTAACAGCATGTATGTCTTCTCAACCAAAAGAGGAGGCAAATTTTTTACCTCTTATAGTAGAATATCAGGAGAAAACTTATGCCAAAGGAAAAATTCCTGGTGGATTTATTAAGAGGGAAGGTAGACCAAAGGATTCAGAAATCTTATGTGCCCGTATCATTGATAGACCTTTAAGACCTTTTTTCCCCAATGGTTTTATTAATGAAGTTCAGATTGTAGCAATGGTTCTCTCCAGTGATGGTAAAAACGACCCTGATGTGTTGGCTATAAATGGAGCAAGTTGTGCCCTTCTAATTTCTGATATCCCTTTTTTTACTCCTATAGGAGCAGTAAGAGTAGGTAAAATAAATAACAGATTTATTATTAACCCTACGTATGAGGAAAGAGAAAATGCAGTATTTGAAGTTATCGTTGCTGGCACTCAAGAAAAAGTTGTTATGTTAGAAGCTAAGGCTAATGAAGCCAGAGAGGAAGATATTTTAGAAGCAATAAAGTTTTCTCAGAGAGTGATTCAGGAGATTGTAAAGACACAGATTTCTATTAGAGAGAAGAGTGGAAAGAAGAAGGTAGTTGTTCCTCTGTGCCAGATAAATGAAGACATTTTAAAGAAAATAGAAGAGAGAGTGTCAACTCGCTTAGAGAGTATTTATAGTCTTACTTCTAAAGAAGAGAGAGAAAAAGTAATTAGTGATATTGTTAAAGAATTAGAGATTCTATTTGAAGATAAGGAAGAGGTTACTTCTGAGTTAATAAAAGAGGCATTCTTTCAAATAGAAAAGAAATATGTAAGGAAGAGAATTTTAAGAGATGGCATAAGGCCAGATTCTCGGAGAGTTGATGAAGTACGTCCTATAGATTGTAAAGTTAGGGTGTTGCCACGTACTCATGGTTCTGCCTTATTCACAAGAGGTCAGACTCAGTCTCTTTCTGTGGTTACTTTGGGAACAAGTGCAGATGAACAGATGATAGAAGCACTTGAGGGAGAGAAGTCTAAACATTTTATGCTTCACTATTCCTTTCCTCCTTTCAGTGTGGGAGAGGTTAGGCCTTTAAGAGGACCTTCTCGACGCGAGATAGGACATGGAGCATTGGCGGAAAGAGCTCTTTCTCCTATAATTCCTGAGAGGGAAGAATTCCCTTATACTATTAGGGTAGTTTCAGAAATTCTTGAGTCTAATGGTTCTTCCAGTATGGCTACTGTTTGTGCTGCTTCGTTGTCTTTGATGGACGCAGGAGTTCCTATTAAAGAGCAAGTTGCGGGGATTGCCTTAGGATTAATTAGTGAGAAGAATGAATATAAAATTCTTACGGATATAGCAGGAGTAGAGGATCATTATGGAGATATGGATTTTAAGGTTGCTGGTACAAAGAAAGGGATTACTGCAATTCAATTAGATGTTAAGATTGATGGTTTAGATGTTGATGTTATCAGAGAGGCTTTAGAGCAGGCAAAGAGCACACGGGTATATATTCTTGAGAAGATGAATAAAGCACTCTCTTTACCACGAGAAGGTGTATCAAAATATGCTCCTAAAATAAAATCTTTTAAAATAGATTTAGATAAAATCGGAGATGTAATTGGGCCAGGGGGAAGAGTTATAAGAAAGATTACTCGTGAGCATAATGTCACTATTGATATAGATGATGAGACAGGAAGAGTCTCTGTAGTTGCTGAAACCGAGGAGGATTTAAATAAGGCAGTTGAAGAAATTGCGATACTTACTAAAGATATATCTATAGGCGAAGTGTATAATGCTAAGGTGGTAAGGATAACTAACTTTGGAGCATTTTGTGAACTCGCACCAAGTAAAATTGGTCTTTTACACATATCTGAAGTATCTGATAAGTTTGTTAAGGATATAAAAGATTTCCTGAAGGAAGGTGATATAGTAAAAGTTAAGGTAATTAATGTTGACCCTAACGGTAAAATCACTCTCAGCAAGAAACAGGCAGAATGAGAAAGATACCATCTGCAATATTAGGTTTTGTGTCGATTGCCGTATCTTTATTGCTTTTTTTAAGTCTTTTATCTTATGACCCCAAGGATTTAAGTATTCTAAGCGCTCCTTTTAATTATCCTCCTCACAATCTTATTGGCATTGTTGGTGCTTATATTGGTTTTCTTTTTCTTTTTCTTTTTGGATATGCTAGCTACTTTATCGCTCTCTATATTTTTCTTTTAGGAATGAGTCGCCTATTTTCTTTAAAGATGGGAGGAATAGCAAAGTCAAAGTTTGTGAAGATACTTTCTTTTATTTTTCTTTTAGTGTTTTTGTGTGCGTTTGTTGGTATATTTTTTTCAGAGAAAGAGAATATTTATCTTTATTCAGGATTAACAGGTTTCTTTCTTGGTAATTTTTTACGGGAGTATTTAGGATTCTGGGGAGCTTTTATTATGTTAGGAAGCAGTATTATAGTTTTATTTTGGATGTTAGCAGGCTTCTTTTTTGTAGATATTTTTTATGGACTAAGAGGGTTGCTTTTTTTTATAAAAAGAAGGTTGAAGAATTTCTTCAAGATAAGGAAAATAGATGTATTTTCTAAAAAGAAAAGACCTATACCTACTTTAAAAGAATCTTTAAAGATCACTTCTAAGGATTCTTTAAAAGTTAAACCTGAGATACGTGTATATACTCCCCCTCAGGTAAGCACTACTTCTGAACAGAAAAAAGAGAGAGCAGTTAGAAAGGAAGCAAAGGAAGCAAAAGAAGAAAGAATAACCAGAGTATATGACCCTAATAATTATCGTTTACCCTCTATAGATTTGTTGAAAGTGCCTCCTTCAATAGATACTCGCCAGATAACAGAAGATATTGAAGAAAGTATCCGCAATTTGGAGGTAACGCTGGGTGAATTTGGAGTAGGGGCAAAAGTAGTGAGCGTACAAAGAGGTCCGGTAGTAACAATGTATGAGCTTCAACCACATTCAGGCGTAAAGATACAGCAGATTACTACCTTAGCAGATGACATTGCTTTAGCCATGAAGTCAGGAGGGGTGAGAATAGTAGCTCCTATTCCTGGACGAGGTACTGTAGGGATTGAAATTCCTAACATCAAAAAGCATTTTGTCTATTTAAGAGAGGTTCTTGAAGAGAAAGTCTTTAAGGATTCAAAATCTAAATTAACGCTTGCCATTGGTAAAGATGTTAAAGGAGATGCGGTAGTGGCTGACTTAAAAGATATGCCTCATCTTTTAATTGCAGGAACCACAGGTTCAGGTAAAACCGTTTGTGTTAACTCTCTCATTTCTTCTATACTTTTTAAGTCAAAGCCCAATGAGGTAAAATTTATTCTTATAGATCCTAAAAAAGTTGAACTTGCTCCCTATAGAGGTATTCCTCATCTCTTGCATCCTCTTATTTCTGATGCCAAGAAGGCGTTTTCCGCATTAAACTGGGCGGTAGAAGAGATGGAGTCACGCTATAAGCTGTTAGCAGAAGAGGGGGCCCGGAATATTGAGATGTATAATAAAAATACATTTCGTATGCCTTATATTGTAATCATTATTGATGAACTTGCGGATTTAATGGTGGTGGCAAGAGAGAAGATTGAGACAGCAATACAGCGTTTAGCTCAATTATCCCGAGCAGTAGGCATTCATTTGGTTCTTGCTACTCAAAGGCCTAGTGTAGATGTTGTTACAGGCGTTATTAAAGCAAATTTTCCTGCACGTATTTCTTTCAAGGTATCTTCTAAAGTTGATTCTCGAACTGTTTTGGATATGATGGGAGCAGAAAGACTTTTAGGTAGAGGCGATTTACTTTTTATAGAGCCAGGGATGACAAAGCTTATTCGCATTCAAGGTTCTTTTATCGATGATGAAGATATAGAAAGTTTGACTTCTTTTTTGAAGAACCAGGGAGGTCCTATTTATGAAAAAGGAATTTTAGAGGTTCAAAAGAGAATAGACGCACGGTTAGAGGAGGATGAGCTTTTAGAGGAAGCAATTAAAGTTGTTCTTACCACGCATCAGGCGTCTGCCTCATTATTACAGAGGCGTCTCCGTGTTGGTTATACACGGGCAGCAAGACTTCTTGATTTAATGGAAAGCAGAGGTATCATCGGGCCTTTTTGCGGGAGTAAAGCAAGAGAAATTTTAGTTGACCCTAATAGTTATTTGAAGGAAAATAAACTTGTATGAAAAGGGTGAGGTAGTTTAGGATAATGGAAGAGTTAAGCAAGAGACTTAGAGAACGGCGGAAAGAATTGGGTTATGATCTAAGGGAGGTTGTTGAAGAGACAAAGCTTCATCCTTCTGTTATTAAATCTCTGGAGAGCGGTCAGTTTCACAAGATAAACCCTGTTTATTTAAAAGGATTCATCAAAATCTATGCCACATTTCTGGGAATAGATGTAAGTAAGGAGTTAAAAAAGCTTACTCCTCCCAAAGAAACATCTGTAGCTTCTCATCTTAATAAGAAAGTATCTTCTAAGAATAAGATTAAAGTATCGAATTTTAATTTCCCTTTTAATATTAAAAAGAACATTGTTTTTATGGGGATTATAGGATTTGCCTTTATTATAATTTTTATTCTTCTTTTTTCTATTATACGTTTACTCCATGAAAAAATAGTTTTTTCGAAAAATAAGTCACTACAGACAAAAAAGATTCAGCAAATAAGTAATTTAGAGAGTAAAAGCGGAGAAATTTTAGTATCTTTTAAGGTTAAACGTGATTGTTTTATTGAAGTGGAGCAGGATGGGAGAGTAGTTTTTGAGGGAGTATTAAAGCGGGGCGCTGTGGAAAGCTGGCAGGCCAATAAAGAGTTAGAGTTTAGAATAAATGATGGTTCGAGCGTAGAAGTAGAAGTGAATGGTAAGCTACTTCCTCCTTTAACTAAAATCCATAAGCCTATAAGAAGTCTAAAAGTTACCACAAAAGGTATATCTATAGTTAAATAGCATAAGTTTATAATGTCTATTGTATCGTGTGTATAGCGTTATTCTAAACCTTACCCTTTACGAATTTATGTTGTGTTAATAAGGAGATAATCTCTATTGCTTTTTTGAAGATGGAAAAGAAGATTTCCATAGTCTCTTTGGGTTGCTTCCGTAACATTTATGATTCAGGAGTTATTATTGAGCGCTTTAGAAAGAAAGGATATAGTTTTGTAGAAAAGGCAGATAAGGTAGATGTGCTTATTATAAATACCTGTGGTTTTATTAAAAAAGCAAAGGAGGAGTCTTTGGAATGGATAAGAAAAGCTATTAGTTTTAAAAAAAGAGGTAAGGCTAAGAGGATAATTGTAATAGGGTGCCTTGTAGAAAGGTACAAAAGAGAACTGGAGAGATTTTTCCCTTTAGTTGATGAGTGGAAGGGGGTAGAAAAATTTCCCTCTTCCAATTTTCCTTTAAGAATTCTCCCTTTCCATATAGGGTTTTTAAAAATTTCTGAAGGGTGCAATAATAATTGTAGTTATTGTGCAATCCCTCTTATAAAAGGAAAGTTAGTAAGTAAAGACATAGATAGTATTGTAAAAGAAGCTCGGATAATGGATAAAGAAGGGACAAAAGAGCTTAATATTATTGCCCAGGATGTTACAAGCTGGGGTAAAGATATGTATAAAAATATAAATTTATCGTTTTTGTTAAAAAAAATATTAAAAAAGACTAAGAATATTCGTTGGTTTAGAATTATCTATACTCATCCTCGACATTTCAGTGACAATTTAATTGACTTAATAGCTAATGAAGAAAGAATGTGTAAATATGTAGATTTGCCTATTCAGCATATTAATGATAGAATTCTAAAGATGATGAATCGTCACACTACCAAAGATGAGATTATTGAACTTATTAAAAAAATACGCAAAAGAAATAAGAATATAGCAATAAGGACTTCAGTTATTGTGGGGTTTCCTACAGAAACAGAAAAAGAATTTAAGGAACTTTTGAATTTTATTAAAGATATAAAATTTGAACGGTTGGGTGCCTTTGTTTACTCTCGTGAAGAAGGCACAATAGCTTATAACTTTAAACCTCATATTCATTATAAAATTAAAGAAAGAAGATACAAAGAAATTATGAGTTTACAGAGGGAGATTTCCTATGATTACAATAAGACTTTTCTTAATAAAAAAATTGATGTTTTGATAGATGAAAAAGAAAATGACACATTCGTAGGCAGAACTCAGTTTAGTACATATGATATAGATGGTGTTGTTTATGTAAAGAAAAGAAATGTTAGACTAGGAAAGTTTTATAAGTTGAATATAATAAGAGCATTAGAATATGATTTAGTTGGTCAATAATAAGTGTTTAAGGCTTTTATTTGAAAAGATAAGATGTAATAACTATAGAAAAAGCTTAGAAAGATGAATTTACCCAACTATTTAACATTTTTACGAATAACATTATCTTTTTTATGTGTAATTTTCATCCTTAGACTTGATATCCTTTCTTTAATCATTGCTTTTTTTATGTTTTTGCTTGCTTCTTTTACTGATTTTTTAGATGGTTTCATTGCACGTAAGTATGGGAAGGTTTCTGATTTGGGGAAACTGCTCGATCCTATTGCTGATAAAATCCTTATTTTAGGAGTCTTTCTTGCATTTTTAGTTTTGGGGCTGGTTAATATCTGGATGATAATTATAATTATGATGAGAGAATTTATTATTACAGGTGTAAGATTGTTCGGATTAACCAGAGGGTATGTGTTAGAAGCCAAGCGGTTTGGTAAACACAAGACAGCCTCCCAGATGGTAGGGGTAAATTATATTTTTATAGTACTTATTCTAAGTAGAATATTTAAGAATAGTGATATTATTAATTTTCTTTATGAAAAGGGAATTCCTCTCCTTATGTGGTATATTGTTATTGTTACAGCCTTTAGTGGCATTCATTATTTGTGGGCAAATAGAAAGATTATAAGGAATCTCTAAGAAACAGCATATTAATTGATATTCAAATGAATATTCATAAGAATAGCAACCTTATTAAATGTATTACTATGTGGTTTGCTACATTGTTTGGAATAGGGTATATTCCTTTCTGTCCAGGGACAACTGCTTGTATAGCTGCCCTTTTTATTTTTATTTTCATAAGGAGCATGTTTTGGTTTTCTATTATATCTCTTGTTTCAGTAGTTTTAGCATTTTTATCTTGTGGGAAAGCCGAAGATATTATTGGTAAGAAAGATGCCAAACAAATCGTTATCGATGATTTTGGCGGTATGCTTATTACTTATTCTTTTGTTCCTTACGATATCAGATTTGTTGTTGTAGGCTTTTTTCTTTTTCGTATGTTTGATATGTTAAAGATTCCCCCTGCTGATAGAGTAGAAAAATATAAAGGGTCTTTGGGCATTGTTGGGGATGATATGGTTGCTGGTATATATGCCAATTTTCTATTGCAAGGAGCTAGACTATTATTACACTTATGAAGGATGGTTTAATATTTTATACCTCTTTTAGAAATTTATTGATATAATTATAATCAGGATAGAAATATGGAAGTTTATTTAGCAGGATATAATGTAGATACGGAAGTATTAAAAGAGTTACAGCAAAGAGGAGGGAAATGTGATGATTTAACTCCTGAGGTTCTTTCTGCTGCTTATGCTCGTATAAGCAGAGATCCCCGTCCTATTAATGAGATTAGGAGAGATGCTCGGAGAGAGGTTGAACGCGCGCGTAAATCTAATCGTACTATTATTTTTAAAATGGGTCATCATTCTGTAGCAGAACATGCTGTGTTTAACATTGATATTATGGGAGTTTCGCGCCGTGCTGTGGAAGAGGTTGAGAAATTTAGGCTATGTTCTTATACGGAAAAATCCCAGCGTTATATTACTCTTGATAAGGGGTTTGTTGTACCAGAGGAGATTAAAGGTACATCTTTTGAGAAACCTTTTTTAGTTTTAATAAGTGAACAAATCTCTGCTTATGAATATTTTTTTGGTAGATTAAAGGAATACATTTTTAAAAAGCATAAGGAGCTATCGGGTGACCCTAAGAACCATGATATTCTTGAGGGGTGGGCAAAAGAGGATGCTCGTTACATTACTCCTTTGGCCACAGAATCACAAGTAGGGCTTACTATTAATGCACGGAATTTAGAACTTATGCTGAGAAGGTTTGCTTCGCATTCTTTAGAAGAGATTAAACAGTTAGGAAGAGCAATATATAGGGAGATTGCCGAGGTTGCACCTTCAATTGTAATATTTCATGAAGCAAATGAATATGATAAGAATACCTATCCTTATATAAAAGAATTAGCCAAGAATATTATAGATTCTTGTGAAAGTGTTTCTTTAGAGGAGTTAGTTAGGCTGGTAGAATATACACCTGAAGGTGATAATATTGTTGCCAGTGCTTTATTGCATACTTCCTCGGATTTATCTTATTCGGAGTGCCTATCCATTATTAAAAATTTATCTTGGGAGATAAAGAGAGAAATTTTTAAACGAGCATGGGAAAAGATGGAGTTTTATGATGCTGTACTTAGAGAATTTGAGTATGTTAATTTAACTTTTAATATTATTTTATCTAGTGCCTGTTTTGGTCAGCTTAAACGACATCGTATGGTTACCTTGACTGTCCAGGAATATAATCCCCAATTAGGTGTCACTATCCCCCCTTCTATAAAAGAAATAAACGAAGAAAAGCGTTTTAAGGCAGTTATTGAGAAGACTAATGATTTGTATTATAAAATTAAAAAACAAATTCCTCTAGTTGCTTCTTATATTCTAACTAATGCTCACCGTCGGCGTGTCTTATTGAAGGTTAATGCACGCCAGCTATACCATATTTCTCGTTTAAGAGAAGATGTACATGCCCAGTGGGATATAAGAAATATTGCTCACCTTATGAGTATAAAAGCAAAAGAGGTTATGCCTTTAGTGTTTGAATTGATTGGGCCGAAAGATAAGTATAATGAGATTTATCAGAATGTTTTTGGGAAATTACCACGGGTTACAAAAGCAGTTTTACCAGGGATACGGAAGATAAAATCTTAACTTTATCATAGATTTATAATTTGATTATTTGTTATCATTTTTTCTAAGTTTTTGTTTAAAAATTTCTTCATAAATTGGCCCTTTAGGAGT
Organism: uncultured Planctomycetia bacterium; assembly: GCA_964635565.1. Taxonomy (GTDB): domain Bacteria; phylum Omnitrophota; class Gorgyraeia; order Duberdicusellales; family 4484-171; genus CAZWON01. Next base: position 16,452 of record CAZWON010000012.1, read on the forward strand.
TAAAATACTTTTATAAAGAATTACAGAGTCAAGAATAAGATGTTTATTTAAATTTATGTGGTAAGTTTTCTTTATAAGACAATCTATATTTTTTTTACTTTTTATTCTTGCTAAGGTTATGTGACTCTTAAAGCGGTATTCACGTTCAAAACCCAATGGTTCTAATTTTTCTTCTAGAGCATAAGCCATTTTTTTAAGAGTCTCCTCTTTATCTGTAGCGATAAAAAAAACTCGAGGATTTTTTCCATTAGGGAAAAATCCAAAACGCTTTAAGATTATTTCTATCACAAAGGAATTAATACATACTCCTTTTATTATATCTTTAATTAAAGGTATATTTTTCTCTTCTGTCTCTCCCAGAAATTTAAGGGTTATATGAATATTGGAGGGGTTTACCCATTTTGCTATACACTCGCATTTTTTAAATTCACGCTGGAGTTCATTAATATACTTTATTATCTCATTAGGGATGGGAATTCCTATAAAAACTCTCATGGTTTAATTGTTTTAGCGGTATCATAAATTAATTTAATAAGCAGTTTACTTGCTGTTTTTCTTATTTTGTCTCTGGAGCCTTTAATAATGACTTTTTTTACACAACCGCTGTTTCTGTAAGTCAGAGATATGTATACTGTCCCTACTTTTATCCCTTTCTTTGCTTTAGGACCAGCAAATCCTACTACTGCTGTGCCAATATCGGTATTAAATTTTTTTCTTATTTTTTTTGCTAAGAGGAGACATATTTTTTCTGATACTCCCTCAGTCCTTTTTAAAGAAGAAAGGGGGATTTTAAAAAACTTATTTTTTGATTCTAAGGAATAAGTTACAAAGGCTCCTTTAAAAATCTTTGAGCTTCCTGGAATTTTTGTTAAAAGATAAGAGACAAAACCTCCTGTACAGGATTCAGCAACAGATAAAGTAATTTTTTTATTTTTAAGAATTTTTACTAACTTCTCAAGAAGTAACATCTTTTTATTTTCTCAAAGAGTAATTAGTATAAACAATCCTTGTTTGAATATAAGATTAATTTAGTAAGCGAGTATATTTTCTAAAATGATTAGAACAGGCGATAAACTTGTTTTATTATAGAAGTCTTTTTTTAATCTATAGGGATGATAGACGGTGATTCTTTCGATTAAAAAATAAGAAGAAAATTATTAACACTAAGAAGCAAAGAGAGGAAAAGCAGAAGAAGACACTTTTCTTCTGCTTTCTATCCATTAACTATGATTATTTTCAATTATTAATATCTTCTTGACCCAAAGCCCGATGAGCGTCCTCCGTCAAAATCTCTTCTTGAGAAGTTATTCCTAGGTTGCATTTTGCGAGCTTTGTTTACGGTAAGTTTACGACCATTAAATTCTGTTCCATTCAATGCGTCTATGGCCTGTTGAGCAAGTTCTTCAGTGTCAAACTCTGCAAATCCGAATCCCTTAGAGCGGCCTGTGTATTTATCAGAGATTATTTTTACTTCTTTTACTGCTATACCTTTTCCTTCTATAAGTGTTCTTAAATCACTCTCTGTTGCACCATATTCTAAGTTTCCAACATATATCTTTTTCTGTTCTTCCATTTATTTTCTCCTTTTGACATATTTGTAAATCGTAGTTAATGGACGAATCTTCCTCTCTTTCTGAACAAGGATTTTTTCTAAAAAATACCGTTTAAATCCTTGTTATATTACTTCTTCTTTTCAATGAACATTAATTCTTTTTAGGCACTTACTATACCATATTTCTATATTTTGGCAAGAAAATTTTAATATCATTATAAGAAGATTGACAAAACTATGCCTTTCTGATATTTTTTCTCATAATAAAAAATCAATTATAAAAGGAGGCTATTTATGACTGCCCTATTTAGTTTATTTATAATCATAATCCTTTCCATTATTGTGATTCGTATTGGTGCAGTGGCTTTAGAACTTACAGGGATTTCATCTGAAATCGCTTCTTTTCAAGCACAATCAGCTTTCTCAGGCGTAGGTTTTACTACTTCTGAATCAGAGATAATTGTTAATCATCCTGCGCGCCGAAGGATATTACGGATTTTAATTCTTTTGGGTAATGCAGGAATAACTTCTTCTATCGCTACGTTGGTATTGACATTTATGGGTCAAAGAGGAGAAGCAATATTTATAAGAGGAGGCATATTGCTTATAGGCTTATTAGGTATTCTTATTTTTGCCCGCTCTAAACACGTATATAATTTAATGAGAAGGATTATCTCGCGACTTTTAAGAAAATGGCGCTCGTTAAATATTTACGATTATGAAGAGTTATTAGGATTAAACAAAGGATACATGATTACTCGGATTATTGTAAGAAAGAATAGCTGGCTTAGCAATAAGAAGTTGAAAGAGCTGAAATTAGAACAGGAAGGTTTGATTGTATTGAGTATTTATCGTACCATCGGCAAGGAGGAGAAGCAGGTCGGTTTACCAACAGGAGATACAGAAATAAAACCAGGAGATATATTAGTTTGTTATTCTCGCAGTTCAGTAAGTAAAAATTTAGCTCAACGGTATAAAGGAATAGAGGGGGATAGAGAGCATGAGGAAAAAGTAGATGAAGAAAAGATTTTATCTCAAATGAGAAAAGCAAGAGGAGGATATGAGTGATATTTTTTGTTTTATTAAATATTTATACAATCATCTTTAGAGAATGTCTATGTGAATAAGACTAACCTTTTTTGAAGAGAAGGGAGGATATTTTCTTTTTAGAAAAAACAATAAAGCTAATTTTTATGTTTTCTTTAATAAACTTTATCCTAAGTCTAATGATAGATTATACTTTAAAAATAATAAAAATTGTAGTAAAAAAAGTTTTTTAATATAATAATTAAGTTAATTAAAAGGGGGTGGCTAAAATGAAATACAATAAGCTTTTTGGGAGTATAATAATAGTTTTATTTATTGGGTTTTTTATACAAACCATATATATTCTCCATCTACAAAAGAAAATAAGAGATATTAAGGACTTTCATAATTCTAATACACTTACACCCAAAAATAGATTTTTTTCTTTAAGAGGAATGCCTGATTTCGGCTTCTATGATAATTTTGGCTCTTTTATTGATAGTAATGGTAGAGTTTTTAGAGAGATAGAGAGAATGAGAAAAAGAATAGAAAGAATGTTCCGCGAAAGTCTTGCGGTAACGCCTCTTTCCAAAAACTGGGATTTTTTAACAGACAAATATTTTTTTAACCCCGATATAGATATTCAAGAGAAAAAGGACAGTTATGTTATAAAGATGGATCTCCCTGGTATGGATAAATCAAAAATCAATATAGAGGTGAAAGGAGATAACCTGGTTGTTTCAGGAGAACGTAAGGAGGAAGTAGAAGAAAATACTAAGGCAGGCAAGACACTTTTTTATAAGAAAGAGAGAAGTTTTGGATATTTTTCTCGGGTAATTCCTCTCCCCTTTGACGCCCAGAAGGATAAAATAACAGCAACCTATAATCGGGGAGTATTAAGAATTGTAGTTCCTAAAAATCCTAATAAGAAAAGTATTGGTTCAGAAAGAATTAATATTCTCTAGCAGAATCTAAGAAGGAGGTAGAATAATGGAAATAGGTATAACCGCAATAAATAAGAAGGTTAAACAAGAAAGTTCGTTTGTGAAAGAATTGATAAGAGAAATAAAGAAAGTTATTGTAGGGCAGGATTATCTTATTGAAAGGCTTCTTGTAGGGATTCTTGCTAATGGGCATATTCTTATTGAAGGAGTACCAGGATTAGCAAAGACTCTTTCTATCAAGACACTATCTCAAGCTATAAATACCAAATTTCAAAGAATTCAATTTACTCCTGACCTTCTTCCTGCTGACCTTATTGGGACGCTTGTATATAATCCTAAAGATGGAACATTTACCACTAAAAAAGGTCCCATTTTTGCAAATATTATTTTAGCTGATGAGATTAACCGTGCTCCTGCAAAAGTTCAAAGTGCTCTGCTTGAGGCAATGCAAGAACGCCAGGTTACTATTGGGGAAAATACCTTTAAGCTGGATGAGCCATTTTTGGTGATGGCCACACAGAATCCCATAGAACAGGAAGGAACATATCCGCTTCCAGAAGCACAGGTTGACCGCTTTATGTTGAAGCTTAATATAACCTATCCTACCAAAGAAGAAGAATACAGAATTATGAAAGAGATGAGTTTCACCACCAAAGAAATAAAAGTTAACGCTGTTATTAGCCCTTCTGACATTATCCATGCAAGAGAAATTGTAAATGAAGTGTATATAGATGAAAAGATTGAAAAATATATATTAGATATCGTTTTTGCTACAAGAAAACCCCAGGATTACAATCTAAGTGACTTAACAGGCCTTATCCAATATGGTGCTTCACCTCGTGCGAGCATTTATCTTACATTAGCTTCAAAGGCTTATGCCTTTATAAAAGAAAGAGGCTATGTTACACCTCAAGATATAAAATCAATTGGGCCTGATATACTAAGGCACAGGATAATTGTAAGTTATGAAGCAGAAGCAGAAGAAAAAACCTCTGACGATATCGTAAAGCGTATTTTTGAGGAGATAGAAGTTCCTTAATAGCGAATAGCGGTTAGCGTATAGCGTTTAGTTTGACTATAGACTATTGACTATCGACTACTGGCCATTTACGGGTGACCTGGTGACTTGGTGACCTGGTGACTTTTATGTTAGGGTGTAGGGTGTTGGGTGGAGAGTGTAGGGTGTAGTAAATAGCGGATAGCGTATAGCATGACCATTGACTATCGACTATTGTAATAAACAATGATACCCAAAGAGATACTTAAGCAAATCAGACGAATTCATATAACCACACGGCATATGGTTACCGATGTATTCGCCGGCCAATACCATAGCATCTTTAAAGGAAGAGGAATGGAATTTGACGAAGTGCGCCAATACTATCCCGGTGATGACGTGCGCACTATAGACTGGAATGTTACTGCCAGAACAGGTATACCTTACGTAAAGAAGTTCGTAGAGGAAAGGGAACTTACTGTAATGATTCTTATGGATTTATCTGGATCTAGTTTTTTTGGTACAGTAAATAAAATAAAAAGGCAGCTCGCAGCAGAAATATGTTCTTTGCTTGCCCTTTCTGCCATAGAGAATAATGACCGTGTAGGTTTTATTGCATTTACTGACAGAATAGAGAAATTTGTTCCTCCTAGAAAAGGGTTACGTCATGGGCTGCGTCTTGTAAGAGAAGCTTTATACTATAGACCGACCGGCAGAAAAACGAATATAGCCAATGTTTTAGAATATCTCAGCTCTATATGCCGTAAAAGAACAGTTGTTTTTATAATATCTGATTTCTATGACGATGCTTATCAAAAACCATTGTCTATCGCTAATAAGCGTCACGATATAACTGCCATAACTATAACAGATCCTCGCGAAATAAATCTTCCTTCTGTAGGGATTATTTCTCTTGTTGATCCTGAAACCAACAAAAAATTTCTTATAGATACAGATAATCCCTTTACTCAGAAAGAATTTTATCAAAATGCTGCAAAAATTATGGAAGAAAGAAAAAGAATCTTTAGCCGTATAGGGGTTGATAACGTCGATTTAAGAACAGATATCCCTTATGCAAAAACTTTACTTGCCTTTTTTAAATTAAGAGAAAGGAGACTTAGATGAAAAACCAAATTCTCCTTGTAATAGTTATAGTAATAACTGTTGTTATTTTGATTTATTCTATAAATATTCACCGTTATCTTGCTATAGCAAATAAAGAAAAAATAAATCAAGTGTGGACAAAAGAAAACCAGTCTGAATATGCTAATCTTCTTCTTGCAAAAGGTTTAGACAGAGCTGCTGCAGAGGAGATGGAAAAATACCTTAACAGTCACGTGTCGCCTTCCGACAAAACGAAACTTGCAAAGGTATGTTACGAGTTAGGAAATATCTATATGGGGCTGTATGAATATGAAAAGGCTTTGAAATATTTCTACCGCTCAGAAATGCTAAACAAAAATCCCTCCTTTAAGGATGATTTGAATGAAAAAATAGTAGAAGCTTTGGAAAGATTGGGAATGAGTTCCCAGGCTGAATATGAATTAGAAAGCCGAACATCTATAAATGAGCAAGACATCCAAAAGAATAAAAATATTATTGCCCGTATTGGCAAAAAAGAAATCACAGAACAGGAAATCAATGAAGCTATAGACAAGCTTCCTTCCTGGATGAAGAATAAAATGCAAAGCAAGAAAGAACGCATTGATTTTATAAAACAGTATGTCGCCAACGAGGTTTTATATGAAAAAGCAAAGAAATTAGGCATAGGTAAATCATACAGAATAAGAAAGCTCATAGAAGATTTTAAGAAGCATATAATAGTCCAGGAATTCATAAAGGAACAACTTAAGAAAAAACTACATATTGACCCTTCCGATGTAAAGTTATACTACGAAGCAAACAAAGATAAATACGTCCAGAAAGAGAAAGCAAAAATAAGGTATATAGCTGTTCCCAGAGATTCAAAGGAGAAACAGTACATAGAACGTTTAGAAAACGGTGAAGGAGAAAGTGTATGGATACATAAAGGTGACGCCTACATTGAAAATATAGGGGAAGCAAAAGAAGTAATTGAGAAACTGCTTAAGAAAAATAAAGAAGAGACTTTAGGGCCGGTTAATATAAAAGGGAACCAGTACGTATTCATAATAGAGGATAAGAAATCTCGCAGAGTAAAAAGTTTTGAAGAAGTGAAAGATGAGGTAAATTACGAATACAAACTAAACAAACAGAAAAAAATTATTGATTCAATCGTTAAAGAAGCTCTGGAGAGTAAAGATGTGGAAATATATGATGAAGATGCAAATGATAAATAGATTTATATTGCTGGCTATTTTTTTTCTTTTTTTTATAAATGGGTTTTCTCTGCCGGCAAACAATAACAAGCCCCCTATTAATGTTAAAATAACTGTAAATAAGCAAACTATTACCATAGGAGATAAAATACACTACACTATTACAGTAGAATCGCCTAAGGATATAGAAATACAATTACCTAAATTTGCTGACAATCTTGGTGGCTTTGCCATAAGGGATTTTGGTTCATCGCAAAAACTGTGGTGGGATAAGAAGATATATAAACAATGGTATATATTAGATACTTATACTTCTGGTTCTTATACCATACCAGAAACAGTAATAAAATACAGAAAAACAGGCGAGAATAAGTGGCATACAATAAACACAAAAAAGATTAAAATAGAAGTAAAGAGCCTCTTAGAGAAAAATAAAAAGTCTTCTGATATACACGATATTGCACCGCCTCTTTATCTTCCTTCCGGAGCCTTTTTATATTTAACTGCTTCTGTCTTATTGGGAATTATTCTTGTAATTCTATGGTTAAGCTTAAGAAGAAAAAAGAAAACAAAAGACGAAAAAGAACCTAAACGCTCCGCATACCAAATAGCCTATGAAGCATTGGCTCTTCTTGAGAAAAAAGATTATATTTCCAGGGGAGAAATAGAGGCTTATTATGTAGAACTTTCGGATATAGTACGCCATTATATAGAAAATAGATTTGATATACGTGCACCAGAAATGACTACAGAGGAGTTTCTTGAGTTTGTTAAAAACGACAAAAAGCTTACAACAGAACAAAAATCTCTGTTGCGTAACTTTCTTTATCATTGCGACCTGGTAAAATTTGCCAAGTATAGCCCTGATATAAAAGAGATAAAATTAAGCCTTGATTCTGCTAAAAAACTTGTCGACGAAACCAAAGAAGAAGATACACAAAATATAATACAAAAATGAAATTCTATAGCTCTATATTTTTTATTTTGTTGCCATTATTAGTGGTTGCCATCTATTACTATACTAAAAAGAAAGATAAAGAAGCAAGTTTTATATTCTCATCTGAGAGATTTTTAAAGAAAATACTCCATACGCCTAAAGAGGAAATATATAAGGGTTTTTTTCTCTTGCGGTTCTTGGTGCTCTTTCTTATGGTGTTTGCTCTGGCGCGGCCACGTGTCCCTGTAGAAGAATCAAGAATACAAACAGAAGGGATAGATATCGTACTGGCAATTGATGTGTCTACAAGTATGCGGGCAGAAGATTTTACCCTTAGAGGGAAAAGAGCTAACCGCCTTGAAGTAGTAAAGGACGTTGTAAAAAATTTTATAAAGGGGAGGCAAAACGACCGTATAGGTATTGTAGTATTTGCCGCAAGGGCTTATACAGCAAGCCCTTTAACCCTTGATTATGGATGGCTATTGGAAAACTTACAAAGAATAAAAACAGGGATGATTGAAGACGGGACAGCTGTTGGCTTAGGGTTAGTTTGTGCTTTAAATAGATTAAAGGACTCAGAAGCTAAAAGTAAAATAATTATTCTTCTTACTGACGGAAGAAATAACGCTGGTGATATTTCTCCCTCTTTGGCAGCAGAAACAGCCAAAGCTCTGGGAATAAAGGTTTATACTATAGGAGCGGGGACAAAAGGTTTAGCACCTTATCCTGTAAAGGACTTTTTTGGCAATACTGTTTATCAACCGGTAAAAATCGACCTCGATGAGGATACTCTGATGGAGATAGCTTCTAAAACAGGAGGAAGATATTTCCGCGCTACTGATACAAAATCTCTCCGAAAAATATATGCAGAAATAGACAAGATGGAAAAAACTCCTATAGAAGAAACAGGATACTCAGAATACAGAGAGCTATTCTGTGTATTCTTAGGGGTAGCTTTTATACTTTTATTGATGGAGGAAATATTAAAGTATACAGTTTTAAGAAAGATACCGTAAGAATAAAGAAAAATGAGGTTTGCTAATTTTTCCGCTATACATCTTATTTGGGTAGTAATCGCACTTATACTGTTTTACATCTGGGGTTTTAAGAAGAAAAAGGTTGTAAGGGAAAAATTTGCTGAGGAAAAGCTAATTAGCAAACTTACACCTTCTCTAAACACGAAAAGGCAAAAGTTAAAAGCAACATTAATAGTTATTGCTGTAGTTCTTATGGTTATTTCATTTATGCGTCCGCAATGGGGGTTTAAATGGCAGGAAATAAAACGTAAAGGGTTAGATATCATCATAGCCCTGGATACCTCAAAAAGCATGTTAGCCAGCGATGTAAGACCCAACCGCCTTGAAAGGGCAAAATTAGCCATTATGGATTTCATAAAGCATTTAAGGGGAGACCGTATTGGATTAATAGCTTTCTCCGGAGAGGCATTCTTTGAATGCCCACTAACCATAGATTATGGAGGATTTCTTACAACGCTGCGCAATATTGATATTAACATAATACCCAGAGGAGGAACTTCTATATCCAGTGCAATAAAAGAAGCAATAAGAAGCTTTGAGGGAGGGTTGAAAAAGTATAAAGTTTTAATTCTTATTACTGACGGTGAAGACCACGAAGGAGACCCGATTGAGGCAGCAAAAGAAGCAAAAAAAGAGGGGATAAAGATATTCTGCATAGGTATAGGAACGCCCGAAGGAGAACTTATACCTATAACAGATAACACCGGGCATAAAACTTTCTTAAAAGATAGGAATGGAAATGTAGTTAAGACAAGGCTGGATGAAACAACACTGCAGAAAATAGCACTTACAACAGGAGGTAGTTTCGTAAGAAGTGGTCCAAGGGAATTCGGCTTAAACTTGATTTATAAAGAGAAACTGTCTAAAATGGAAAAAAGAGAAATTAAAAGCAAAATGGCAAAACAATATGAGGAAAGATTTCAGATGCCTCTTTTCATTGCATTTCTTATACTTTTAGCAGAACTTTTTATTAACGAGAACATAAAAAATGAGAACGTTTATTATTAATTGCGCTATTATTGCTGCCTTTATCAGTGTGCCTCTACAATTGTGTTATGCTGTATCGGTTGCTAAAAAAGTACAAAAAGGAAACCGCCTGTATGAGAAGGGGAAATTCGATGAGGCTTTAAAGTACTATAACGAGGCACAGAAAAACGAGCCTGATTCTTCTATAATAAACTTTAATATAGGCACAGCATGGTATAAAAAAGGCAACTACAAAAAGGCAATTGATTTTTTTGTAAAAAGCCTAACTACCGAGAGGAAGAAATTAGAGTCAAAAGCAAACTATAACATTGCCAACGCCAAATATAAAATGGGCAAACGCAAAATAAATACAGATTTATCCGATACTATTAAGCTTTACCGTGAAGCCCTGGATTATTATAAGCGAGCAATAGACTTAGACGAAAAAAACATTGATGCTAAGTATAATCATGAATTCGTAGAAAAAGAATTAAAGGTACTTCTTGATAGACTAAAGAAAAACCAAAGTCAGCAGGCAAAAAATAATAAAGAGAAGCAAGAAGAAACAAACAAAAAAGTTAGTAGCCAAGAAAAAAAGAGTACAAAAAGCGATGAGGGAAAACAAAATAAGAAGGAAAAAAGTGTTCCATCGCAGGTTAAACAGTCTTTAAAAGATACTACACAGAAAAAAGAATCAAACAAAAACGATAATGAAAACTTAGCTCAAAAAGAATTTCAAGAAAACAAAAAAGAAATGACGGAGAAGGAAGCAAGAATGCTATTGAGACGCTATAGCTACAAAGAAACACCCCTTACTAATTTTAATAAAGAAACAGCAGTTACATATTATCCTCCTGTAGAGAAAGATTGGTAATGAAAGAGAAAGGCTTTTTTGAACACAGAGTGGTATTTCTATTTACTTTTTTCGCAGTAATATTTCTAACTGTATTTGTATGTTTAGGGGAAGATATCCACTTTGAAATTACTGTTGACAACAATAAAGTCTCTTTGGGCTCAAGTGTCCAGCTTAATTTGTCCTTTTATGGAACTCAAAATATACCCGCCCCTACTCTGGAAAAAATTGAGGGGTTCGGTGTGCGCTACCTTGGGCCCTCTACAAGAATATCTATTGTAAACGGTAAAGTATCCACATCTATCACACATATCTACAGGTTACTTCCTTTAAAAACAGGAACGTTTACTGTCGGGCCGTTTTCAATTGAATATAAAGGTAAAACTCTTACTTCAAACTCAATAGACATCGAGGTAATATCTGGTTACCATCCTTATTCTTATCAAAAAACACCGCCATCTTCATCCTATAGTATAAGTGAAGAAGAACTTAAAGACCGGATTTTTCTTACAATTGAACCTGCCAAAACAAAAATATATTTAAATGAAATCATTCCCTTAACCATAAAATTATATGTTAACCATTTAGCAGTACGCGATATTCAATACCCTAAGTTAAAAGCTGAAGGGTTTATTGTTAAAGAATTCGGTAAACCTACACAGTACCGTGAGACTCTAAACGGTCTGCTTTATGATGTGGTTGAATTTAAAACATATGCATTTGCTACCAAAACAGGAAGTTTAGTTTTAGGGGAAGCAAGTATTGACTGTAATCTAATATTAAAGAAGAAACGCCGTATTCCTTCTTCTTTTGATGATTTTTTTGGCAGTGATATCTTTGACGATTTCTTTGGCACTTACGAAGCATACCCTATTACTCTGATTTCTCCTAAGATAACTATAAATGTTTTGCCCTTGCCAGAAGAAAGTCAACCTGCGGGTTTTAAAGGAGCTGTGGGCGATTTTAACTTTGACGCAGAAGTTTCTCCTTTTGAAGTTAATGTAGGAGACCCTATAACTTTAAAAATGAAAATAGAAGGGGAGGGGAATTTTGATACTGTAAATCCCCCTGTGCTTGAATCTAAAGAAAATATCAAGGTATATGAGCCAGAAACTAAACAGGAAGAAAATGTTAAAACTTTTACCCAGGTAATTATACCCCAGTCAGAAGAAGTAAAAGCTATTCCCAAGATATCTTTCAGCTTTTTCAACCCCAAAGATGGCAAATACCACACCATTACAAAAGGGCCTTTTCCTATAACTGTTAAGCCTGCCGCTCGCAGAGAGGCAGAAATAACAGACTTTAAGCTACGCACTAAGGAAGTATCTGCCCAGGAAACACTTGGTAAAGATATTCTATATATTAAAGAATCTATCGGGAAGTTAAGAAGAAAAGGCCACTATCTTTATAAAACTGCAGCTTACTGGCTATTTCAAATAATAGTCTTATTTTCTTTTGCGTCTTTTGTTGTTTTCTATAAACACAAAGAGAGGCTTAGAACAGACACAAGGTATGCCCAGAAACTGCAAGCTCCCCGGAGTGCACGTAAGGGAATAAAAATTGCTGAAAACTATTTAAAAACTGAAGCGAAAGATAAATTTTTTGATGCTATTTTTGATACATTAAAGAAGTATTTTAAAAATAAACTGCATCTGTATTCTGGAGAAATTACCTATAGCGCTATAGAAAGTGTGTTAAAAAATAAAAATGTAGAAGTAGCCCTTATGGATAAATTAAGAAATATTTTTGAGAAGTGTGAGATGGCACGTTACGCTTCTTCAGAATTTAACAAGAATGAGATGGAAGGTATTCTTAAAGATACAAGGGAAATAATCGATTACCTTGAGAGAAAAAGGATATGAGTTTCTATAAAACAAAACATAAAATAACCTTTTTAACCTTACTATTCTTCGCTGCCTCTTTTTATGTCTTCGCCAACGAGAAAGAAGATTTAAAAAGCATATTCTATACTGCAGGAGCAATGTATGAGTACGGCGAGTATGATAAAGCTATAAAAGAGTACAATAAGATTATAGAAAAAGGTTTTGAGAGTGGTGCCATTTATTACAATCTGGGAAACTGCTATTTTAAAAAGGGAAAACTGGGTAAAGCATTACTTAATTATGAGAAAGCAAAACGTCTTATTCCACGCGATAGTGATTTAGAATCTAATTATAAATACGCCTGTTCTTTAGTTAAAGGAGGGTTTATAAGGGATAAACGCAGCTGGCTAATACGCTTCACAGATAAAATATTTAATTTTACCATTGATGAACTTAGCCTATTGCTTTCCTGTTTCTATATTATTGTCCTAGGAGTTATAATTTTAAGTTTATATATCAGGATAATAAGAAAATACCGCTTAGTAATCATAATTGGAGCAATTGTTATATTCTTTTTGGTATTGTTGAGCTTTTATAACCGAATTTCTCTTTTAGGAAAAGAGGCAATAGTAATTAAAGATAAGACTGAAGCAAAATTTGAACCCCTAAAATCAGCTACTAACTATTTTACTCTTTATGAAGGGATGAAAGTAATCGTTATCACCGGAGAGGGTGAATGGTGTAAGATAAAAAGGGTTGATGGCAAGATGGGCTGGGTTAAAATGGATACTATAGAGATATTTTAGAAAGGTATGAAAAAATGTCCTTATTGTGCAGAAGAAATTAAGGATGAAGCTGTAAAATGCCGTTTTTGTGGAGAATTTTTAAATACCCCAAAGTCTTCTCTTACTCCTTGGTATTTTACGACAACATTTTTTATAATTGTTTTTTTATGTATAGGACCATTTGCTTTACCTTTTCTTTGGATAAATCCAAAATACAGTACAAAAACTAAGATTGTTGTCACCATTGTTCTTTTGCTCATAACTTATCTTTTAATTATAGTAGTATTAAAATCCCTCCATAGGATAAAAGAATACTATAATTTAATTTTTTCTCCTTTAAAGTAGAAATTAATTAGAAAACAGAAGAGAGGGAAAAGATTTTTGAAGAGTTAGAGCATATTCTAAGTCCTCTTCCTTAAGGAAGTTAAGCTCTTTTAGCACTTCTCCTAAGATAATACCTTGTCTCCAGTGGATATCAAGGGCCTCGTCTAGTTGTCTTTGAGAAATTATATTTTTATCGAGGAGTATTTGCCCTAAGGGCTTATAGCGTTTAAAAAAGATATTATTTTTACTATAGACCCAGGGAGAAGGCTTTCCTTCTTTTTGATTCCTTCTATCTGCCATATATGTACTTCCTTCGATTCTTTTTAAGTATTTTTTTATTTGTGCTATTTTTTCATTTATCTCAATTACAGTTTCAATATTAGAATCGTTATTTTTATTTACCACACTTACAGAGACGCTCATCAGAGAGATTTTTTTAATCTTGTGAGTCCTGTCTCTTGCAATTATAAACCTACATTTTCTATCTTCAGGAGAATAATGGAAAAGTATAGCTTTATCAAATGCTAATATAAAATTCTTGCATATAGATTCATATCTATCAGGAGTGGTTATGAAGACAAAATCATCTCCTCCAATATGTCCAATGAAATCATTTTTATTGCCAAATTTCTTTATCGTACTATAAAGAAGATAAGCTGTATGCATAATAACTCTATCTCCTTTTATATATCCATAGACATCATTGAAATATTTAAAGCCATCTATATCTACATATCCGAAAGAGAAGGTAAGGTTTTTAGTAAGTCTTTCTTTTAAATTTTCTTCAATAATTCTTCCACTGGGGAGTCCTGTTAAAGGATTTGAATAAAGACAGTACTGTGATCTTTTTATTGCTATTTCTATTCTTACTCTTAAATCAAGAGGGTCAGGAGGTTTAATCAAATAATCATCTATACCATGTTTTAGGCTAAGAAGATGGGTTTTTAACCGACGCTTATCAATCAACGCAATTATGGGGATGAAAGTAGTTAAAGGCTCATTCTTTATGATATCGCATATTTTAAGGTCTTCCTCAGTAGCAGAATGCACATCTATTACAATAACATTAGGAGATATTTTTTTAATAGAATCTATATTATAGTCATATTTATCTTTTAAAAAAACATCGTAGCCCCATCCATCGAAGCAGAAATCAAGAACTTCTTTTAAGGTTGATTCAGAAGAGATAATCAAAATCTTTTTTATTTTATTCATAAAAATATTATCGCAAAAAATCATATAAAAGCAATATTTTAGAAAAGATGGTGTTGACAATTTTCTTAAACCTATATAAAGTAGGATTGAGCCTTAAAATATTCTATCCTGACATTTGTTTCTATAAAAAGTTAAAGAAGGAGAGAGTTTGTTTTAAAAAATAGCAAAAGATAATATTGATGTTACAAAAACAATTTCTTGACAAAGAGAAACAAAAGAGATAAAAGAAATATTTAATTAAAGCTTTAAGCAGAAAGGAGGAGTGATGCAGTTTATAAATAATGCGTTTCTTTTGCCACTTCTGGGAATAGTTGGCATTATTTTTGCAGGAGTAACCTATTTTCTCGTCACAAAAAAAAGCGAAGGTTCCGCAAAGATGAAAGAAATTGCTGATGCTATTCATTTGGGGGCAATGGTTTTCCTTAAAAGAGAATATCAGGTGATTGCTGTTTTTATGGCAATAGTTTTTATTGTGCTAACAAAGTTCTTAAGTTTGTTTACAGCACTTGCCTATTTAACAGGAGCAGTATGTTCAATGCTCGCTGGTATTTTTGGAATGCAGGCAGCAACGCGTTCAAGTAGTCGGACAACTCAAGGAGCAATTAGGGGTGGAATGCCTGAAGCTTTAAGTATCGCCTTTAGTGGTGGCTCTGTTATGGGAATTTCTGTTGCTGCTTTAGGACTTTTGGGTGTAAGTATGGTTTATCTTTTTACTAAAGATCCTCGTATAATAAATGGGTTTGCCATGGGAGCAAGTTCTGTTGCTCTTTTTGCCCGTGTGGGAGGAGGAATTTACACAAAGAGTGCTGATATAGGCGCAGATTTAGTTGGTAAAGTAGAAGAAAATATACCTGAAGATGACCCCCGTAATCCTGGTGTTATTGCAGACAACGTGGGAGATTGTGTGGGAGATACTGCAGGGATGGGGGCAGATTTATTTGAGTCCTATGTAGGTTCAGTTATTGCTACCATTGCTATTGGTGCAACTTTAGTTTCTCCTTTAAAGTGGATGTATCTTCCCCTTACGCTTATTGGGGCAGGATTAATAGCTTCTCTGTTAGGGATATCTTCTATGAGACTCCTTAAAAAAATAAATCCTCAGTCAGCACTGCGTTATGCTACTTATATAAGCGGTATTATTTTTATCTTTGCTTCTTTTTGCCTTGTTAAGTTCGTTGTGGGAAAAATTGATATTTTTTGGTGTATTTTAAGTGGTCTTTTAGCAGGTGTATTTATTGGCCTTGAGAGTGAGTTTTTTACTAGTGGTTTTCCTATAAAGGAAGTAGCAAAAAGTAGCGAAAGCGGACCTGCCACCACTATTATTACTGGTTTAGCTACTGGTTTTGAAAGTACGATTCTTCCTATTTTAACAATTGTTCTATCAATTTATTTTGCTTATCGGTTTGGTGGGCTTTATGGTATTGCAATTTCTGCAGTAGGAATGCTTTCTACTATTGGTATTGTTATGTCTACTGATTCCTATGGGCCTATTGCTGATAATGCAGGAGGAATTTCTGAAATGTCTTCACAAGACCCCAGCATAAGAAGAATTACGGATAAGTTAGATGCTTTAGGGAATACTACTGCTGCTATTGGTAAAGGGTTTGCTATTGGTTCTGCAGCCCTTACAGCTTTAGCTTTATTTAGTGCCTATCAGAAAATGGCAAAAATTGAGAGTATTAATCTTACTGAAGTTACCACAGTAATCGGTTTGCTTATGGGAGGGTTGATGCCATTTATTATTGCTGCCATAACTTTAAAAGCAGTGGGCCGCACAGCTAATAAAATGGTTATCGAGATTAGAAGGCAGTTCCGGGAGATTAAAGGACTGCGGGAGGGTAGAGCAAAACCTGATACAGCAAGCTGTGTAAGTATAGTCACTCAGGGAGCACTAAGAGAGATGGTTCTTCCTGGGGTTCTAGCAGTAATAATTCCTCTTATTGTGGGTTTTGTTTTAGGTAAATCTGCCTTAGGAGGATTTCTTGCAGGAGCAACAACCTGTGGTGTTCTTTTAGGGATTATGATGACCAATGGGGGAGCTACATGGGATAATGCCAAGAAGTGGATTGAAGAGGGGAATTTAGGAGGTAAAGGAACTCTTACCCATGCAGCAGCCGTAGTAGGAGATACTGTAGGAGATCCTTTTAAAGATACTACAGGCCCTTCTATGAACATTCTTATTAAGCTTATGGCGATTGTTTCTTTAGTTTTTGCGCCTCTTTTATAAATTGAGAGGATGAATATCTATCTTATAATTGTTCTTGCTGTCATTTTAGGTAGATATCTATTAGATTTGATTGTAGATATTCTTAACGTAGGTGCATTAAAGTTTGAGTTCCCTCAGGAGTTTATTGGTTATTATGATAAAGATAAATATACTATTTCTCAAAAGTATTTAAGAGAAAAAACATATTTTGGAATCGTTGAGGATACTTTTTTCACTTTTGTTATCATTTCATTTATTCTTGGAGGAGGATTTAATCTTATTGATAGGTTTTCCCGCCAATTTCATGTAGGCCCAATAATTACTGCTCTTATTTTTTTAGGTACTTTAATGTTTTTATTCTATATTTTATATTTACCTTTTTCTGTATACCATATCTTTGTGATAGAAGCACGTTACGGTTTTAACCGAACAACCATAAAAACCTTTGTTTTAGATGTAATTAAGACAGTTATCTTAGGAGCGATTATTGGAGGGATTATTTTTTCTTTTATTGTGTGGTTTTTTATACGATTTCCAAATATTGCTTGGTTCCTGTGTTGGGTAGGAGTAACTTTATTTGAGTTGTTTTTTATTTTTATCGCCCCCATTGTAATTATGCCCCTTTTTAACAAATTTATCCCTCTTGAGGAGGGGGAACTTAAGAAAGAGATAATTAAATATGCTAATTCACAGTCTTTTTTATTAGGTGGTATTTTTAAAATGGATGCCTCCCGCCGTTCTTCTAAGTCCAATGCCTTTTTTACTGGTTTTGGGAAAAACCGTCGCATTGTTCTCTTTGATACTTTGATTGAAAAACACACAATACCCGAGCTTGTCTCTATTTTAGCCCATGAAGTAGGCCATTATAAAAGAAGACATATTTTAAAAATGTTTATTATTTCTTCTTTGGCTAATGGATTAATGTTTTTTATCCTTTCTTTTTTTATTAACAATGAAGGATTATTTTATGCTTTTAAAATGGATCATACATCTATTTATGCGAGTTTGGTATTCTTCGGATTTTTATACACTCCTATTCAAATGATATTCTCAGTTGTTACCAATTTTTTCTCAAGAAGATATGAATACGAAGCAGACCGTTTTTCTTTAGCTACCTATAAAAACCCTGAGGCATTTATTGAGGGTTTAAAAAAGCTTACTGTAGATAATCTTTCTAATCTTACGCCTCACCCTTTAAAAGTATTTCTTCATTATAGTCATCCGCCTATATTAAAGAGAATTGAAGCCATACGCAAATATGCTTCTAATGGCAGCATCAAAGACAGGTAAAATATTTAAGTACATTTCAATTATAAGCTGGTCTTTATATGATTTAGCCAATCAGTTTTTTGCTATCAATATAGTCTCGCTTTATTTTGTACGCTGGCTGACTATCGAAAAGGGAGTTTCTGAAATATGGTACAGCCTATCGTTTGGAATTTCCATGTTTTTTGTTGCAGTTTTAGCTCCATTTTTAGGTGCTTTATCTGACGCCCAAAGAAAGCATAAATTGTTCCTTATATATTTTACAGTAATTTCTGTTTTATCTACTATATTTATGGGTTTTATTGATGAGATATGGTTAGCGTTGATACTTTTTATTATTGCTAATTTTGGATGCCAGGAGGGAGTGGTTTTTTATAATTCTCTTATAGTTCATGTTAGCTCAGGCAAAAACATAGGTTACATATCTGGTCTAGGTCGGATGTTTGGATATATAGGAGCAGTAATTGCCCTTATGTTTACAAAACCTATTGTTTTAGAAAGAGGGTATAAAAGTGTTTTTATTATGACAGGAATACTTTTTGCTCTTTTTGCTTTGCCTTGTATGATATTTGTAAAGGAAGCATCATCACAAAATAGCCATTTCTATTTTACCAGAAGAAAAAGCTTAAAGGAAGTATTTAGAGAATTTAGACAACAGTTTAACTTTTGGAAGAAAGATAGTCGCTTGATGAATTTTTTAAAAGCCAGTTTGTTTGTCTTTGGGGTAGTTAATGTGATAATTCTTTTTATGTCTGTTTATGTCAGTAAAGTTTTTGGGCTAAGAGAGAAGGAAATTATAGACCTTATCATCTTTTCTACATTTTTTGCTATAGGAGGAAGTATAGTGTCAGGGGTAATAAGTGATTATATTGGTTATGGGAAAGTTTTTCTTTCTGCTTTTGTTTTCTGGATTATTGCTTTAATGAGTGGTGTTTTGATCACTCGTCCCTTTTGGTATTGGGTTATAGGTGCTATGTCAGGGCTGAGTTTAGGAGTGACTTGGGTGACAAGCCGGGCTTTTATGACCAAGCTTGTTCCTAAAGAAAGAATAGGAGAAGCATTTGGTTTTTTTAATCTTATTGGGTATTTAGCAGGTATTTTGGGTCCTCTGTGGTGGGGGATGATTATTTTTTATCTAAGAAAGTGGGAAATATTAGGTTATAGGATTGCCCTTTTTAGCCTTACACCGTTTTTAGTTGTGGGAACTATTTTTCTTTTACGTGTTTTCCCTAAGAGTAATTCTTAATAGTTTATAGAGTTACTTATAAACTTGTTTAATTTTCAATACAAATTTTGAGTTGAAAAAATATTAAAAAAATGTTTTATTTACATTAGAGGGAGGAAAATGGCGAAGAGAAGAGTAGAAGTATTTTTATTTTTTTAATAGTACTGAGTGTTAGTGCGAATGATTTATCTGAGAATATTCTTCTTCGTAATATAAAGGTATTATCTTATCAGCGAGAGAAAGAAGATTCTTTTTCTCTGGTTCTTTTCATTCTGGGTTCACCTAAGAAAATATTCCATTGCCCTGATTACGATGTGTTATTCTACCCTCAGCTTTACACTTCTTTATCACCTAAAAAGTTAAAAAATGTTTATGTAATTATTAGGGAAAAAGAAATAATAGATATTAAAATTTCTCCTTATGAGCTTAATCCTTATACTGAGTTCGAAATTTCCTCTTAATTTTTAAAAATCATTTAACATTTAAGTTTATTTTTCTTTATGTTAGAATAGTAATATAAAATATGAAGGTGGAGATAAAAGGAATTATCTTGGAATGTGTGAAAGGAGATATTACTAATCAACCTGAGTTTGAAGCTATTGTTAATGCTGCTAATGCTCAGCTTCTAAAAGGAGGTGGTGTAGCAGGAGCAATTCATCGTACTGCAGGACCACAACTTGAAGAAATCTGTAGACCTCTTGCTCCTATAAAACCCGGAGAAGCAGTGATTACTCCTGGTTTTAGACTTCCCAATCGTTATGTTATTCATTGTTTGGGGCCTGTTTATGGGGTAGATGAGCCTTCGGAGGAAATTCTTTCTCATTGCTATCGTAATATTCTTAAACTAGCTGAGAAAAATAAAATAACTTCTATTGCCTTTGTAGCAATTTCTACGGGTATTTTTAGGTTTCCTCTTCGGAAAGCAGCATCTATTGCCTTTAGGACTATAACAGAGAGCATATCTTCGCTTTTTTATGTTAAAAGAATTAGATTTGTACTTTATGATGAAGAATCTTTCTATATCCACCAAGATATCCTATCTAATTTAGTAGGCAGATGAGCTTCTCTTCAGTAAATATAAAGTTGTTAGCTAGATTGATGGTTATAGATGAATTCAGTTTATAATAGATACTTTGGAAGAAGTAGAGTTTTAAGAAGTGTTAGCTAAAAATTTAAAGGTTACTTATTTGAAGGGGGATATTTTGGTGGAAAAAAGATAAGTATATTATCTAAGTTTATAAAATAATTACCTTAAGGTGTTGATTTTTCTTGCCAAAATATTGTATATTTAAGAGATTAAGGGCATATAAAAATGAAAGCGTTTTCACGGAGGGAGGAAAATGTATGCAGGATTAAACACTGCTTTTATTAAAGAGTTGGATACTACTATTAAAAATGTTTCTTTGACGCACTTAATTTTTACCCTTATTATTTCCTATATTTTTTTCCTTTCTTTTTTTATATATTTAGTAAGAAAAATATTACGTATTCGTAAAGAGCTGAAAAAAGTTAATAAAAAATTAGAGCTACATTCCTTCGTTGATGCTTTAACTGGTGTCTACAACTATAGATATTTTATTAAACGATTCAAAGAAAGTATAAGTTATGCTCAAAGAGAAAATATGTGCATCTCTTTGTTGAAACTGGATATACATCTTTTTAAAAATATAAATGCTATATATGGGACAGTTTTTGGCAATGTTGTTCTTAGAGAATTTGCTGATTTTCTTAAGAGCGTAACCCGAAATTTTGATATAGTAACTCATTTGGAAGATGATGAGTTTGGAGTTCTTCTTAATTTTACCGATAAAGAAGAAGCATTAATGCTGGCTAAGCGTATACAGGAGGGATTGAGATTTAAAAATTTCGGCACAAAGGATAAAAAGATAGACATTGATGTAAATATTGCGGTAGTCACATTCCCTCAAGATGGTTTTTCCGAGATAGACCTTCTTTCTCTTTTGGATAAATGTTTGGATAGCTCAAAGGAAAATGGTAAAAAAATACTTACGCCTCAGCAGTTAGCAAAGGAGGAGGAGCGCGAAATAGATACGATTTATACAGCCGATGACCTAAAAAATAGGATTTATAAGTTAGAAAGTGCTTTAGGTAAGACAATAATAGAGTCAATAATAGCTTTTGCTCATGCTATAAGGGCAAAAGATTTATATACAGCAGAACACGCTGCAAAAACTGTAAGAATTTCTTTATCTTTGGGAAAGAAGCTTAAGCTTGATAAGCATAACCTTGATACTATTCGTTACGCAGCTTTACTTCATGATTTGGGTAAGGTAGGGATTCCTGAGAAGATTCTTTTAAAACCTGCCCGATTGACACCTGAGGAGTTTGAGGAAATAAAAAAACACCCTCTTATTGGGGCAGAGATTTTGCGACCCTTGCATGAGTTAACACATATAATCCCTCCTATTCTTTATCATCACGAGAGGATAGATGGGCAAGGATATCCTTATGGACTTATAGGCAATAACATTCCTCTGGAAGCAAAGATAGTAGCTATAGCGGATACTTTCCAGAGTTTAATTTCTGACAGGACATACAGAAAAGCTTATTCTGTAGATGAGGCTATAAGGATTATGGAGAAGGAGGCAGGGACACATTTTGATAAATATCTTATAGAGATATTTAAAGAAGTGATTACTGATAATGGTTGGCGAAAATAATTCTTCCTTTTTTATTGTATTTTCACTCCTTTTTAAATTAGTGTCGCCTATTAATTTTTTTGTCGCGTAGCCTTTTCCTTGGATGCGTCTGAAATTTTGACAGGAAAAGAATATAAGGCCTTTAAAGAATAAAAA
>CAZWON010000013.1:0-37698 GCA_964635565.1 uncultured Planctomycetia bacterium
CGTTTAAAGGCTGTGCTTAAAGAGGTTGAAAAAAGAGAAGGAGAAATAATTATTTTTATAGATGAATTGCATACTTTAGTGGGAGCAGGTGATGCTCAAGGCGCTGTCGATGCTGCTAACATGCTTAAGCCGGCTTTAGCAAAAGGAATTTTGCGTTGCATAGGAGCTACAACTGTTGATGAATATCGAAAATATATTGAGAAAGATGCGGCCTTAGAAAGAAGGTTCCAGCCTGTTTTAGTAAAAGAACCTTCTCCTGAGGCTACCATAGCAATACTAAGAGGCCTTAAAGAAAAATATGAAGTTCATCATGGGGTACGCATAAAAGATTCAGCTCTTATTGCTGCAGTGTTGCTCTCTCATCGTTACATAAGTGATAGGTTTCTTCCTGATAAGGCTATTGATTTAGTTGATGAGGCGGCAAGTAGACTGCGTATTGAGATTGATTCTAAACCCGAAGAGATAGATAAGCTTGAACGGCGAATTATGGAGCTTGAGATTCAAAAACAAGCCTTAAAGAAAGAAAAGGATCAGGCTTCCCGGGAACGGTTTAAGAAATTAGAGCAGGAGATACTTAAATTAAATGAGGAACTGGCGAGAGAAAAAGAACAATGGGAGAAAGAAAAGGACCTTATTACTCAAATAAGGAAAGTGAAAGAAGAAATAGAAGATTTAAAATTAAAAGCTTCTGATTATCAAAAGCAAGTTTTGTTAGATAAAGTAGCAGAAATTCGTTATGGAACTATTCCGTCTTTGGAGGAAAAACTTAATGCACTTAATAAGCAACTTATTGATGTTCAAAAGGTTAGGAAAATACTTAAAGAGGAGGTTGATGAGGAAGATATTGCTGAAATTGTTTCTCGTTGGACTTCTATTCCTGTTTCTAAACTTATGGAAGCAGAAGTAGAAAAGCTTATCCGCATGGAGGAAGAATTAAACAAGAAAGTTGTAGGGCAGGATGAAGCGATAGGATTAATTTCAGATTGTATAAGACGTGCACGCTCAGGGTTGGCAGATCCCAATAGACCTTTGGGGTCTTTTTTGTTTCTTGGACCCACTGGCGTGGGGAAAACAGAATTAGCCAAAATCTTAGCATTGTTTTTGTTTAACAGCGAAAATAATCTTATTCGCATAGATATGAGTGAATATATGGAGAAGTTTTCTGTGTCACGATTAATTGGTGCTCCTCCTGGTTATGTAGGGTATGAAGAAGGAGGCCAACTTACAGAACAAGTAAGAAGGAAACCTTATTCAGTAATTCTCTTTGATGAGATAGAGAAAGCGCACCCTGAAGTGTTTAATGTACTCTTGCAGATTCTGGATGAGGGCCATGTTACTGATTCCAAAGGTAAAGTTGTAAATTTCAAGAATACTGTTATAATTATGACTTCTAATATTGGAAGTGAATACTTCAATGACCCTACAGTTACAACAAAAGCAGTATCAGAAAAGATAAAAATGAAGTTAAAAGAACATTTTAGACCAGAGTTTCTCAATCGTTTAGATGAAATCATAGTGTTTAATCGCCTTTCACTTGGCGATATTGTTAAAATAGTGGATATACAGTTTGATATACTAAAAAAACGTCTTGAGGAAAAGAAAATAGAAGCTACAATGTCAGAATCTGCAAAAAGATTCCTTGCTGACAAAGGGTTCAGTCCTGAATATGGCGCACGTCCTTTAAAGAGGACAATACAAAAATTGGTTATCGACCCTTTAAGTATAAAGATTTTAAAGGGGGAATTTAAAGAAGGAGATAAGATAATTATAGAGGTAAAAGATAGAGCAGTAACTTTTAAAAAAGCATAAATTAAAGGAGGTAATATGCGTGTAGATATTTCATTTAAACATTTAGAAAAAAGTTCTCTTCTTAATAATATGATAAATAAAAATATAGAAAAAATTAAACGGAGAACAAAGTTTTTTAAAGAGGATGATGTAGTACATTTATCACTCCATTTGGAGAAGAATCCTCACAAAGATACTTATTTCTGTTGGATAAATATGTATTTACCTTCAAAGGTTTTAAAAGCCCAAAGTAAAAAGAGTGACATCTTGTCAGCAATAACAGATTCATTTTCTGCTCTTTTAAAACAATTGGATAAATTTAAACACCATCTTGAGCGACATCTGAGAAAAAAATAGTAAATAGCGTATAGTGATTAGGGAATAGAAAATAGCTCATAGCTCTTAGTTGTTAGTTCATAGTAAAAGAGCTATAAGCTGTAAGCTTGTAAGCGATGAGCTATTAGTTATTGCTATTGACTAATTTAGGGGTGTGTGGTAGGATATTTGGCACTCTCAAGAGATGAGTGCTAAATTAAAGGATAAAAATAAGGATAAAAATGAGGTACGTAGATTCTAAAAAAAGGGAAGATGATATCTTGGATTTGTTGGTTACTAGTTATATAAAAGAATCTCATCCTATAAGTTCTTCTTATTTATGCGATAATTACCATCTTCCTTATTCTTCAGCAACAATAAGAAATGTAATGGAGTCATTGGAGAAAAAAGGATTTTTATCTCATATTCACACATCTTCAGGTAGAATACCTACCAAATTGGGATTCAAGTACTATGTGGAGCACTTGATAGAAAAAGGAGAGTTTCTAAAAGAAGATGAGGAGACCGTTGAAGAGTTAGTTGAATTCGATACATATAATACTACTATAGAAGATGTTTTTAATAAAGCACTGGATATACTTTCTAACATAAGTGGTTATATTTCTCTGATGGGGATGTGGGGCTTTAAAGAAGGATTTTTCTTTAAGGGCACGCGATTTATATTGAATCAGCCTGAATTCGAAGATATTAATAAACTGAAAAATCTTTTCTATGCTTTAGAGGTTAAAATTGAAGAAATACAAGATTTGTTATTTAAATATGTTGATGAGGAATTAGGTATTTTGATTGGCGATGAGAGTGGATTTGAGGAAATCTCAGAGTGCTCTCTTCTCGTCTCCGGTTTCAAGAAGGAAAGATTAGCTTTGGCTTTAGGATTATTGGGCCCAATGAGAATGGATTATATAAGATCGATTCACTCTTTGTATTTTATAAGGCATAGTTTAGAAAATATTATAGAAAAATTAATATTATGAAGGAGAAAAAAAATCATCAAAATACAACTAATGAGAAAAAACAGGTTTTTTTAAAGGGAGATATTACAAAAGATAAACCTGTCACAGAGCATCCTGATGCCGAGAAAGAAAAGATTGCTAAAAAAGATAAAGATATAGAAGAACTTGAGGAAAAAGCATCGAAGTACGAGAAGCTGTGGGATAAATATATAAGAATTTGTGCTGATTTTGACAATGCTCGTAAACGATGGGAAAAAGAAAAGCAAGAATTAATCAAGTTCGCCAATTATACAATAATAAAAGAACTTATTACAATAATGGATGAATTAGAACAAGCTATAAAAGCGGTAAAACAGCACTCTCAAATACAAGATATACAAAAAGGGATTGAGCTTACTTACAATAATTTATACAGTATCCTTAGAAAAGAAGGATTAACACCTATTGAGGCGAAAGGCAAAAAGTTTGACCCTCATTTCCATGAGATTGTAGGACAAAAAGAAGAAAAGGAATTAGATGAACATACAGTAATAGAAGAGGTGCAAAAAGGATATAATCTGGGAGATAGGTTGTTGAGGACATCTAAGGTTATAATTTCTGTGCTTCCCAGCCAGATTGAGAGCAATAATAAGAAAGAAGATATTAAAGAAAAGGATGGAAATGCAATTGATGAGAAATAGCGTCTCAACAGGAGGTGATAAAAATGGCACGTGTAATAGGAATTGACTTAGGAACTTCTAACTCTGCTGCAGCAGTTATGGAAGGAGGTCGTCCTACTCTTATTCCTTCTGCAGAAGGTACTACTGTAGGAGGAGGGAAAGCTTTTCCTTCTTATGTAGCTTTTACTAAGGAAGGTCAACTTCTTGTGGGAGAACCTGCACGCCGTCAGGCAGCAATTAACCCTCAGGGAACAATCACCGGTTTTAAAAGAAAAATGGGCACAACTCACAAATACAAGATTTTTGACAAAGAATTCACTCCTCAGCAACTTTCTGCGTTTGTTCTTCAAAAGATTAAAAAAGATGCTGAGGCTTATTTGGGAGACAAAGTGGAAGAGGTTGTTATTACCTGTCCTGCCTACTTTAATGACAATCAGAGACAGGCGACTAAGGATGCGGGAGAAATAGCTGGCTTTAAGGTATTGCGTATTATTAATGAGCCTACGGCAGCCTGTCTTGCTTATGGTCTTGGCAAGGAGGATAAAGAGCAAAAAATACTTGTGTTTGATTTTGGGGGAGGCACACTTGATGTGACAATTATGGAAATGGCTCAAGGAGTATTTGAAGTTAAGTCTACCAGCGGAGATACGCAACTTGGAGGAAGAGATATGGACGAGGCTTTAATGAATTACATTATTGAAGAGTTTAAACGCGATACAGGTATTGATTTGCGTAACGACGCTATGGCTCTCCAGCGCTTAAGAGAAGCTGCGGAGAAGGCAAAAATAGAACTTTCTTCTACCATTACTACTGATATAAATTTGCCATTTATTACAGCTAACCAGACAGGGCCTAAACACCTTGTCATGAACATTACCCGTGCTAAACTTGAGGAGCTGGTAAGGCCTATTGTGGAAAAGACGCGCCATTCTATAGAGCAGGCATTAAGTGACGCTAAGCTTCAGCCTTCAGACATTGACCGCATAATTATGGTAGGAGGTCCTACTCGTATGCCTATCGTTCAACAGTTTGTAGAGGATTATATTGGTAAAAAAATTGAACGAGGAATTGACCCAATGGAATGTGTCGCTTTTGGAGCAGCCATTCAAGCAGGAATTATAAAGGGAGATGTCAAAGATGTTGTGCTTTTGGACGTTACTCCTCTTTCCTTAGGTATTGAAACATTGGGAGGTGTATTTACGAAGTTAATTGAAAGAAATACAACAATTCCTACTAAGAAATCACAGATTTTTACTACTGCAGAAGATAATCAGACAGCAGTAACAATTAGAGTACTTCAAGGAGAACGTCCTATGGCTAATGATAATACAGAATTGGGACGATTTGATTTAGTAGGGATTCCTTCTGCACCTCGTGGTGTTCCTCAGATCGAAGTTACTTTTGATATAGATGTTAACGGGATTGTTCATGTTTCTGCAAAAGATTTAGGAACGGGTAAAGAGCAATCTATTAGAATTACTGCTCCTCAGAAGCTTTCTCAGGAAGAGATAGAAAAAATGGTAAAAGAAGCAGAGCGCTATGCAGAAGAAGATAAAAAGAAAAGAGAGATAGCAGAGCTAAGAAATAAAGCAGATAATTTAGTGTATACTACAGAAAAATCTCTTAAGGATTTTGGTAATAAAGTGTCTGAGACAGATAAGAAGAATATAGAAAGTAAGCTTAAAAATTTAAAAGATATACTTAAAAAATCAAATGCTACAAAAGATGAAATTCAAAAAGCGATTGATGAATTAACACAAGCTTCTTATAAATTAGCGGAAGAGGTGTATAAAGCAAGTGCCAAAAGTCAACAAGGGGCACAGCAAACCACAAGTGCAGGCGCTCAGCAAGAGACAGCACAGGCTAAAGGAGAAGACAAAGGTTCTGCTGAGTCAGCAAAGGAAGGTGAAGTAATAGACGCCGATTATAAAGAAGAAGACAATAAATAGCGATTAGCGAATAGTTAAAGTCACAATGTCACCATGATACAAAGTCACCCGTGCAGAGAAGAATGGTCATACGATGATAAAAAAGACCCAGAAAGACATTAAACATATTTCTAACTGGTGACGTGTTGACTTAGTAACTTTATAACCTATGACAACTGTATGACACGAGGAGAGCGAGGAGTATGACGTCTGAAGGACATATGACACGAGGCGAAGCCGAACATACGACTATGTATGACGCCTATAAGGGTATATGACGTTAAGCGAAAGCGACACATATGACTATTGACTATTTACGTGTGACCTGGTGACCTTATGTAGTGGTAAGTTATGATGGGAACAAAACGAGATTATTATGAAATTTTAGGGATATCAAAAAATGCCAGTACAGATGAGATAAAGCAGGCTTATAGAAAGCTTGTAATGCAGTATCATCCTGATAGGGTTCCTCCCGAAAAAAAGAAAGAGGCAGAAGAAAAGTTTAAAGAGATTTCTGAAGCATATGCAGTTTTAAGTGACCCTAAAAAACGTTCTCTCTATGACCAATACGGACATGCAGGTATTGACTCACGTTTTACTGCAGAGGATATTTTTAGAGGGGCTGATTTTAGCTCTATATTTAAAGACTTAGGTGACTTTGGTTTTGGAGGAATATTTGATGAGCTCTTTTCAGGATTTGGCTTTGATTTTTTTGGAGGGGGATATCGCCGTTCTACAAGAAAACCTAAAGGAGACAATATCTACTATGAGATATACCTTACATTAGAGGAAGCAGCTGTGGGAGGAACAAAGTCAATTTCTTTTTCAAGATTTGAGGCTTGTTCTGAATGTAAAGGTAGTGGGGCTGAACGTGGTTCTTCAAAGAAAACATGTCCTACTTGCAGGGGTAGAGGACAAATAACCAGCGGTATGGGGTTTATAAGTATTTCTCAAACTTGTCCTACTTGTAAAGGAGAAGGAGAAGTAGTAACTGCTAAATGCACAAAGTGCCGGGGACAAGGGTTGATTAGGGTAAATAAGAATGTAAAAGTAAATATTCCTGCAGGTGTAGACACAGGCTCTGTATTAAGACTTAGAGAAGAGGGGCACTTTGGGCCAGGGGGCTATGGAGATTTATATCTCCATATTAATGTTAAAAAACACCCCATTTTTGAAAGAAATGGTTCTAATATAAAATGTAAAATAAAAATCAGTATGGTAAAAGCTACTTTAGGAGGAGAGGTAGAAGTTCCTACATTAATGGGAAAAGTAAAAATGAAAATCCCTCCTGCAACTCAACCTAGCACTATTTTTCGTCTTAAATCTAAAGGCATAGTAGATATACGCACAAAAAGATTAGGTGATGAACTTGTTGAGGTGAATGTAGTAATTCCTCAAAAATTATCGCATAGAGAAAAGAAATTACTTATAGAATTTGGAAAGTTGAGAGGAGATATCCAATAATTGTTGATAATAAAAGTATAAACAAAAGAAATAAAGATGCCTACTTATGAATATGAATGCACACGATGTGGATATGTATTTGAGGCGTTCCAGAAGATAAATTCCCCTCCTCGGAAGAGATGTCCTAAGTGCCACGGTAAGGTAAAAAGATTAATAAGTGGAGGGTGTGGTTTGATTTTTAAAGGAAGTGGGTTTTATATCACCGATTATAAGAAAAAACCACAGAAAGAGGAAAAAAAGAAAGAAGGTAAGAAAGAATCTCTTTCGCCTACCACAGAAAATAAAAATAATACCTAACATCTTAATATACGATGTTGGATATCCGAAAATTAAACAGTTACTTCGTAATACTAACTTATGTCTTTAGGGGTGGTTTTAAAATTGAAGTAGCTTCTAAGATTAAAAGTATAAAAAGATTGATTCTATTTTCAGTCAATATATAATATACTTATGTCCCTAATAGAACCTTTCCGAGGTATTTACTACAATTCTTATTACATAAAAGACTTAGCCAAAGTGGTTTGCCCTCCTTATGATGTTATGGATAAGAAAGAGGAAAATTTTTTTAGAAGAATCTCTCCTTATAATTTTTGTAATATATTAAAAAAAGACAATACTTCTACTTATGCCCACTTAAAGCATACATTCAGAAAATGGTTGGAAGAAAAAATTCTTATCCAGGATAAAAAACCATATTTTTATCTCTATGAACAGACATTCAAATTAAATAATAAGAAAAAACGACGTGTGGGATTATTGGGTTTGCTTAGAATAGATAAAGAAAAGGTAATTTTTCCTCATGAATATACTTTTAGTTCCCCTAAAAAAGACCGGTATTATATTATAAAAGAATTCAATGCTAATTTAAGCCCTATTTTTGTAATTGTTCCTAATAAAATAAGTGTATTGAATAAAATTTACAAAAAGTACCAGAAAAAAAGACCCTTTATTAATTTTTTAGATTTAGCTATGGTAAAAAACAAAGTTTGGCGTATCGAAAACAAAAAATCTATAGATGAAATAAGAAGAGCTTTTTTAAATCGTAAAGTTTTTATTGCTGATGGTCACCATCGTTTTGAAGTTGCATGCAAATATTTTAGAGAAACAAAAGGGAAATTAAAAGGAGCCAATTATATTCTTACTTATTTTACAGATACATCAAATGGTTTAACTATTTTGCCTACCCATAGAATAGTAAAATTAGTTACTTCTTTTAACGACTCTATAGATAAATTCAAAAAATATTTTAATATTATATCTGTTACCCAAAAATATTTAAGAGAAAAAATAAACCAGCCTGTTTCTAAAGAAATATTTTTTGGGATGTATTATAATAATCAGTGTTACATTCTTAAGTTGAAGAGTAAGATTCTTTTGGATAAAATATTTAAAAAAGATATTGTCTATAGAAATTTAGATGTCTATATACTCCACAGGTTAGTTTTAAAGTTTCTTAACAATGGTAAAATTAAGTATACTCATTCTTTAGATGAAGCAATGAAGTTATCAAATAAGAAATATATTTCTTTTATTTTAAAGCCTACTTCTTTAAGATATGTTTTTGAAATAGCAAAAAAAGGATATCGACTTCCCCATAAATCTACTTATTTTTATCCTAAGTTATTATCAGGTATATTAATGAGGAGGTTTGAATCTTGAGGATTTTTAGAAAAAAGATAAAAACACAAATTGCAAAAAACAAAAAGAAAGGAATACCCGATGGTTTATGGAGTAAATGTCCTAAATGCAATCAGCTTATTTTTAATAAAATTCTGGAGGAAAATTTAAAAGTCTGTAATAAATGTAACTATCATTTTCCTCTTAGTTGTTGGGAAAGAATAAAATACCTTGTTGATGAAGGAAGTTTTGTTGAACAATTTTCCAACTTAGAATCCGATGACCCTCTTGATTTTAGAGGACCTAAGTCTTATAAAGAAAAGTTAAAAGAAGAGCAAAAAAGAACAGGTTTAAAAGAGGCAGCAATTATAGGAGAGGCGAGGATAAACAAAAGAAACGTTGCTTTAGGATTGACGGATTATCGTTTTATTATGGGCTCAATGGGTTCTGTAGTAGGGGAAAAAATTACTCGGATAGCAGAACTTGCGTTAGAAAAAAAACTTCCTTTAGTTATTGTCTCGGGTTCAGGAGGAGGAGCAAGGATGTATGAAGGAATGCTTTCTTTAATGCAAATGGCAAAGACTAGTTCTGCTATAGGTAAATTAAAAGAAGCACATCTTCTTTACATTTCTGTTTTAACACACCCTACGATGGCAGGTGTTATGGCTTCCTTTGCAGGATTGGGAGATATCATTATTGCTGAGCCCGAAGCTTTAATTGGCTTTACGGGTCCCCGTGTAATAAAACAAACGATAAAACAAGAATTACCAAAAGGATTCCAAACGTCAGAGTTTAGTTTAAAACATGGCCTAATAGATATGGTAGTAAACCGGAAAGATTTAAAAGAAGTAATTTATAAACTCATTGATTATTTATCTTGACATATAGTTTTTTAAAAATTAAAATTTTCTAATCTTATTCTAATATAGCACAGGTGAGTTTAATATGGCACAGGTAAGTTTAAGAAATATTAAAAAAATATACCACCACTCTTTAGTAGCAGTAGATAATATAACATTAGGAATTGAAAATAGAGAATTTGTTGTTTTGGTAGGGCCTTCAGGATGTGGGAAATCTACTACTTTAAGAATGATTGCTGGTTTAGAAAAACCAACCGAAGGAAAAATATTTATTGGAGATAAGTTAGTTAACGATGTTCCTGCAAAAGATAGAAATATTGCCATGGTTTTTCAAAATTATGCTCTTTATCCTCATATGAAAGTGTATGATAATATGGCATTTGCTCTTAGATTAAGAGGTTATTCTTTTAAAGAAATAGATAGACGAGTTAAAGAGGCAGCAAAGATATTAGGGATAAACCATCTTTTAGATAGAAAACCTCGCCAGCTTTCCGGGGGAGAAAGACAGCGTGTTGCTGTAGGAAGAGCGATTGTAAGAAAACCTTTAGTATTTTTATTTGATGAGCCTCTAAGTAATCTTGATGCCAAAATGCGCGTGCAGATGCGCACAGAAATCCACAAACTCCATCAAAAAATTCAAAATACAATGATTTACGTTACTCATGACCAGACAGAAGCAATGACTTTAGGAGATAGAATCGCGGTTATGAAAAATGGTAAGATTTTACAGTTTGACACACCATTAAATGTTTATGAGAAACCAGCAAATAAATTTGTAGCAGGATTTATTGGTTCTCCCCCTATGAACTTTATCGATGGTAAAATAATAATAAATGAGAGGTCATTATATTTCGACGAAGGAGAGTTTTTATTAAAAATTAGCAGTAAAATGCAGAAGCCTTTGGAAAAATATATAAATAAAAAAGTAGTTCTTGGTATACGAGCAGAAAATATTTATGATAAGTTGTTTGCTTCTAATGCAACTGCAGGTAATACTATAAGGACTGTTTGCGATGTGGTAGAGACGATGGGGTCTCACAACTATCTTTATCTTATTGCAGGTAAACATACCCTTATCGCTTCTGTAGAGGGCTATAATAAGCCGACCCCTGCTGAGTCACTAGAAGTGGTTTTTGATATGGAAAGGGTACATTTTTTTGACCCCTCTACTGAGAATACCATTGCATAAGAAATATATTTCTATAATTTTCTTCTTTACCATTTTTTTTCTCATTATTATTTTTTCTCTCTTCGGTAAGTTAAGTATTATCTCATCTATTTTTTTTCTTATCGCAGAATTCATTATATTTATATATTTTGATAAGAAATTAAACTCTGTAATTCAAAAATATAGAGTAGAAATAGAGAATATACAGGAAGAAATAAATCTTATTGAAGAAGAGTTGAAGAAAAAGAATACCACTCTTAAATATCTTCCTGAAAAAGCAAAAAGAATCCTTTCTGCAAAAAATACTATAGAGAGATTAATAAACTTTATTGATCCTGAGCAGTTATGTGAAAACATTGTAAAAGAAACTACTCAGTTATTTCCCAATTCAGAAAACATTCTTTTATTTCTTTTTTCTCACGACAGAGATTCTTTAGATTTGATGTATTCTTTTCGCAAAAATAACGAGATAATAAGAGAAAAGAAAGGAGATATAATAGATTGGTGGGTTTTAAAAAACAATCAGTCCCTTTTGATTAACGATATAACAAGTGATTATCGTTTTGATGTCAATTTCCTATATGCTTACCGAGAAAGGAAAATGCGTTCCCTCCTTGTAAGTCCTTTCTCTATCGGCTCGAAGTTATATGGAATTCTGCGGGTAGAAAGTAGAAAACCTAATGTTTTTTATCTGGAAGATTCACGAGTATTAAGAATTATTTGTGATTTAGGAGCAGTAATTTTAGAAAGGGCGTATTTATTTAGAAAAATTGAAGAATTAGCTATCAAAGATTCTCTTACCGGTCTTTTCTTAAGAAATTATTTTTCTGAGCGTTTTAATGAAGAAATAAAAAGGGCTTCTTTGAAAAGAACAAAATTTGGTATTGTTATTTTGGATGTGGACGATTTTAAGAGTATAAATGATACTTATGGACATACAATAGGAGATTTAGTCTTAAAAAAAATATCAACTATTCTTCAGAAAAATATTGGGAATTCCGGTAATATTGCCGCAAGAATAGGAGGGGAAGAATTTGTATTTCTTATAGTAGAATCTGACAAACGAAAAGTAAAGTCTATAGCAGAAAAAATAAGAAAGGAGATTGCTAGTTCAATAGTAAGTTTTCGACGGAAAAATATACACTTTACTGTTTCTCTGGGATTAGCAATGTATCCTAAGGATGGGGTGGATATTCAGAGTATTCTGAATATAGCTGATAAATTTTTATATCAAGCTAAAAGAGAAGGGAAAAATAAATTATGTTTTTCACAATAGTTACAACTTTATTATTTTTATTTATATGTGTCAATCTTTTTTACCTTAAAAGAACAGAAGAAAAAGATTTTTATAGATATTCCACATTGATAGATAAAAAGAAAAATCTTGAGTCCACTAATACTGCTGTATCAAAAAGATTTAAAGAACTTGAGGATAGTCTTCAGGAGACATTTGTAGTGTATGAGTTAGCCAGGGATATCTCACCTCTTGTAGATAAAACTAAGCTCCTTGAAGTTTTTTTAAATAAATTAAAATTATTCAGTAAAACTAAAGAAATAGGATTTTTTGATTATCCAAAAGAATTTTGGTTGAGTTACGAACTAAATACTGATTCCCCGAGATATCTTTGTGTTGGTTCTTTTTCTAAAAAATTAAAAGAGTATCTTCCTTTATTTCTCTATCAACTCAATTTGTGCTTAGAAAGAAACTCTCTATATTATAAGCTACAGGAAATGTCCATCTATGATTCTCTTACTCAAGCTTATAATAGACGTTATCTTATAGAAAGATTGAATGAAGAGTTTGAAAGAGCAAAAAAATTTGTTTTTAATCTTTCTTTCCTTATGATAGATATAGATTTTTTTAAAAATATAAATGACACTTATGGACATATTGTAGGAGATGTAGTACTGCGTAAAATAGCCAGCATTATTAAAGAGTGTATCCGTGAGATTGATTTTGTAGGACGTTTTGGAGGCGAGGAGTTTTCTGTTATTCTTCCCGAAACTTCTAAAAAAGATGCCATTGTTGTAGGAAAAAGAATTGTAAAAAAGATATCTTCTGCAAAAATAAAAGCATTTGATGAAGTAATAAAGACAACAGTGAGCGTAGGAGTAGCTTCTTATCCAGAAAATTCTTCCTACTTAGATATGATTATGGAGATTGCGGATAGAGCACTTTATAAATCAAAAGAATTAGGAAGAAATAGGGTAAGTTGGTTCTAATAAAAAAGAAGTAATATGAAAATAACGGAATATTTGTGGGAAGCAGGAGGAAAAGATTATGTAGATAAGACCAATCCCTTTAAGAAAATAGGATTTGATGGAGATAAGGCGAGGTTAGGATGGGTAAAGCCTCCCTCATGGGATTTAATCGAGAATACTTTAAAGAAATGCGAGAAATTTATTGGCGATAAGAATGAATTTATCTTCATAGGTATGGGTGGTTCAATTAATGGGATAAAGACTTTAACTGCCTTTAAAAAAAAGAACAAGATTTATTGTATAGATAACCTTGACCCTCAAGCACTTTTAGAAACAGTAGCTAAAATAAGGAAAATAAATAAAATAATGGTGATACCCATTTCTAAATCAGCAACTACAAAAGAAACCCAACTCATTGCCCACACTATTAAAGACTATTTCTGTAAAATTGTAGGTAGAGAAAAAATTAAAAAATATTTCCTCTGGCTGGTAGATAGTGATTCTGTTTTTAAATGGAAAACTTTAGGGTGGGAAGGTTTTTCTTATTTGCCACTTCAATTTGATGGACGCACAGATATAGGGGGACGTTTTAGTTCTCCCCATACTTTAGTATTCTTTCTACCTTTGTTTTTAATAATGAATAAAAATTTACAAAAGGTTAAAAGAATTTATGATTCATATCTTTACTATAGAAATAAAGTTATTTCCAAAGCTTTCCAAGATGCTAAAAGATACAGAGATTTAAAAAACGGCTATTTTTTAATAAAATCTCCTTCTTTAGTTTTAGAACATTTTAAAATATGGATTACCCAACTGTTTCAGGAAAGTCTTGGTTCAAAGAAAAAAGGATTTTCCGTAAAAACTTTTGTTGCAGATAGAGTGCTAAGAGATAAAATGTTCATTCCTCTTAATTTAACACTTAGAAGTGTTAATCCATTGGTAGAAATAATGTGTATAATGTGTTATCTCCAGCATTTTGTTGCATATTATGCGTATTTTAAGAGGATAAATTTTGTGAATCAACCGTATGTGGAGAAGTATAAAAAAAAGATGAAAACTTTAACCTCCTTAAGTTTAAAAATAAAGGTTGAAGTAGATTTTAAAAAATTAATAAAAATAATAAAAAAAAGATTAAAGCCACACCATAAATTTATAGAGACGGTTCTTTATCTATACCCTCATAAAACATTAATTGAGAAGATAGGAAAGATATTAAGAGAGAAATTCCCTTCTAAGAAGATACTTGTTTTTGTAGGAAGCGATTGGAATCACCATTCTTACCAGGCTGCTTATCAGGATAAAAATACCCTTTATATTCTTCTAACCAAAAGTAATTATTTAGATAAAATTCCTTCTTTCAATAGAAATAAACTTAAAGAAAATATTAAAGCACTTAGAACAATAAGTTATGCTACCCATCTTACTCTCAAAAAAAACTCCATTCTTGTCTCCTTCAGTGATATTTCTTTTACTTATTAGAATTATTTTTGAAAAAGAAATGGCAATAAAATAATGATCTATGATACCGTAAACTATTTTTCGCAAATTCCTAAGAGAGGAGATTGACAGGTAAATAAAAAAGGCATATCCTCAAAAAGGGTATATAATCAATATTAACCTTTTTTAGAAGGAGGATATGCCTTATACAACAAATTCATAAGGGATTGGTCAGCTAAAGAGCCGGGTGTGATAAGAACCATGAAAAAAGACATCGAGTATTACTTTACATATTTCAATTTTCCTCAAAATAAACGAGACTCTTTAAAATCAACCAATCCTCTGGAGCGAATAAACCGAGAACTGCGTAGAATAACCCGTAGGGTAGGCTATTTTCAGAATCAACGCAGCCTGGATATATTCATTTACCTAACCCTTAAAGAAGAAGGGTTTATTATAGATACAGGTAACGGGGATATGCCGGCATTAAAACAGAATATGGCTTCTTTAGAGTTTGCGAATAAATGTTGACAGTGCTAAAAGATTAAATATCTTGACTTATATAAGATTATATGGTAAGTTAAAAGAGAATTATTCATAATTCGTTAGAACAAAAGGAGGTGGGTTATGGGAAAAGGATTTACTCTTATTGAATTGTTAATTGTTATCATTATTATTGCTATTTTAGCATCTATTGCTGTTCCTCAGCTTTTTAAAGTTGCAGAAAGAGCACGAGCTGCAGAGGCAGTGCAAATTCTGGGATCAATAAGAAGAGCACAACTTCGTTATTATGCAGAACACGGAAATCTAACCGATAGCGATAATGATCTTGACTATGATATGGTTCCTTCTAAATATTTTGAAAATATAACTCCATATGCAAGTACTTATACGGGAGGTGGCGAGACTGTAGCGAGTGCTACCCGGAATACAATAAGTAATCCTGGGTATGGCAGTTATATATTGACTATTCATGGAAATGGTGAAATTACATGCTCAGGAGGGATTAGGTGCCCCGTTGGTTTTTAATCAACATTAACCGTGAAAAATAGAAGTAGCGAAAGAAAGAAAAGGAAAAGTACATTCACTCTTACTGAAGTTTTAATAACGATTATTATTATTGGTATATTAAGTACAGTGGGTATTATTTCTTTTAGAAAAGCAATAATTTCTTCTCGTGATAAAGAGGCACAAGCTATGCTTAAACTAATTGCTCAATCCGAAGAGGCGTATAGACTTGAATCAGGAGGAGAATATTGTCCTTGTTCTGACACTTCTTCCTGTAATACTCTTTTAGATTTAAGTATTCCCTCAGGTACTACCGCAGCATGGAGTTATGAAGTGCACACACGTAGTTCTAATAGTGGATTTTGCGCACAGGCTCAAAATACAACTGCAGCCCATTTTCCGAGTACAAGAACTTTTCATATTCAGAATGGAGAAGAAGAACCCCAGCCTGGATTATGCCCTTATTAAGTATTTAGTGCGATGTATTTCAGAAGAGGTTTTGGTTTCATTGAAATTATTACAGGAGCAGTAATTCTTGCTTTTGTAATGGTAGGGCTATTTGCTACTTTTGTTTCCGCACGTAAATATATGAACAAATCTAAGAGCCGTATAGTAGCTATTAATTATATCCGCTCCTTTTTATCCTCTTTTTATAATGAAGTTAGAGAAGATACATGGAATGATTCTAGCTCTAATCTTTATCCTGGAAACCATACATTAAATATTAGTGAGACGGGTTATTCGGGAAATTACTCTGTGAGCGATAACGCGTGGGGAAGAGAAGTTACGATTAATATCAATTATCCTGTTGATTAAAATAATTAGGGTGGCTTTATGGATAGAAAAATAAGAAGTTTTACTCTGGTAGAATTAATTTTAACAATACTCCTGTTAAGTGTAATTATTCTTGCTGCTACCTCTTTTGATTATACAAGTTTATTTCTATTTGAATCGTCACGTAAAAAGTCAGTTATTATTAATGAAATGAGTTTAGTCCTTGATCATATTCATAAATCCGCGATACATATTACAGGTGATGTCAATGACTCTGGTATTAATGTTGATAGTGGTAATCAAGCAGTTAATCTAAGGGTTGATGTTAATGATACCCCGTGCGATTATAGTGACGATATTTGGGTGCGTTATGAATGCACGAATGTAAATAGTAATCAGTATAAGATAGACTTTTGTTCTGATGCTTCTTCTCCTTCCTCCTGTTATACTCTTACTAAGAAAGTAGTTAAAAAAGATGGTAATTTATTTCGTTTTGATAAAATTTCGCCTAATGAGTTTAGCTGTAGCAACTTAGCATTAAGGTATGATCCCACAAAAAATATGCATATAAGAAAAAACCCTGAAGTGTATATGCCTGAAGCAGTAATTTTCTCTTCTATTTCCCATTCTATAAATTAGCTTGACCCCTCTTTACTTATTTAGTAAACTTATACCTTAATTGGAAAAATATTTTTTCATATATTATTATGAGGATATTAAGAACAATTTGGGCCGGTAGTTCAGAAGGGAGAACACTACGTTCGCAACGTAGGGGTCAGCGGTTCAAATCCGCTCCGGTCCATTTCTTGTATAACATATTTAATCTTTAGTGATAAATTATAGTGGTATATGTTTTTAGCTTATTTTAAAATCCTAAAAAGAAGAAATTTCTTTTTTTTATGGTTGGGCCAGATAATTTCTCAGTTTGGAGATAGACTTACACAAATGGCCTTAATCGGTCTAGTGTACAATATAAAACCATATTCTTCCGTGAGTTTAGCAAAAATAATGAGTTTAGCTATTATACCGGTATTTTTGATTTCTCCTATAGCAGGTGTATATGTAGACAGGTGGAATAAGCGGAAAATTATGTATTCCTCTGATTTATTGCGAGGAGGATGTATTATTTTGATTCCTATGTTTTTTTTCTATTTTCATTCTTTATTTTTCGTCTATTTGCTTATCTTTTTTTCTTTTTGTATCGGTAGATTTTTTATTCCCTCTAAAATGGCAATTATACCTTCTTTAGTAAAGGAAAAAGATATTTTTATGGCAAATTCTTTAATTTCTACGACAGCAATGGTAGCAGCAATGTTAGGGTTTGGCATAGGAGGGTTTATTGTAGAAAGATATGGAGTAAAAACAGCCTTTTTTATTGATGCATTGACCTTCTTTATTTCTGCTTTTTTTATTCTTATTATGAAGACAGGTGAAAAAAAATATTTTTATCCTTTTGATTTATTCTCTTTAGGTAAAGAAGCTTTCAGCAGAGTAAAGCGCTCATTTCTTTATGAAGTAAAAGAGGGGATAAATTACCTTTTTAATTCTCGTGAAACATGGTATGCTACTAAAATATTTTTCACTCTTTTTTCTTTCCTTGGCGCTCTTTATGTGGTTTTTGTGGTATTTATTCAGAATACCCTTTCTACGATTACCTTGGATTTAGGAATTTTAGCTGTGGGGGGAGGATTGGGTCTTTTTTGTGGTACTCTTATATATGGAAGGTTTGGTCGAAGAATTGAGATAAAAAAACTAATAAATACTACAATGATTCTATCGAGTTCATATCTTATTTTTTTTATTATCGTCTTAAGAAAAGTTCCTTCTAAGATGTTTGCTTTTTTTTCTGTCTTTATCTTGGGGGTTATGATTTCTCCTGTATTTGTAGCGATAAACAGTCTAATACACAAAGATAGCGATAATAATCTTTGGGGGCGCATTTTCAGCTCTCTGGAGATAGTTATTCATTTAGCTTTTATTATTTTTATGTTTTTAGCTTCCTATCTTGCTGAAATATTTACTCCCTTTACAATTATTTTAGGGGTAGGTATAATAATATTTCTTTTTTCTCTTTATAATATAATTACTGATGATCCATATAGAAGAAAGAAAACTACCTCAGCATAATATTCCTATTGTAACTTTTTTTCATCCTAAGAAGCTTTATCTCCATCTTTCTCAACATACAGGAAGGTCTTCAAAGCTTGTAGTTAATAAAGGAGATTTGTTGGAAGAAGCCTCTTTAATAGCAGAGAGAGATGGTTTGATTTCTGCTTCTTTATCTTCACCTGTAAAAGGATATTTTAAAGATATTGTCTCTTTCAATCACCCATCTTTAAAAAGGGGGTTAGCAGTAGTTATAGAAAGGGAAGAGTCACCTAACAAAATATATTCTTTTAACAAAAAAGCTCTTTTTTTAAAAAGAGATGCTCTTTTAGATAAAATTCAAAAAGCAGGAATTGTTGGTATGGGAGGAGCAGCATTTCCCACTCATGTTAAACTTAATCCTCCTAAAGAAATAGATACTTTGATTGTTAATGGTTGTGAATGTGAACCTTATTTATCTTGTGATTACAGATTAATGGTGGAAAAAAGTGAAGAAATATTCAAAGGAGTAGAAATTATTTGCAGAATAATTTCTCCTAAAAGGGTATTATTTGCCCTTGAGGAGAATAAATTAGAAGCTATAAAAAAATTCAACAGTATGATTAGCACAAAAAGAATTCCTTTACCTAATCCAAAAGTAATAATTTTATCTTCGCGTTATCCTACGGGGGGGGAAAAACAACTTATTTATGTTTTAACAAAAAGAATAGTTCCTTTGGGAGGGCTCCCTTTTGATGTTGGTTGTTTGGTGCATAATGTAGGTACTATCTTTGCTATCTACGAAGCAGTTTATTACAATAAACCTCTTGTTGAAAGAGTGGTTACCTTTGCAGGTGGTGCTTTAAGAGAGCCTAAAAATATTCTACTTAAATTAGGAACAACAATTAGGGAATTATTTGACGGAGGTATTTTATCTTTCAAAAAGGAGCCTCTTAAAATTATCTATGGTGGACCGATGATGGGAATTACTCTTAAAGGATTGGATTATCCTGTTATGAAAGGAACAACAGGAATCCTTTTTCTTACTAAAGAAGAAATTGATATAAGAGAGGAATCTGTTTGTATTCGGTGTGCACGCTGTGTAGATAATTGCCCTATGGGGCTTTTACCTTTAGAATTTGTAAAGAAAGTAAAACAAAAAGAGTACATTTATCTTAATGATCTCTATATAAAAGACTGTATTGAATGTGGAGTGTGTAGTTTTTCTTGTCCTGCAAAGATTCCCCTTGTCCACTATATTAAAATAGGGAAAAAATATGCGGTTAATCGTTAGTGATTCTCCACATTTAAAAGCTAATTATGATACTTCCTGGATGATGCGACAGGTAATTTATGCTCTTATCCCCACAGGTGTTGCCTCCTTATATTTCTTTCGTTTCAGAGCTGGTTTTATAATACTGAATTGTGTTGTAACAAGTATGATTACAGAAGAAATTGTTATGCGTATAAGAAAACGGCCCTCAACTATTAAAGATGGAAGTGCTCTATTAACAGGGCTTTTATTGGCATTTATACTTCCTCCTTCTGTTAAATGGTATGCAGTAAGTTTAGGGGCAGTATTTGCTATTTTGGTAGGGAAACATCTCTTTGGAGGATTAGGAAACAATATTTTTAACCCTGCTTTAGTAGGGAGAGTATTTCTGGTGGCTACGTATCCTAAAACGATGACTACCTGGATTGAGCCGTTCAGTTTGCAAGCAGTAACAGAAGCTACTCCTTTGGCATTACGTAAATTTGACCATATTTTAACTCCTGTAAGCAATCTTTTTTTAGGCAACAGTAGTGGCTGTGTGGGTGAAACTTCAGCTATTCTTTTAATCTTAGGAGGCTTTTATCTTCTAATTAGAAAGGTAGTTGACTGGAGGATACCTTTAAGTATAATTATAACTGTTTCTTTAATTTCTTCTATTTTTTATGTGATAAATCCTCTGAATGGTTCAGTATCCTTCCATCTTTTCAGTGGAGGGCTTATGTTAGGAACATTTTTTATGGCTACAGACCCTGTAACTACGCCGATAAGCAAGAAAGGAAGGTTTGTTTTTGGATTAGGATGTGGTATTCTTATTATGGTAATTCGCTACTTTAGTGGTCTCCCTGAAGGAGTAATGTATTCTATATTATTTATGAATGCCTGTGTTCCTCTTATTGATAGAATTTTTAGACCAAAAAGCTTAGGTGCGATTGGTGTTATGATTAGTAAGAGGAGGAAAAAATGAGAGAAAACATAAAGATAATTGGCATATTGACCATTGTATGCTTGGGGTGTGCATTGTTTCTTGCTTTAACAGAAAATATGGCAAAAGAAAAGATAGCTTATAATGAAAATAAAGCTATAAAAGATGCTATTTTCAATATTGTCAAAGAATGTAAAGATATCGAAGCAATTAACATTAAAGGCAAAACTGTATATAAAATTTTTGATAAGAATAATAATTTAATAGGTTATGGTTTTTTGTGTGAAGGGGAGGGTTATCAGGGTAAAATAAAAATTATGACTGCAGTTAATAATAATTTTGAAAAACTTTTAGGAATAGAAATAATTTCTTCTTCTGAAACACCGGGCCTGGGAGCAAAAATAAATGAAGATTTCTTTAAATGCCAATTTAAAGGGCTTAACATTAAAGACCCTATTGAATACACCAAAGGAAAAGTTAGAAAGGACAACGAAATTAAGGCTATTACTGGTGCCACAATTTCTTCTCGGTCGGTTGTAAATATTCTTAATAAAACAATAAAAGAATTAAAGTCCAATATTAAAGTAAAATGAATAATTTCTTAAAAGGTTTATGGAAAGAGCATCCTGTATTAAGACAACTTTTAGGAATGTGTCCTACTTTAGCTGTTACCACTACAGCGATAAATGGTCTTTCTATGGGGCTTGCGGTTATTTTTGTTTTATTTTTCTCTTCCTTGATAGTTTCATTAATAAGAAAGATAGTTCCTTCTTCAGTACGTATTGCTGTTTATACTGTTATTATTGCTACTTTTGTGACTATCGTTGATATATTTTTTAAGGCTCAATTTCCCCAGATAAGTAAAGCTCTGGGGCCATATGTTCCTTTGATTATCGTAAACTGTATAATTTTAGGTCGTTGTGAAGCATTTGCTTCCCGCTATAACGTAAGAGAATCTCTACTTGACGCTTTAGGAATGGGGATAGGATTTACGTGGGGTTTATTTGTTTTAGGAGCAGTTCGTGAATTGCTGGGATTTTCTACCATTTTGGGAATAAAAATTTTACCTTCATCATTTAACCCCCTTGTAGTAATGATTCTTCCCAGTGGAGCTTTTTTAGTTTTAGGATTTATGGTGGCAATAATGAATAAAATAGAGGAGAAATCTAAAAAATGAAAGACCTGCTTGCAATATTTATATCTACAGTTTTAATTAATAACTTTGTACTTTCCTATTTTTTGGGTATCTGTCCATTTTTAGGCGTTTCACAAAAGATAGAATCTTCCTTAGGAATGGGAATGGCTGTTATTTTTGTAATGACACTTGCTACAGCTATAAGCTGGATTATTTATCATCTTATGTTAGTAAAATTAGGGTTGCTTTTTTTAGAATATGTGGTATTTATTCTTGTCATTGCTTCTTTAGTGCAAATCGTAGAGATATTTATTAGAAAATTTTCTCCTTCTTTATATCAATCATTAGGAATTTATCTTCCCCTTATTACTACCAACTGTTCCATTTTAGGCGCAGCACTTTTTATGGTTACAAGAGATTACAAATTTATTGAAGCAGTAGTTTTTGGTTTCTCGGGAGGGATAGGTTTTTCTTTAGTGCTTTTAATTATGGCGGGTATTCGAGAAGAACTTAATTACGCCTCTGTTCCTAATATTTTCAGAGGAGCTCCTATAACACTTATTACAGCCTCTTTGCTTGCTTTAATATTTATGGGGTTTTCTGGTCTAATAAGTTCTTAAAATGAGAGAAGTTATTTTTTCTTTACTTACATTAGGATTAATAGGGTTGTTTTTCAGTATATTATTAGCTTTTTTGAGTAAAAAATTTAGCGTAAAGGAAAATGAGGTATTTCAAAAAATTTTGGATATCTTGCCAGGAATAAACTGTGGAGCATGCGGTTTTAGTAGTTGTCGAGCGTTTGCGGAATCAGTGATAAAACAAAATAATACTTTTTCA
The DNA here is from genome assembly GCA_964635565.1 of uncultured Planctomycetia bacterium. GTDB lineage: Bacteria > Omnitrophota > Gorgyraeia > Duberdicusellales > 4484-171 > CAZWON01. The sequence goes on from CAZWON010000013.1 coordinate 22,447, forward strand.
GGTTGTATCCCGGGTGGTTCATCGGTAAATAATAAAATAAAAAGCATATTAGGAATATCACTGTCTACAAAAGATAAAAAAGTAGCTATCTGTCATTGTGCTGCTGAAGAGGGAGAAAAAAAAATATCTTCGGAGTATTACGGGCCTTTAACCTGTAAAGCAGCAGATGTTATAGAAAGTTTCCTTGACTGTATATATGGGTGTTTAGGGTTTGGTGATTGTCAAGATGTTTGCCCTGTAGGTGCAATCACTATAAATAAGAGGAAAGTATTTATTAATATTAATCTTTGTATTGGTTGTGGTAAATGTATAGAGGCTTGTCCACGAGGGTTATTTGAGTTAGTTTCTCTAAAAGAACTTCCTCTTTATTATGTTGCCTGTAATAATAAAGATAAAGGAGTAGAAGTAAGAAAGGTCTGCAGTAAAGGATGTATTGGTTGTAAAATATGTAGTAGTATAGAAAATTCTCCTTTTATAGTGAAAGATAATCTTTCTTATATAGACAGAAATAAAAAAGCGCCTTTAGGTGTCTTAGAAGAAGCGAGTAATAAATGCCCTACCCGATGTATTTTAAAGAACAATGCTTAGGGAGATAGTTGAAGTTGTTGATGTTTTTCTAACAGATGTTGCTATTAAACTTATAAAGAAACCAATGTGCTCCTGCTGTCGATATTCTTCTTTATGTATAAGGGAAAAAGAGTTTATCCGTATTCCTAAAGGAAATTTCAGTTTACAAAAAGGTGACAGAGTAGAGATAGGCGTTGAAGAAAAAAAGACAATTATTGCCAGTATTGTTATGTTTCTTATTCCTGCCTGTATTTTTATTTTAAGTTTATTTTTATATAGAAATAGAGCTGAATTAGTTAATTTTTTTCTTGCGATAGGTATCACCTTAATATACTATTTAATTGTAAGGCTATTACTTAAAAAAAGAGGCACATATTTTCATATAAAAATAATTAGAAAATTATGAAAGTGGCTATTTTAGCCTCGGGAAATGGTTCGAATTTTGAAGCAATTGTTAAAGCAGTAGAAAAAGGTAAACTTAAAGGTATTAAAGTTGCCCTTCTTATAACTGATAAAAAAGAGGCATTTGTCCGTAAACGTGCACAAAAACATAAAATAAAAGATATATTTATTGATCCTAAAAACTTTAAGAATAGAGTCTTGTTTGATAAATATATTGTGAATATTCTTAAAAAAGAAAATATTGAACTTGTAATACTAGCAGGTTTTATGAGAATATTATCGCCCTATTTTGTGAAGGTATTTAAAAATAGAATCCTGAATATTCACCCTGCGCTTCTTCCTGCTTTTAAGGGAGTAGATGCTATTAAAAGAGCCTATAATTATGGAGTAAAAGTTACAGGAGTTACTATCCACTTTGTAAATGAAGATGTTGACTGTGGTCCGATTATTCTTCAAACGCCTCTTTGTATCCGTGAAGGAGAAAATTTAAAGAATCTTGAGAAGAGAATTCACAAATTAGAACATAAACTTTACCCTGAAGCAATAAAATTATTTACTGAAAGAAAACTTAAGATAAAAAAGAGAAAAGTTATAATCTCTTCCTAGCTCAACTCCCATTTTTCTCTAAGAAAGCTTTTTTAGTATAAAATCTTTTTTTGTTCGTTGTTTTATCAATTATTTCTATATAATCAATCTCAGAGGTGAATTCTTCATATATTTTTAAATAATAACGAAGGGCTTCTTCTGCCACTGAGAAAGGAGAGAAAATTTTATCTTTGTTTTCATATTCTTGTTTAATATCAGTAATAATAGTAATTTTCCCATACTGATAGTTACCATCTATAGTATTAATTTCTACATATTTATTATTTTCCCTATAGTAAGTTCGTATTAACTTTTGAAGGACAAGGTAGGTTATAAAGTCACCCATAGTTGTTTCATTCATTGTCACATGAGTACCACTTTTATCTCCTAAAGCCTGGGGATTTTCCATAGGTACAAACACTAATCTTTTATGGAATTCTTCCTGAGATATAAACTGGAGTTCAAATTTTATAATATCAGGAATAAAACCAATTTGGTAGAGGTCAACTCCTGTATTTTTTATATTAGAAGCAACAAAAGAAAAGAATTTAGGTGGTGCATCCATACTTAATATTACTCGTTTTAGAGAAAGAAAAATATGTTGAACTTTTTCTTCTGTTTTTTTATTCAATGATTTATCATCTTTTATAAGATTATCAAAAGGAGCGTATATCCAGATAGTTTCTCCTATAGCAATTGCTCTTACATCTATATCGAATTCGTTTTTACACATTTTTTCTATTACTCTTTCAATATCTTTACGTGTATAAGTAGGATTAATAGAGCAGGAAATAAGGAAAATATTAAGGATTAATATCTTGAGGACGCTCTTTGCCATATTTTTTAAAGATTTCTACAATCTCATCATATTCTAACTCTTCTTTTTCTAAGAGTCTCTGAGCAAAAAACTCTAAGAGTTCTTTTTCTTGAGTAAGAATATTTTCTGTCTCTTTAAGGCACTCCTGTAGCACTGCTTGTGTATCATCATCAAGTTTTCTTTTTGTCTCTTCAGATATGTTTAATATTTGATTGTTCCAGCTCGTTTGACTTAAAGCATAAAAATTACCTATGAGACCACTTTTTCCCATTCCCCAGCGCCATACCATCTCGTGAGCTAAGCTAAAGGCTTGAAGGAAATCCTCTTCTACGCCAGAGGAGGTAGTGCCAAACTTTATTTTTTCTGCTACGTAACTTCCCAAATAAGTTTTAATATTAGCGAGAAACCATTCTTTTTTACGAATATGTATCTCTTCTTGAGATCTCTGTCCTATATAACCTAAAGTTCCTTTACGGGGGGTAATAGAAGCTTTTATTACATCATCAGTAGGGTGAGTAAGGTAAGCAATAATTGCATGTCCTGCTTCATGATAAGCTACCCATACCTTCTCTTTTTCGCTTAAGGTAATTTCATTTTTTAATCCAAATACCACCCGATCGTAAGCTTCTGAAAGATCTTTATAAGTTATTTCCTCTCTTTTATTTCGCACAGAAATTAAAGAAGCTTCTCTTACCATATTGGATATATCTGCAGGAGAAAACCCTACTGCTTTTCTCGCTAAAACTTCTATATTTATAGAGGAGTCATATTGAGTTTTATCTAGATAATATTTAAAAAGTTCTTTTCTATCTTCCAAATTAGGCTTGGGGACATATATTTTTCTATCAAAACGGCCTGCTCTCATTAAGGCAGGGTCAAGTTGCGATTCAGGAACATTAGTTGCTGCAATAACAACAATATTATTTTCTATCTGGCGTAGGCCATCTAATTCTGTAAGAAGCTGATTTACTGTGGCATTATAGTCCATTCCTGCTCCCATACCACTTACTCCTACACGAGGTCGAGCAATAGTATCAATTTCATCAATAAAGATGATACATCCTCCATGGATTTCTGCTAATACACGAGCTTCTTTAAAAAGAGTTTTTATTTTGGAAGCTCCTATTCCTACAAATATTCCTATAAATTCGCTTCCCACTGTAGATAGGAAAGGAAGTCCTGTTTCTGTGGCAATGGCTTTAGCAAGATGTGTTTTACCACAACCGGGAGGTCCAATCATTAGAACTCCTTTTATAATTTTCCCTCCGATTCTTTTAAGTTGAGTCCTATCCTTTATTAACTTTATTACCTCTGCTATTTCTTTCTTTATGGTCCTCATTCCTACAACATCAAACCAATGTATATTTACATCTTTAGGTTTTATCTTTTTTTGCCCTATTTTTGAGAATCCTCCGCCAAAGAAAAACCAATAATGAAATGCCATATATATGGTAGCAAATGTGAAAGCAGTAATTACACTTAAAAAAATCTGTAAAGGTATGCCCGCCAAGGTCATTTTCTTATAGAATGATTCTAAAGTTAAAAAGCTTCTTATTCCTATTACGGTAAGGAAGATGAAGAGAGATAAGAAAATGACCCCCATAAAGATAAGAGTTATTTTTATCCAGGATAGTTTTATAAATTTCTTAATATTAAGGTGGTTCATAAGGCTTAATAAACCTTATCATATTTTTTTTTATTTGTCAAAATATTGACTTATATTTTTTTAAGAGTATAATTTTATCCACATTCATAAAAAAATATAAAAACACTAAAGACACAACAGAAAGGAGGGGTATGGTTAGAATTAAAAAAGTATTCGCACGTGAAATTTTAGACTCTCGTGGTAATCCTACAGTAGAAGTAGATGTAATTTTAAGTAATAATGTTTTAGGAAGAGCAGCAGTTCCTTCGGGTGCTTCTACAGGAGAACACGAGGCATTAGAACTGCGTGATGGTGATAAAAAAAGATTTAAAGGAAAAGGTGTCCTTAAGGCAGTAAAAAATGTTAACACCATTATTGCCAAACATATAGAGAATAAAGAAGCTGATTTTATAAAGATTGATAAAGCACTTCTTGAACTTGATGGAACAGAAAATAAATCTCATCTGGGAGCTAATGCTATTTTGGGTGTTTCATTAGCAATAGCAAAAGCCCAAGCTAATACTTATCGTGTTCCTCTTTATAAGTATCTTAATAGGAGAGCAAATATTTTGCCTGTTCCTATGATGAATGTTTTAAATGGAGGGTTACATGCAGATAATAATTTAGATATCCAAGAATTTATGATTGTTCCTTTTGGATTTAAAACATTTAGAAGGGCCATTCAGGCATCAGCAGAAGTTTTTCACACCTTAAAGGCAATTCTTAAAGCAAAAAAACTTTCTACTAGCGTAGGAGACGAAGGAGGCTTTGCTCCTTCTTTAAAAAAGAATGAAGAAGCAATAAGATTAATTATTCAAGCGATAGAAAAAAGTAACTACTCTCCTACAAAAGAAATATGTATTGCCCTTGATCCTGCTGCCAGTTCGTTTTTTAAGAAAAATAAATATTATTTAGAGGGTAGAAGAGTTGATTCTTCCTATATGGTTGAATTTTATGCACGATTGGTTAAAAAATATCCTATTTTCTCTATTGAAGATGGATTAGCAGAAGATGACTGGGAAGGATGGGCCTACTTTACAAAACGTTTAGGTAAGAAAATCCAGCTGGTAGGGGATGATATATTTGTTACCAATACAAAACGTCTCCAAAGAGGCATAAAAGAAAAAGTAGCAAATTCCATTCTTATTAAAGTAAACCAGATTGGAACCCTCAGTGAAACTCTTCAGACCATTAGATTCGCTTTCAACAATGGGTACACCGCAGTAATCTCTCATCGTTCAGGAGAAACTGAGGATATAACAATTGCTCATCTTGCTGTGGCATCCTGTTGTGGTCAGATAAAGACAGGATCACTGTCCCGCAGTGAAAGAATAGCAAAATATAACGAACTTCTACGTATAGAAGAAATTCTGGGCAAGAAAGCAGTTTATGCCTCCTATTTAGTAAAAAAACGTTTAAGAAGATGAGAAAATTGAAGGTGAATTATTTCCAATTAAGCGGATTTATATTTATCGCTTTAGTTTTAGGAGTGGTTGTGTTTTTTATTTATTTGCCGGATTATACACGCCTTAAACATCTTAGAAAAGAGAATATTCGTCTTAAAAAGAAAATTGAAAAGTTGAAAGAAGAAATAGCCAAAATAGAGAATAACCTAAAACAGTTAGATAATGATCCTTTTTTTTGGGAAAAGTTAGCGCGCAAGAATATGAAAGTATTAAAAAAGAATGAAATATTAGTTGACATAAAATCTGAAGAAGAATAAAATAAATATTTCTTTACAAAGTATTACTAAAATATATTCGCGGGGTGGAGCAGTCAGGTAGCTCGTCAGGCTCATAACCTGAAGGTCGGCCGTTCAAATCGGCCCCCCGCAACCAGCAATTTTTTCTTTTCTTTTTCCTACAAGCAGTCAAAGACTACATATTCCTATAAGTTTCTAATTCTTCAATTTTTAATTAAAAATTGTCTCGTTGATAATTTAATGAAAATTAAAAATTGAAAATTTCCCTAAGATTTTCTCTTACAATCAGCTGCTTAGAATACAGGATTTATATTTAGAGATTATATCGGTTTTGGGAATATAGTCTTAAGCTTAAAATTAATTGCAATGATTAAAAGAATCTGGTAAAATTATTCACAGCGTAAATAAAAAAGATAAAAGAAGCCACCATTTAAATTTTTGTTAAAGTGAAGGTAGAATGAAAAGAAAAATTACCTTGGGAGTAGGTCTCAATCTTTTTGATGCTCGGGCTGTATTATTAGAAGACAAGAGTAAAATTGTAGCAACTTTTGAAAGGAAAAGAAAGGATATTACTGCAAATGAGACTATCAAAGCAGTCGTAGAGCTTTGCGAAGGGATACTCAACAAAACAAAAAGAATCAAAAAAAATATCTGTGGTATTGGGGTAGCTGTAGGAGGGATAGTCGATAATAAAAAGGGAATGGTATATTGGCCTCAGAGAATAGATTCCAGTTGTGTGTATATAAGCATACCTTTAAGAAGATACTTGGAGGAAAAGTTTGAGATACCCGTAGTAATTGAAAATGATGCCAATGCCTGTCTCTGGGCAGAGTATGTTCATCATTTTTCTAATAAATATAAGAATATAATTTATTTATTTTCTGGCGTAGGCTGTGGCCTTTTGATTGACGGTTTTCTTTATAGAGGAAAAAAGGGAGGGGCGGGAGAAATCTTTATAAACAATAAAAAAGTTATGAGTTCTTATTTAGGAGACTTTTCTTTTTTAGGACAGTGGCCATTAGATTTAGGAATAGTTAAAAGAGCTAAAGAATTTATTTCTAAAGGTGAAATGACTTCTTTAATTAAGAAAATAACCTCTACAGGAGAACTTAAGTTAGAAGATATATTTTCTGAAGCACATAATAGAAAGGATAAATTGTCTCGGGAGATTCTAAAGGAAGCTGCCTTTTCTTTAGGGGTTAAATTATCTTTTTTAATTAATTTTTTAAATCCTGAAATAGCAATAATTGGAGGAGGGTTTGAGGAGGCAGGTGAATTTTTTCTTGAAGAGGTAAACAAAACAGTAAAAAAGTTTTCTTTTAGTGAGATGAGAGAAAATTTAAAAATTATTTTTTCTAAAATGGGTAGAGGAGCTGCATCTTTAGGAGCCGCTTTAATAGTTTCTCAAGAAAATCCTTTACACACATAAGAGGTATGTTATAATAATTTACAAAGAAGGGAGGTGATTATGCTACGAACAAAATTGCCTTTATTAATTCTTTTAATTTTATTAATTGTAAGTGGAGTAATAACTTTCCAGTTTTATTCGGATAAACAAAAATTAATTAAAGAAAACGAAAACTTAAAACAAATAAAAGCAAGGCTTACTCAAGAGAATAAGTCTTTATATTCTCAATATAGAGAAATGGAAAAAAGTTATAAAATGGAGAAAAGAAGATTAGATGAAATCCAAAAAGAATTAGCAAAGATAGAACAATCAAGAGATGAGTTAAAAAATAAATATATGAGTGTCTCTAAAGAGCGGGATGAATTAGTAGAAAAAATTAAGAATTTGATGCAATACAAAGAGGTAACAAGTAGAAGGGCTGAGAAAGAAGAAATTAAAATACCCGAAAGTGGTAAAGAATATTGGGCAGATATGATTAGACAAAAAGCAGAATTACAGGCTAAATTAGAAAATATACAGAAAGAATTACTGAATTCTAAAGCACAAATTGCTAAACTACAAAAGGATAACAAGGAGCTTAGCTTAAAAATAGATGAATTAGTGAAAACAAAAGAGGAATTAGATAGAGAAATATCTTTTAAAGAAAGAACTATGCAAATTATGAGTAAAGATTTAGTAATGGAAAGAGAAACAAGAAAGAAATTAGCTGATGAGGTAAAAAAACTGAGGGATGAGAATATAAGTCTTAAACGAGAGCTCATTATGGCTAATAATGATAAGATAAAGCTTCAGGATAAACTTAAAGATGCAATAGAAAGAAAAGTAGAGTTAGAGAAAACAGTATCTGAAGTAAAAAATGTTCTTAAAGAAAAAATACTTTTATTCTCTGAATTAGAAAATCAGTTTGCTAAAGCTGTCGAAGATAAAAGAGCTTATAAAAGTGAGGAATCAGCGTCTGTAGAATTGCCTCCCATTGTAGTGAAATCAGAAGGAATAGGAAGTATTTTAAGAGGAGAAATTCTTGCTGTGAATAAAAATGATAATTTTGTGATAATTGATCTAGGGGAAAATGCAGGAGTTAAACCAGGTATGGAATTTAATATTATACGGGAAGGAAATGCTATCGGACGTATAAAAGTTATTGAGACAAGAAGAGAAATCTCTGCTGCTGATATAGAAAAATTATCTCCAAGATATTTTATCCGTGAAGGTGATACTGTAATTTTAAGATAGCCTTTCAAGTATTTTTAATTAAAGTGAATTCTCTTCGTAGGGTTACTATAATAGATGTTGCAAAAGAAGCAGGTGTTTCTATTGCAAGTGTTTCTCGTTTTCTTAATAAACCTACCTCTTTACGTAAAAAAAATAGAGAAAGAATATCTACAGCTATTAGAAAACTAAACTACCATCCTTTAGTTCATGCTCAGAGACTTGCAGGAGGTAAATTAGATATTTTTGGGCTCATTATACCTGGTTATGAGGGCATTTTCTACTCTTTTTATGCTTTAGAAATTATAAAAGGTATAAGCTTGGCGTTAGAAAGAGAGGGTTTAGATTTACATATAAACATTTTCTGGAATAAGGATAATTTTAAGGATTCTTTAGTAGATGGAGTGATATTTGCTGATATTATCAATAATGAACAGCAGTTTATGAGGTTGTTAAAAAAAGAAGTACCTGTTGTGGTGATTAATAAAAAAATGGAAAATACAGAGGTAAGTTTCGTAGCTATTGACAATTTTAAAGGAGCATACGAAGCAACAGATTTTTTAATTAAACGAGGTCATAGAAAAATAGCGCATTTAAGTGGAGACCTTACTGTTCAGTGTGCCCAAGAAAGACTGGAAGGATATAAAAAGGCGTTGAAGAAGAGCAATCTTTCTATAGAAGAAAAGTATATAAAATTCACTAATTTTTCTCGCGCTCAAGCACGAGAGGCAAGCGAAGAATTACTTTCTTTACCATCGCCACCTACTGCTATATTTTCAGCAAGCGACGATATGGCAGAAGAAGTGCTAAACGTTGCTTTACAAAAGGGAGTGGATGTCCCTAAGAAATTAAGTGTAATTGGGTTTGATGATAACCCTCGGTGTGTCCATAATAATTTTTCCTTAACAACAGTAAGACAACCTTTAGGAAAAATGGCCCAAATTGCGGTAAGTATCCTTAAAGATTTAGTGGATAAAAAAGATACTTCTTTAAAGAAAATTGTTCTTGCTCCAGAACTTGTAATTAGGGATACAGTTAATTTACATTGACAATATATTGTGATTACCTTCCTTATTGCACAATATATTGTATTTCCTTGACACTTTCTTCCTTTAGTGATATAAAATAAGTGGGAGGGGAATTGATTAAAAAGAAAGGAGCGTTTATGAAAGAAAGGGTTAATTTTTCTCCTAATGCTTTATTAGTATTAAAAAGACGCTACCTTAGAAAAAATAACAAAGGAGAAGTGGTAGAGACCCCTGAAGAAATGCTTCATCGGGTAGCAACAACTATTTCCAGTGTAGAAAAAAAGTATACTTCTGACTCTGCGTTTGTAGAAAGAATGAAAGAAGAATTTTTTGGTATGATGGCGAAATTGGAGTTTATGCCTAACTCTCCTACTCTTATGAATGCAGGTAAATCTTTGGGACAGCTTTCCGCATGTTTTGTTGTTCCTGTAGATGATTCTATGGAATCTATATTTGATGCTGTAAAAGCTACTGCTTTAATCCATAAGACAGGCGGAGGGACAGGCTTTAGTTTTACACGTTTACGTCCTAAGAATAGTGTAGTAAAAAGCACAGGAGGAGTAGCCTCTGGCCCTGTTTCCTTTATGAGGGTATTTGATGCTGCAACACAAGCAGTAAAACAGGGAGGAACCCGACGGGGAGCTAATATGGGCATTTTAAGAGTAGACCATCCAGATATTTTAGAATTTATTTCGTGCAAAGAAAAAGAGGGAGAAATACCTAATTTTAATATCTCCATAGCTGTTACTAATGACTTTATGGAAAGAGTTTTTGAAGGAACTGAATATAATCTGATTGACCCCCGTACAAAAGAAATAGTAAAGAAGCTTGATGCCAAAGAAGTGTTTAATCTTATTGCCCTTTGTGCTCATAAAAATGGTGAACCGGGTGTTGTCTTTATCGATAGAGTAAATGAGTCAAATTTAGTTCCTCATTTAGGCAATATTGAATCTACTAATCCTTGTGGAGAACAACCTTTATTGCCTTATGAAAGTTGTAACCTTGGTTCTATTAACTTAGCAAAAATGTTAAAAAAAGAAGGAGATAAATTCACTATTAACTGGAAAAGATTAGAGAAAGTTACACGATTAGCTACTCGATTCCTTGACGATGTAATTGATGCTAATAGATTTCCTATACCTCAAATAAAAGAAAATACCTTAAGGACACGTAAAATAGGTTTGGGTATAATGGGATGGGCAACAATGTTGGGATTTCTTGAAATTGCTTATAATTCTGAAGAGGCTTGTGAATTAGCAAAGAAAGTAATGGGTTTTATTTATGAAAATGCTAAGGAGGAATCTATTGTTTTAGCTAAAGAAAGAGGAGTCTTTCCTGCTTGGAAACGGAGCGTATGGGAAAATAGAAATATAAGAATAAGAAATGCTACATTGACTACAATTGCTCCTACAGGGTCTATTAGTATTATTGCCGGGCCAACATCAACAGGAATAGAACCTCTTTATTCTCTTTGTTATTTTAGAAATGTTCTGGATGGGGAAAAATTGTTAGAAGTTGATCCTGCTTTTGAATATATAGCGAAGAAAAGGGGATTTTTCTCAGAAGAGTTAATGAAACGTCTTGCCTCAGGGGAAAGTATTCAGAATATGAACGAAATACCCTCTAATGTAAAACGTATTTTTGTCACTGCTTTAGAAATTGAACCCTCCTGGCATGTGAAAATGCAAGCAGCTTTTCAGGAATATACAGATAATGCAGTTTCCAAAACCATAAACCTTCCCAATAAAGCTACTGTTGAAGATATAAAAGAAATCTATATCCTTGCTTATAAACTTGGTTGTAAAGGAATAACTGTATATAGAGATGGTAGTAGGCAAGAACAAGTACTGACAGTAAATAAAAAAGATAAGGAAATAAAGACTATTCATGAGGATATTTGTCCCTATCCTAAACCACGACCAGAAGTAACTATTGGCACAACTACTAAAGTTCCTACAGGTTGTGGCAACCTTTATATTACTGTAAATCAAGATGAAGAAGGTAATTTTTTTGAAGTATTTACTCAAATGGGTAAAGCGGGGGGGTGTGCAGCATCTCAATTAGAAGCTATAGGAAGATTAGTATCTCTGGCTTTAAGAGGAGGAATCGACCCTAAGGTTATAATTGAACAACTGAAAGGAATCAGATGTCCTTCTCCAAGCTGGACTAAAGGAGAAAAAATATTTTCCTGCGCAGATGCTCTCTCAAGAGTTTTAGAGAAGAGAATAGATGACCAGAAAAAAATTATAAGAGTAGAAATAAAATCGCAGGAAAAAGAAACAGCAGGAGTAAAAAAGAAACCTACTGGCATAATTTCATTTAACAATATTGCAGGCGTATGTCCTGACTGTGGATTTGTGTTGAAACATAAAGAAGGGTGTCTAATCTGTGATGCATGTGGTTATTCCAAATGTTGATTAAACAAGAAAGATGCCTTCCCTTTATGAAATACATATAATCAAACCTTAATAAAGTAGGTAAATGATTTAAGAGGAGAGGTAATGTTATGAAGAAAATATTTTATATTGTTCTTGATGGCGTAGGTGATTTACCTATCAAAGAAATGCAAAATAAAACTCCCCTGGAAATGGCAAATATACCTTTAATGAATGGTTTAGCCAAAAAAGGAGCACAAGGATTTATATATCCTGTAGGTAAAGGGATTGCTCCTGAATCTGATATTGCAGTAATTTCTCTTTTAGGTTATGAAGCAGATAAAGTCTATACAGGAAGGGGCCCCCTTGAAAGTTATGCAGAAGGGTTAAAAATTAATGATGGTGATTTGGCTTTAAGAGTAAATTTTGCTACCATAGAAAGCAACTCTTTTAAGATAATTGACCGTCGCGTGGGGAGAAATTTAACTACATCTGAAGCAACTCAATTAGCCAAAGAAATCAATACGAAAGTTAGTTTAAGTAACGCAACATTTGAATTTAAAAATACTATTGGTCACCGTGGAGTTTTAGTCATAAGGAAAGGAGGTAACTTAAGTGGATGGATAACCAATACCGATCCTGCTTATGATAAAAAAGGTGTTTTTGGTCTTGCTAAAGAAAAATTTGAGCCTTATCTCTGCGAAGCTAAACCTATGTTAGGCTATGAAAACGATGAGAAAGCACTTGAATCTGCAAAATTGCTTAACGAATTTACAATAAAATCAAAAGATGTTCTTGAAAAAAGTGAAATAAATAAAAAAAGAGTATCAGAGGGTAAACTACCTGCTAATTTAATTTTATCCCGTGATGCAGGAAATAGATTACCTAAGTTTATCCCTATAAGAGAAACTACATCTTTGAATTTTGGATGTTTTGTGCAAATGCCTGTAGAAAAAGGAATTGCTCTTTTATGTGGAATGAATGTAATTGATATTCCTTTACCATCAGGTGATTTAAGAAAAGATTATAAGATATGGGCAGATAAAGCAATAGATAATATTAAAAAATTTGACGCTCTTTACATTCATATTAAAGGTCCTGATGAACCAGCACACGATGGAAATTGTAATAAGAAGAAGGAAATTATTGAAACGATTGATAAATATTTTTTTGGAAATCTTTTACCCCATCTTTCTAATGATGTAATTATTGCTGTTACAGGAGACCATTCCACCCCTTGTAAACTAAGAGCTCACTCTGCGGACCCTGTTGTGGTTATGATTTGTGGTGCTTCTATTAGCGATGATACAACTTCTTTTTGTGAAAAAGAAGCAAGGAGGGGTGTATTAGGCACTTTTTTAGGTAAAGATTTAATCTATCGACTGGTAAAAATGGCTAAAAAATAGTAAAAATACAAAAATAGATTAATCCACAGGTTTTTCTGTTGTGAAATATAAACCTCCCCTATAAAGAGCAATATCTGTTTGTTTGAACCATGCAACTTTTCCCCATCGATGCATTGGTTTATCGTTATTTTCTAAATATATCCATATTTCTACGATATCATTGGCATAAAGTTTTATCTTATTGTAAGAAAACATTTTTATTTTAATGCCTCCTAAGGATATATCTATACATTTAGCCTGTATTTGAATGGGGTGTGTATGATTCCTAATAGTTACATCTATATCACATTTTATTCTGTGGAATTTTCTTCTTTTCTCAGCATATTTAAGCAATGAATAAAAATCATCAAAAATAAACTTATTTTTACTTTCCATTTCTTATGTTTTTAGTAAAAGTAAGTTTCATATAAATTTAACATATTTATTGCAGGTTTTCAAGTTTTAAGGTATTGTAATACAATATATTATAAAATACTGCCCACTTATAGTAAAATGTAAGTAATAGGAGTATACAATAAGGATTATTACATAAAAATAATTATTGACAAACCTTTACCAAATAGTATAGTAGTAACACCATGAAGATAGTAAAAATATTCAAAGAAAAAAATATTCGTGTTACCCCCCAGCGTATAGGAATTTATGAAGTACTTAAGAAAGCAAAAAGGCATTTGACTGCGGAAGAAATTTATGAAAAAATAACCGAAAAGTTTCCTGCGCTTTCCTTAGCTACTGTATATTCTGTTTTGGGAATTTTTAAAGAGAAAAATTTAATTCGGGAAATAAGAATTATACCGGAAAAATCGTATTTTGATATACATATAGAAAACCATCATTATTTTTTATGTCGTATGTGTGGTGGTATTTATGATATAAATATTCCTTTCTGTACCACTTTAAAAGAAAGAGAAATTGCAGGATGTCTGATAGAAAATTTTCAGAGTTATTTTTATGGAATATGTAAAGAGTGTCGGGGTAATAAAAGATAATGCTTGAGATAAATAATTTAAGTGTAGAAATTGAGAATAGACTCATTTTGCGAAATATAAATCTTACTATCAAAAAAGGTGAAATAATGATTCTTTTTGGCCCTAATGGAAGCGGTAAAACTACTCTTATAAAAACCATTATGGGGCTGGGAGGATATAAAATCATCAACGGTGAAATAATTGTGAAGAATAAAATTGTAAATAATTTGTCTGTTGAGGAACGAGTGTGGCTTGGTTTAGGTATAATGTATCAGCACCCTCCTAAAATAAGAGGAGTAAAACTTTATCAGATGGCGAAGTTTTTATCCAGTAATGAAAAGTTGATTAAGACTATGGCAGATAAGCTCTCTTTACATACTCATCTTTCCAGAGATATAAATCTTGATTACTCTGGTGGTGAAATGAAACGAGCAGAACTTTTCCAGCTCATCCTTCAAAATCCAGATTGTCTTCTTCTTGATGAACCTGAATCTGGCGTGGATATTGAGAATATTTCTCTTATGGGAAAGGTGCTTAATAATTATTTACAAAAAGAAAGTAAATCTGCATTAATAATAACCCATACAGGTTACATTCTTGACTATGTGAAAGCCAAGAAAGGATGTGTAATGATGGAAGGGAAACTGTGGTGTGTTGGTAATCCCAAAGAGATGTTTGAAGTTATAAGAAAAAAAGGATATGAGGAGTGTAAAGTGTGTCATGGAGAAAAAAGATTTTACTAAATTAATCGATGAAAGAGATAAAAATATTGTTGTTTCTTCGGGGATGGATTTTTCTGGAAAAACACGCTCGGCAAGTTTTTTACAGCAAGATAATAAAGTTGTTCTTTATAATTCGTTATTTAAAGGCGTTGAGATTATGGGCATTCAAGATGCATTCCACACATATCCGGAGATTAGAAAAAGATACTGGGGCAATGCCTTTGCTAAGTTGAAAAAAGATTATCCTCATGATACCGAGGGAGGTTATTTTATAAGAGTAAAGAAAGGCGAAAATGTTACTCTCCCTATTCAGGCCTGCCTTTTCTTAAAAAAGAATAAGTTTAACCAGAAGGTGCATAATATTATTATTGTTGAGGAAGGTGCACGTGTTTACCTTATTACAGGATGTTCTGCTTCT
>CAZWON010000014.1:0-16182 GCA_964635565.1 uncultured Planctomycetia bacterium
TCCCTTGACTGTCGATCAAGTGATCGTGGGTTCAAATCCCATCGGCCCCGCGTTTGCTTTTATTTGACAGGCTCTTTTAGATAAATAAGCTCATCATTGGTTGAGGGCCCAATACATTTTTGGCAATGCTAATTTAAAAACTTTGTCTTTGGCAAAGAGCATTGTCAAATCCCATCGGCCCCGCGTTTATTTTACCACCATAGCTAACCATTTTTATCAAAACACGCATATTATTCGTTACCCTCAACGTCTTTTTGGATGTGCTTTTATCACTTCGTGATAATCCTTTCAGGATAGCACATACAAATGGGAATTTCGTAAGGTCGGGTTGGCGTGCTCGGGACTCAAGCGTCTTTGGTGTTTTGCCTGCCCGCTTATATTTACTTTAGAAAAACCTTGACATTAATGTTCACTTACTATTCGATGTTCATTGATTAGTGGACATTAAGAGGTAGGTGAACAATATGCGAAAAAATACAGGAATGAAGAATATCTTTGCAGATAAGGCAACCGTGGTATTAAGAAAAATGTTTAAAAATCCGCAGAAAAAGTGGGTTGTGCGCGATTTTGTTAAAAAAGGGAAGCTAAGTCTGGGTATGGCTCAAGCGGTATTAAATGCGATGGAGAAAAGAGGTTATGTAGAAAGGGTTAGAAAAGGTCCAGAAAGCTATACCCTGCTTACCAATAAAGAAACCCTCCTTGCTGACTGGTTAAAAGAATATCGCTTTGATTTGAATGAGGTTTACACTTACTATAGCCCTGAGAAGAATTTCCTTAAAAAGATAAAAAAATATCTAAGAGACGACCAATATGCACTGACATTGCATACGGGTGCTAACCTAATTACTACCTTTGTGAATACGCAAGATATATTTTTCTATCTAAATTCGTTTGATTGGGATAAAGACATACTTAAGCTGCGACAGAAGCTTGACCTGAAGGAACTTGTAAGGGGAGGCAATATCCATATAATCAAGCCTTTTTATAAGACAAGTGTATTTTTACATACGCAAAAAATAAAGGGTTTGATTGTTGTTTCAAACCTACAACTTTATCTTGATCTATATAACTTCCAGCCCCGAGGAAGAGAACACGCTGAGTATCTTTGTAAATTACTGGAAGAAAAGGGAAGGCGACTTGACTGAAATGGAAAATATCGAAACTATCTTCTTTAATGTTTTGGAGGACTTAAAAGATTACCTTGCCGACCTTACTCTTGTAGGTGGATGGATGCCTTATGTGTATTCAAAGTATTTGTGGGACAACCTCACAGTAAAACCAATTACTACTACCGACATTGACTTTGGAGTAGGAGGCACTAAAGCTAAAGTCTATCCCAAGACCATTTTTGAGCTGCTTTCCACTTTAGATTACAAAGAACGCCATCCAAGGATGGATAGGATGTATCCAGTAGTATTATATAAAGAAGGTAAGGTGCGATTGGATTTTATCGCCCCTGAGGGAATAAAAGATGAGATAATCGAGAAACTCGTTGGCAGGCAGATTAACATCAATAAAATCGATAAGTTTGAGTTTCTTCTCAAATACAGAATCGTTATAGAAATTAAGAATAAGAGAAAAAAACGAACCTATAAAATTAACTGCCCCAAGCCGTCAGCGTTTTTATACCATAAAGGTGCTACATTTATCGATAGGGAAGATGAGCAAAAACAGGCCAAGGACTTGTACTATATGTATTTTATATTAAGATATGCTCCTAGACATTATCCTTATGAGACTGAGAAAGTTTGTTGGAGATATAATCTTGTTCCTTTGTGTCGGCTGCACTACCCTTTCTCAAAAACCTATAGTCTACCATAAAATAAGATCTATTTCTTGCCCAATGGTCATGTAAGAGATCGCATAATTAAAGCAATTGATAATTCTCATAGCTCAATAAACATAGCCATATTTGACTTTACCTCTCGGGAAATTGGATCTTCAATTAGAAATTTATAGAAATATGCGGTCTTTGACCGCGAAATATGTCCGCTAAGGCGGAGGAAATATGTAACCTGCGGTTGCGAAATTTATAGAAATTAGAAATTCTTGTGAAGCCTTCTTATCTATAGGAGGGTGAGTCTATTATATTTTTAGAGAGATTTCAAGGATTTTTATAAAAATAACTCTTCTTTACTTAGATTGTATGAGAATTTCAGACGTATCCTAATTTGTAAAATCGTTTGACAATTCTCTACATTTTTAATAGCATATGTATTATTATTTTAGGGAAGGTAGAAAAATATGTTGTTAATTGTTATGCATAATAATCAGGATTATCTGGATGCCATTAATGAATTAGCAAGAAAACACAGTATTAGAGAGACTGCAATTATAAAAGAAAAGAACATTGGTATCCACTGTTGGTGGAAATGTTAATTTTGTCTATGCTAGAGGAGAGACGCTCGAAGCTTATGATAAAGCATTTATTGCTGTGGTAGAAGGAGAGGAGAGATTGAAGCAATTTATTAACGCTCTCTTGAAGAGGAGAAATATTTAGAGACTCTTAATTTGGATGACAGATACATTAAACACTTAGAGCTGGAGTCTGTATCTTTATACAAAGAAAAAGAAATAGTTAGAATAGAACACTTACTTAATGACTATCTGGGAATAATTTCCTACTCTGGCGCGTCTTACGAAAAAAAAGAATTCCAGTTAAGCGTCTTAGATGCTAAAAGCCCAAAGGAAATTTTGGATATATTCCGGAGATTGAAGTAATATCATTAATTCTTTCAATAATATGAATTATGTTTCTCTAATAGGCATGGCTATATTTTTAGGTGTATTCGGGGGGAAAGTTTTCCGCAGATTTAAAATTCCTCAAGTGGTAGGGTATATTATTATAGGATTTCTTCTTGGTAAATCAGTATTGGATATTTGGACAGAAACCAATGTTAATGCCTTTAGCCCCTTGGTTAATTTTACTTTAGGTATTATCGGATTTATTATTGGTTCAGAGTTAAAAAGTGAGGTATTTAAAAAATATGGGCGTTCTATATATGTAATGCTTATAAGTGAAGGCATGCTTGCATTTCTGGCGGTATTTTTAGTTACAACACTTCTTACTAAACAAATATATTTAGGGTTACTTTTAGGAGCAATTGCTTCAGCAACTGATCCTGCTTCTACGGTTAATGTATTGTGGGAGTATAAAGCAAGAGGTCCCTTAACTACCACCTTAACTTCCATAGTTGCTTTGGACGATGGTTTAGCACTTATTTTGTACGGGCTGGTAAGCGTGTTTTCAAAGGCAATGATTGCTCACGAACATTTTTCCTTACTTCATTCTATAGGCTTTCCGTTGTTTGAAATTCTTCAGTGTTTTGCTTTAGGATTAGTTGCAGGGGTGGTTTTATCAATTCTTATTTCTCGCACAAAAGAACCAGAGTTATCTGTATCGTTAGCTTTAGGAATGGTAGCTTTGGTTGTGGGATTAGCAATTTATTTTAAATTAGATTTGATACTTTCCAGTATGGTTTTAGGAGCCGTTGTAGTAAATATTATTCCTAAGATAAGTGAGAAGATGTTTGGGGCAGTAAAAGAGATGGCCACGCCTTTATACATTTTTTTCTTTGTAGTAATAGGAGCAAGTCTTGATGCTCATACTCTTGTGCAGACTTCAGTTATTTTGATAATTTTAGGATATCTAATAGCACGCAGTTTAGGAAAAATTTTAGGAGCTACCCTTGGTGCCATAATATCTAAAGCAAAAAAAACAGTTACAAAATTTACCGGCATCTGTTTATTTACTCAAGGTGGAGTTGCTATGGGGCTTGCAATGTCTATAGCACACAATTTAAGTTATGTAGGCGAGGAAGGAAGAAGAGTAGGAGGTATTATTATAAGTGTTGTAGCAGCAACTACCTTTATGGTTCAGTTAATTGGGCCCATTTTTGTTAAAATAGGTATTACAAAAGCAGATGAAGCAGGTAGAAATGTTACCGAAGAGGATATTATAGAATCTTATAGAGTAGGGGATGTTATGCGCAGAGATTTTACCACTATTCTGGAGAATACTACATTGGGTAGAATTATTGAAACAATAAAAGAGAAAGAATCTTATCATTTTCCTGTGGTTAATAAAAAAGATGAACTGGTAGGATTGATATCTTTGGGAAACTTAAGAACAGTATTAGCAGAGGAGCAACTTAACCAGATTATATTAGCAGAGGATGTGGCTTCGCCTGTGCATCATGTGCTTTATAAGCACCAGCCCTTAAAAGATGCCTTTCAGATATTTAATAAAGGAGTAATAGATTACCTCCCTGTGGTAGAAAAAGAAGATTCGAGAAAAATTGTGGGGGTTCTTGAGTATTACCCTTTGAAAAAATTAATTAATAGGAAGCTCTTTGAACGCCAGCATGCTTTGGAGCTCCAGTAATAATCCTATATCCTTTTTTGGTATTCATCCTTTCTTTAAGTATCTGAATAAATTTCTTGTCACATTTATTTTTAAGTGTGATAAAATAATTTAGATTATTGGGGGGCAATATATTTTCTAAATGATAAATCTTAACCCTTTTCAGTTAGACGCTTTAAGGGAAATAGGAAGTATGAGTGCAGGAAGTGCTGCCACAGCATTAGCGCATCTTATAAATCAAAAAGTTAAAATGTCACTACCAGAGGTTATTACACTAGAGGAGGTCTCTCAGTGTTGTTCCTATAGCAAAGAAGAGACAATTATTATGCATTCTAAAATATCAAATGGTTTAGAGGGGAAAACAATTTTTACCGCTACCTATAGCAATACTACCTTTCTTTTACAGTTATTATTAGGGAGTTCCTATAATTTATCATTTAATATCGGGGACGAAATGGTACAATCATCTTTAAAAGAAGTAGGAATGATGGTTTTTGGTTCTTATGTTAAAGTTTTAGGAGAAGTTATAAATCGAACTCTTCTCATAAAGCCTCCTCAAATTTGGACAGGCAAAAAAGAAGAGAGCACACGCTATATATCAGAAGAGGTATTAAACTCTTTAACCAAGACCTTATGTTTTAAGTCTTTCCTTTGGATTGATATAGAAAGTTCTATTTCTTTTTTGCTTATTTTTATTCCTCATCGCAACTATATCAATATTTTATTAAGAGCGATTGGTATAGCAAATTAAGATTAATTTTAATAAACGTATGGAAGAAAAGATATTAATAACCGAGCTGGTAAAAGAAGTAAGTAACCAGGCCTTATCATTGGATAAGCTTAATGACTTTATAGAATGGGTTTTAGGAAAAATTTCTTTAATTGTTGAAAGCACAGTCAGTATTTTGGTTATAAAATATTCTTATAAGACTTCTTTTTATGTAAAGATAGAAGAGGAAGTAGAGGGGTCTTATATAGAAGCTTTAAGAAAAAAAGTTGTGGATACTTTAAAAATTTCTACTTCTTCATCAGATTTTGCTCAACCTTATCAGACGATATTTTATGGAGAAGACAAAATAATTACACCACAAAATACAACACCTATTACTCTTCAACACTTTCACTGTGTATCCTTTCTTGTTAGAAATAATGTTTTAGGAGGAATTGCTATAAGCAGTAAACATACACAGAAATTTTTACCTTACAAGATTAATATGTTTAACACCTTCGCTAATCAGGTAGGTTTAGGCATAGAAAGTTTGAAAGCGCGCGAGGAAGTAATTAAACAGACAAGACTTATTGAGGAAAATAAAGCAAAAATGGAAGCAGCGTTTTCGAGCATCCACGAAGGTTTAATTATGGTGGATAATAATAATCACATTGTTTTTTCTAATCCTGCTGCAAGAGAAATGCTCCATATGAAGGAAGAGGCTTTAGAGATTCCTGGAGAATTTTCTTCGGTATTTTTGCCTTTATTTGAAAATTTGCGTAAGGATAGTAGCAAAATGGTGAGCAGAGAAATACAGACACCTTCTGGGAGAATTCTTCAGATTGAATTAACCTCTACTTTAGATAAACAGGGTAATAACATAGGGACAGTAATTCTTCTTAGGGATATTACTCGCCTTAGGGAGATTGAAAATATGAGATCTGAATTTGTCTCTACAGTCTCGCATGAACTGCGCACTCCTCTTGCTACCATAAAAGAAGCAATTTCTCAAGTATTAGAAGGTCTATTAGGGGAAACTACCCCCCAGCAAAAGGAATTTCTTAATATTTGCTTAGAAGATATCGATCGATTGACGCGGATAATCAACGGTCTTTTGGATATTTCCAAAATAGAGGCGCACCGATTGCGTATAAAAAAGGACAATGTGGATATAGTGAAATTAGTTAAAGGGGTAGTCGCTTCTTTTACCCCACGTTTTAAAGAGAAAGGATTAGAGATAAAAACAAATTTTTCTTCTCCATATTTAGAGGTTTATTGTGATAGGGATAAGATTATTCAGGTATTTACAAATTTAGTAAGCAATGCCCTTAAGTTTACCGATAGTGGCTATATAGAAATTTCTGTAAGCGAAGAAGGGGAGGAGGTAAAATGTTCTGTTAGAGATACAGGCAAGGGGATTGCCCCAGAGAACTTAGATAAAGTATTTGATAAATTTATGCAGTTTGGAAGAGAATATGGCCCAGGAGAGAAAGGGACGGGTTTGGGTTTAGCTATCACCAAGGGTATAATAGAGTTACACAGGGGTCGTATTTGGGTAGAGAGTAAATTAGGAGAGGGGACAAAATTTTCTTTTACCCTACCACAGTATAAACCACAGGAAGAGAAATTCTATGAAGAGGTTAGAGCTGCAGTTACTCAGGAGAAAGACTTTACAGAGAGATTAGTATTTGTTTTAAGAATAGATAATTATTCCAAAATAGAAGAGAGCACAGGAAATGCTCTCCAAACCATAAAAAAGTTACAGAAGATATTGGAAACAAAAAGAAATACCGACATTGTTATTGGTAAAGATAATTTACATATTATGATTATTACTTATGGCACCAAAGAAGACGTAAACCAGAAAAGAGAAGAAATAAGAAGAGCTTTAAAAGAGGCTATTTTAGAGACAACCGAAGAAGTAGATATAGAGTTTTCTTACGGGTGTTTCGCACTTTCCTATAATGCTATAGAGGATTTTGAAGAAACATTTAATAATTTTTGTAGTTCTTTAATAAGTGAGAAAGACGAACGTTTAAGAAAGAAGATAATGGTAGTAGATGATGACCACGAGATAGTAAGTCTTGTTATACACGCCCTTAATGAGATGGGATACCATAATATTACTGAAGCTTATAATGGAGAAGAAGTACTGAGGTATTTAGAAGAAAAAAACGTAGACTTAATTATCCTTGATATGAAAATGCCGAAGATGAATGGATATGAAGTAATTGGGCATCTAAAAGAGCATAAGAAAACAAAAGATATTGCCATTTTGATAATGTCAGGATACAGAGTGGAATATGAACGCCTGGGAGATTATATTATCAAAGAGAAAGCCATTCCTGTTATAGGAAAGCCCCTTAATTTAAGAGAATTAAAGAAACTCGTTGATTATCTTCTTTAGTTTAAAGTTGACATAGATTAGAATTTATGTTAAGGGAAGAAAAGGAGAGTGCAATGTGGATTCTTGTTGCCGATGATAATAAAGAGTGGGGAGGGATTTTACGAATTTTTTTAGAAAAAAAAGGTCATAAGGTAAATGTAGTTTGTGATGGCGAAGAGGCTTTAAAGGAGTTAAAAAAGGGAAATTATGATATAGCCTTTATTGACCATAATATGCCTGAGGTAACAGGTCTTGAGCTGGTTAAATTTGTTAAAGAAAATCAACTTAAAACAAAAACAGTTATTCTCACAGGGTATCCTTCAATGAAAGATTTTTTTGCTAAATCAATTGGGGCGGATGATTACCTTGCTAAGCCTTGTTCTCTTGAAGAAATAGAGCAGATCGTTAATAAATATAAGACATAGAGGAGGAAGGCCTTGAAAGCTTTAATAGAGGAGCTGTTAAAAGAAGGGCTTATTACAGAAGCACAGTTAGAAGAAGCAGAGATTAAACAAATTGGCGCTAAGAAACCCCTTCAGGATTTGTTAGTAGAAATGGGTTTTATTAAAGAAGAGGATTTGATAAAAGTGCTTTCTAATATGTTTCATATGCCTATTGCTAAATTAGACCCTGCGTCAATAGATCCTTCAGTAATAGAACTTATTCCTTATGATGTAGCTAAACGGCATGGTATTTTCCCATTGCGTAAAGAGGATAATACCCTTTTTCTTGCTATGAGTGACCCTGTTGATGTGGTTGCTGTAGATGAGATAAAGGCACAGATAAATATGGAGGTAGAGCCTTTATTGGCGACTAAAAGTGATATTGAGACATGTATTGAGAAGTATTATAATTCTCACGATATCCTTTATGATTTATTTAAAAACATTATTATGGAAGAAGCAAAAATGATTCCCCAGGGAAGAAAAGACGGCAGTATGAAGAGCCAAGAAGTAACTGAGTATGGACCAGTGACAAGAATGATGAATTTTTTGCTCAGTGATGCTATAAGCGCAAGAGCAAGTGATGTTCATATTGAGCCACAGGAGCATATTGTAAGAATACGTTATAGGGTAGATGGTGATTTAAAAGATGTTATTGAGTTGCCTCGGCAGTTACTCTCTCCTATTGTTGCTCGCATAAAAGTAATGAGTAATTTAGATTTAGCAGAAGAGAGAAAACCTCAAGATGGTCGCACAAGTATTTTTGTTCAGGGGAGAAAAATAGATGTGCGTGTTTCTGTGCTCCCCACTTATTATGGAGAAAAAGTAGTATTAAGAATTTTAGATAATAACCAGGCAAAAATTCAACTGGAAAAATTGGGGTTAGATGATAATCAATTGGGTTTAATTAAAAATTTTTGTATGAAGCCACAAGGGATAATTTTAGTTACGGGACCCACTGGCTCGGGGAAAACATCAACTCTTTATGCTGCGATTAATTTTATAAAAAGTGAGACAAAAAATATCATTACCATTGAAGACCCTATAGAGTATCTTATCGAAGGAGTTACTCAGATTCAGATTAATCCCATAAAGAATCTTACTTTTGCCAGTGGGTTAAGAAGTATTCTCCGTCAAGATCCCAATGTGATTTTGGTAGGAGAAATAAGAGATAAAGAAACTGCAGAAATTTCTTTTAGAGCTGCTTTAACAGGGCATTTGGTTTTATCTAGTTTACATACCACAGGAGCAATAGCTTCTATTACCCGGCTTTTAGATATTGGTTTAGAGCCCTATTTTATCTCATCTTCTCTTATTGTGATTGTTGCTCAACGCTTAGCAAAGTGTATTTGTTCTTACTGTAAGGAAAGTTATACGCCACCCGAGGAGATTGTAACTAAAGTTAAACCTTATTTAGATAAACTTGTTATCGATAAATTCTATCGCGGTCGTGGTTGCGAAAAGTGCCTTTTTAGTGGCTACTTCGATAGAATAGGAATTTTTGAAATCTTGCCTATTACTGAAGAAATAAAAAGGCTTATTGCTAATAGAGCTAGCGAGGAAGATATTTTTAAAGCAGCACAAAAAGAAGGGTTTAAGACATTGATAGAGGATGGGCTTGAAAAAGTGACCCGAGGATTAACTACTTTAGAGGAAGTTGTAAAAGTTGTAGATATTGCAGAGAAACTCGAACCCCCTTTATCTAAAGAAGAAAGAAAGGTTCCAAAAATTTTGGTAGCAGACGACGAGGAGCATATTCAAAGAATTTTAGAAGTGCGCCTTAAGAGTGCAGGTTATGAAGTAATAAAAGCTTCCAACGGTAAAGAGGCAGTGGCTCTTGTAATGAGGGAAAAACCTGATTTGATTATTATGGACATTATGATGCCAGAAATGGATGGTTTTCAAGCAACTAAAATTTTAAAGTCCCGTCTCGAGACAGCCCTTATTCCCATAATGATGCTTACCGCCAAGAAAGATGTTGATAGTGAGTTGAAGGGGATTGATATGGGCGCAGATGA
This sequence comes from uncultured Planctomycetia bacterium, assembly GCA_964635565.1. Lineage (GTDB taxonomy): Bacteria > Omnitrophota > Gorgyraeia > Duberdicusellales > 4484-171 > CAZWON01. The sequence continues at coordinate 9,920 of CAZWON010000014.1, forward strand.
TTATATGACCAAGCCTTTTGATGGGCAGAGACTTTTAGCACGGATAAAAATGCTTCTAAGGCGAAAGATAAATCCTTAAATAAAAAACATTTTTAAAGCGATCCCTTCTTTTATTTAGAAATATTTAATCTCCAATAAGAAAATAAAAGATTGTTAGCCTGCTTGTTTTAGAGAAGGTTAAATTTATTCTTGTGTTTTATATAAGTTATGGTAGATTATAATATTATAATAGTAAACACCAATAATAAAAAAATGATTAAAGGAATAGCAAACCCTAAATTAAAGAATCCTATTTTGATTGTTGCCTGGCCGGGTATGGGAGAAGTAGCTTATAGAACAGTTCTATTTTTAAGAGAGGTTTTGGATTTTAAAATGTTTGCCAAATTAGAAGCGGGGGATTTTTTTAAACCCGCAGGTGTTATTGTAGAAAAAGGAATTTTAAGTTTACCTCATATGCCCGCAGGATTTTTTTATTATTATAAGGCTAAAAATCGTCCTCATATAATTCTATTCTTAGGAGAAGCCCAACCTCCTTTAGAATATGCCCAGAATCTTGCTGAGGCAGTAATAGCTTTTGCCAAGAGATACGATATAAAAATGGTTATAAGTTTTGCCGCTAAACCAGAGCCTATAGACCATCGTTCTGATTCTAAAGTATGGATTGTAGCCACACAAAAAGATTTATTGGAAAATTTTAAAAATTTCAATTTAAAAATTCTTAGCGAAGGACAGATAAGCGGGTTAAATGGTCTTATTTTGGGAATGAGTAAGAAGATGGGCGTAAAAGGAATATGTTTATTGGCAGAGATACCTTTTTATACTGTGCAAATAGAAAATCCCCGTGCTAATGTCAGCTTACTTAAGATTATTGATGACTATCTTAAGCTTAATTTGAATTTGAATCCCCTTATTGAACGTGCAAAGTTTATTGAAGCAGAGATTGACAAGTTGATGAGTTATCTTAAAGGAGAAACTCAAACTCCCCCTCCTTTAAGCGAAGAGGATATTGAGCGCATCAAGAAAGACCTTTCCGCATATACAAAACTTCCGCAATCAATAAGAGAAAAAATTGAGAGGCTTTTTAAAGAAGCACAGAAGGATATTTCAAAAGCCAGAGAACTTAAAGATGAATTAGATCATTGGAATGTATATAAAGATTACGAAGATAGATTTTTAGATTTATTTAAAAAAGATAAAAGAGAAGGCATCCATTAATCCTGCAAGTTTTCTTCTTCATATAAACAATTCTTGGAGTGCGCATTAAAAATACTACCTAAAGGGTTTATATGGTTAATCAATATTTGAGTGTAAAAAGCATAAGAGTTTTAGAAGAGAAAGCTCGCCAGCTTGGCCTGGAAGAACGTATCCTTATTGAAAATGCTTCTAGCAATCTCTGTTATATAATAAAGAAGTTGAGGATGGGTAAGAAAGTTTTAATTATAGCAGGCAGAGGGAATAACGGAGCAGACGTTTTAGCTTGTGGGAGGAAATTATTAGCTTCTGGTTATAAGGTAAAAATAGCAATTATTTCTCCGAAGAAGCTAAAAGAAGAGAGTTTTTATCAATATAAAATTTTACGCCGTCTTATTAAAGATATCATTTTTATACGTAGCAAGAAAGATTTATTTAAACTAAAGATGCTTACAAAGGGAGTTGATTTTATTTTAGAGGGAATTTTAGGAATTGGAATTAACCACGAATTGAATGAATTTTTGAAAGATGCTATAAAAATTTTAAATACATCTGCAAAAAAAATAATCTCCTGCGATATACCCTCAGGTCTTAATCCTGATACAGGCAAAGTTATGGGAGAAAGCATAAAAGCCCATTGTACTATTACTTTTATTGCTCCTAAGAAATGCTTTTTTCTTAAAGAAAGAAGAAGGGAGTGTGGTAAAATATATATTGCTGATATTGGAGTATCCAAAGATATCTTAAGAAAAATAAAATGTTTAAAAAAGTAAGTCAAAGATTAATGGGGGGTGGATATGAAAATTACCTGGTTAGGCCATGCGTGTTTTTTGATTGAACTTTCCTCAGGAATAAAAATAATAACTGATCCTTATGCTCCTGGCGCCTTTTCTGGAGCAGTAAAATATTTACCTATTGGAGAAACCGCCGATATCGTTACTATATCTCATCACCATGCCGATCATGATTTTACCAATGGTCTTCAAAGTGCAGAGATCATAGACAAAGAAGGAGTTTTCAAGATGAAAGATGTTGTTGTAGAAGGAGTAAGCAGTTATCATGATTCAACAGGCGGGTCTCAACGGGGCAAAAATATTATTTTTATCATCAATGCGGAGAATTTAAAAGTTGTTCATTTTGGCGATTTAGGAACTTTAGATATTGATTACAGTAAATTCCACGAGATTGACGTTGCTTTAGTTCCTGTAGGAGGAGTTTTTACTATAAATCATAGCGAGGCCACTGCTCTTTTAAGAAAATTGCAACCAAAGATCTTTATTCCCATGCATTTTAAAACACCTAAATTAAGCTTTGACATTGATGGAGTAGATAAGTTTCTTAAAGGTAAAGATAGAGTAGAAGAAAAAAGAGAGTTAGTAGTTGATAAATCTTCTCTTTTACCTCCGACTAAGATAGTGGTTCTGAATTACTTAAGATAATTATTAGAGTTTCGTCAATAATGGGAGAAAGGATTACTTTAAGCTATGGGGATGGAATGCGCGATACTTACAACATTATTCGCGATGTGTTTCTCTCTTCTCTTTCCAATCCTTCTCTTAGGGAATTGAATGATTCAGCAAGGATTGGAGAGTTCGTTTTCAGTTGCGATTCTTTTACAGTTAAACCTCTATTTTTCCCTGATTCTGATATAGGAAAACTTTCTATCTATGGAACAGTTAATGATATATGTGTAAGTGCTGCCGAACCCCTCTATTTAAGCTTAGCAATAATTGTGGAGGAAGGATTTGTAATAAAGACCTTAGAAAAAATAGTCTCTTCTATAAAAATAGCTGCTAAAAACTCTGGTATAAAAGTTGTAACAGGTGATTTTAAAGTTGTTGAGAAGAAAAAAATAGATGGAATATTTATTAGTACCGCAGGGATAGGAAAAAGGTTAAAAGGAAGAAGCTCTTCCTTTCGTAAAATTAAAGTCGGCGATAAAGTAATTATTACAGGTGGCATTGCTGAACATGGCATAACAATTCTTCTTAGCAGGAACAAGATATTTGATTTTGATATAAAAAGTGATTGCCAATGCTTAAATAAAGTCCTTATCCCTCTTTGGAAAAAGTTTTCTTCTATAAGATTTATGCGTGACCCAACACGGGGGGGGTTAGCGAGCGTTTTAAATGAGATTTCATTAAATACAAACTTAGGTATAAAAATTTTTGAAAACAATATTCCCCTACGTAAAGATGTAAAAGCAGCAAGTGAACTATTAGGGGTTGACCCTTATTATCTTGCTTCTGAAGGAAGAGCGGTAATAGTTATTTCCAAGGAGAAAGCCAAAGAAGCCATAAAGTTTTTGCATAATAATGGCTTTAGAAAAGCTTCCATTATTGGGACGATAACAAAACAGAGCAAGGTAATAATTAAGACAGTTTCTGGAGGCGAAAGGATTCTGGATTTTTCTTACTCCCTTAATTTGCCACGGATATGCTAAAATGGCCTACAACAGAAAGTAACTTCTTCGCTGTTAGCTCATAGGTGGCAGGAATGTGTCTTTTGCATTTTGCTCTTTCATTTTGATTTTTGATTAAAGAGCCAACAGCTACCAGCTTACGTATCATTAATTGTCTAGTATTTATACAGAAATAGAAGTTAATATGTATGAGGAGAGATTCTATCGTTATTTTTTGAAAAATGAGTTTAGTCTGGAAATATCCTATCAAGAGAGTGACCTTTATATTATTTCTTCTGAACCCTTAAATAAAGAGTTTGTCCAAAACATACTTAAAAATTACTATTCCCAGATAGAAAATTACATTAAAGAACATCCATCATTTCTTAGCGCGCTTTCCTCTCTTCCTTTCGATGAAAATGCTCCTTTTATTATTCAAGATATGCTAAAGGCATCTAAGCTTTCTGGTTTAGGTCCTTTTTCTGCTGTTGCGGGTGCTGTGGCTTTTTATGTAGGTAAAGAACTTCTAAAATATTCACAAGAAGTAATTATAGAAAATGGAGGAGATATCTTTTTAAATATCAAAGAAGATAAAAAAATAGGGTTGTATTGTGGAAAATATTTTGACTGGCCCTTTTTAACGTTGAAAATAAGAAAGAGAAATTATTCTTTTGGAATATGCACCTCTTCTTCCAAGATAGGGCACAGCATTAATTTTGGAGAAGCAGATGCGGTAATGGTATTGGCCAAAGATGTCCTTATAGCCGATACTTTTGCCACTCTTTATTCCAATATGCTTAAGAAGGAAAAAGATATTCAAAAAGTATGTGAAAGAGCAAAAAAGAATAGTATTATTGAGGCGGTAGTAGTTGCTTTTAAAGGGAAATTATTTTTTTGGGGAGATATTGAGCTTGATGGGAAACAAGAAGAAAGTTCCTGACCAAACTTTAATAAGGCTTTCATATTATCTAAGAGCCATTAATTATTTTTTAGATGAAAAAAAAGAAATTATTTCTTCTAAGGACTTTGCCAAATTCTTAAGAATAAGCCCGCATCAACTCCGCAAAGATCTTTCTTATTTTGGTCAGTTTGGCAGAAAAGGAGTGGGGTACTCATTGGTTTTTCTTAAAAATCAGATTCAGACTATCTTAGGTTTGGACAGAACGTGGAAGGCATGTATTGTAGGATTTGGTAATTTAGCTAAAGCAATTTCTTTCTATAAGGGATTTAGAGAGCAAGGCATTGACATAAAAGCTGGTTTCGATATTGATAAAAAGAGACAAAAAGATTATGGTATTCTTAAGGTGTTTCCTCTTAAAAAGATGAGTACCATTATTAAGCAAGAAAATATAAAAATAGGTATTATTACTGTTCCTAAGGAAGAGGCCCAGAAAATAGCAGAGAGACTTATTTTATACGGGGTTAAGGCAATTTTAAATTTTGCTCCCCTGAAACTAAATTTACCAGGAGAGGTTATTATTAAAGATGTTGATTTATCCTGTCAGCTTGCCTGTCTTACCCACTATCTTAAAAATATATAAAGATAATTTACAAAGTTATAGAGTAAAAATCACAAGGATAAATTAGTTTGTCTTTTAAAGGTTTTAGTTCTTTTTTTATCTTGTTTTCTTCTTTCCTGTTGAGTAAGAGAAAATGAAAAGGAATAATTTTTTTTGGCAGTTTACCGCTACATATTTGAGCAAGACTCTTAGCATCTGTGTGCATTTTATATAAGGAAGGATATTTTTTAAAAAAATACGAAGAGGCTGTACAATCATGGATAAGATAAGTACTTTTATGTGCTGTCTGGATAATACCAGAACAGATAGTAGTATCAGAGCTATAAAGTAAGGATTTGTTTTTCCATAAAAAAAGTATACCAAAAGACTCGCTGATATGCTTATTGGGTATGGCTTTAAGTTTAAGCCCTCTTTGAGATAAAAAAATCTCTTTTCTGAAAACATCAATGTAGTGTAAGCAAGGAAAATCTTTTTTATTTAGCCCGAATAACTTAATAGTTTTCTTTATTATAGTAATTGTTTTTTTGTTGCTAAATATATAGAGAGGGGTTTTTGTATAAGCAAGGGTATGGATAAAATGGGGCAGTCCATAAAGATGATCGGGGTGATGGTGGGTAATGATAATGTTATGTATTTTTTTATAGTTAACGCCCACCTTTTTTAGTTTATAAACAATAGAACCAGGACAATCGATAAGAAAAAAATTTTTTTTATAAACAAACAAAAAAGATGCATTGTCTCTCTTGTGAGAGGGGATACTGGCAGAGGTACCTAAAAATATTATTTTTGCCATAGATTAAATTATAAAACATAAAAATCTTTTTACCAATAAGTCTTTTTCTCTTTTAATTTGTTGCTTGCCTTAAATAAAGGATTGTGGTATATAGATTGTTGTTTGATATTTTGCGCGGGTGGTGGAACAGGCAGACACATACGTTTGAGGGGCGTATGGCGCAAGCCGTGGGGGTTCAAGTCCCCCCCCGCGCATACTTCTTCACCTTCCCTCCCAATACCTAATTCCTTTAACTTATGATTCACACTTATTAACTTGGATGCAATAAAGCTTTCAGCTTATACACTTTGTGTATATTGCATACAAGTCCCCCCCCGCGCATACTTCTTCACCTTCCCTCCCAATACCTAATTCCTTT
>CAZWON010000014.1:16282-34852 GCA_964635565.1 uncultured Planctomycetia bacterium
TTGGATGCAATAAAGCTTTCAGCTTATACACTTTGTGTATATTGCATACAAGTCCTGCCTCTTTCTACCTTAATAATTATTTCTTCCTCTCTGCTAATTAATCTAAATAGAAACTGGCATTATCCGGTTCATATATGTTCCATTCTTGGTAGGAGTTTTGAGGAAGTTCGTACAAAAACATTGAGGCTCTAGAGATAATAAGGCCATTTTTAAAAGTATATTTATTTTGTGGATAGGTTATATATAAAAGAGACCTTGTTCGTGTAGTGGCTACATAGAAAAGCCTCCGTTCTTCTTCCAATAACTCAGGGGAATTAAGGCTCTTAGGATGAGGGAATTCATAATCACTAAATCCAATAAGGAACACCACCTCCCATTCTAATCCTTTTGCCTGATGGATGGTAGTAAGGACAAGAATTTGACTTTTATCACGATAAGAAAAATACGTCTCTCCTTTAAAATCTTCATAAGAGCTTAATTCTAAAACAAATCTTTTTATATTAGGAAAACTACGTGCCATTTTTGCCAGTTCTTCTAAGTCAGAAATTCTATCTTGGGGATTATCAAAAGTGACATAGCAATAATCACGATATGTTTTAAGAATTTCTCTAATGGCTGCTTCAGGAGGTTTTATCTCCTTTATTGTTTGAATAATGTCAGTAAATTCTTGAAATCCCTTTTTTTGTTTTTTGGGAAGATTTTTTATAATCTCTTGTATGTTCTTTCTTTTAATCCGTAAATCTTCCCAGATGTGGTGAGCAAACCGACGTCCAATTCCTCGATGTAATGAAAGAGCTCTTTTAAAAGAGAGTTCATCTTTAGGGTTTATTATTGTTTTCAAGTAAGAAAGTATATCTTTGATATGCGTCTGTTCAAAAAATCTTACACCCCCTCTTACAAAATAAGGTATATTTCTCTTTAAAAGCTCCACTTCTAATTCTAAAACTTGGAAGCGCGAACGGAAAAGCACAGCCATATGATTTAAAGGTATACCTTGGTAATTTAATTCCACTAAGCGTTGAGCAACAAATTGAGCTTGTTGATAAACATCTTTTGTTTTTACAACCACAGGAGTTTCGTCATCTTTTTTTATAGCCTTAAGTTTTTTAGGGAACTGTTTTTTATTGTGTTTTATAATTTCATTAGCTAAATTAAGGATTTGAGGAGTGGAACGATAATTAGTGCGCAGTTTAAATATTTTTGTTCCCTTGAATACCTTAGGGAAGTCAAGAATATTATTTATATCAGCAGCACGAAAAGAATAGATAGATTGGGCATCATCACCTACTACAAGAATATTTTTGTGATAACTGGAGATTATTTTTAATATTTCAAACTGCAGACGATTAGTATCCTGATATTCATCTACAAGAATATAATGGAAAAGCTTGGCATATTTTTGGCCTATAATATCTATTTTTAATATTTTCAGCCAATTTAAAAGAAGATCTCCAAAGTCCATAATATTAGCATTTTTCTTTTTTTCTGTATAGCGATGGAGAATTCTTTTTATATCAGGAATGAATTCTTCAATATGGGGATAATTTTTAATAATGATTTCTTCAATATCTTTGAAAGAATTAATTGCTAAACTCCATATATTGGAAATGAGCTCTTTTTTAGGAAATAGCTTGGTAGATTTTTTATATCCTAGCTCTTCAATACAATCATCAATTAGGTCTTTAGCATCTTCTTTGTCAATAATACTGAAATTTGAAGAATATCCTAAAAGATGGCTCTCATTACGGAGAATAAGATTTCCCACATGATGGAAAGTTCCTGCCCAAAGTCCCTTTAGGCTCATTCTAAGAAGCCTTTCTGCACGGTTAATCATTTCTTGGGCAGCTTTATTAGTAAAGGTAACAAGAAGTATATTTCTCACATTACATCCTTTTTCATAAAGATAAGCAAGGCGATAGATAAGAACACGTGTTTTCCCACTGCCAGCACCTGCTAATACTAAAGAAGGGCCATCTGCTTCATATACAACTTTTAGCTGTTCAGGATTTAAATTGTCTTGATAGTTGATAATAAATGGCGAAGAAAAAGTTTTTAATTTATATTCTTTCATTTCTTTAAGCTAACCAGATAATAGTTTTTTAAGCTGAAGAGCATTTTTTATAGCAAAACCATAAGCATCGTTATTAAAAAAAGCAAAAATTATTTTCTTATCTTTCTTCCATTTATTTATCTTCTCACTCCATTTTTTAATTTCTTTTTCTGAGTATTCAGAAGTATAAAGAATTTTGCCCCCATGGAAACGGAGATATAAAAAATTACTGGTAATAATTTCTGTAGAGGGATAGGAAGAAGAGTCGGCAATGCAAAGATTTATATTGTGTTTATTAAATAAAGCAAATAATTCCTCATTAAACCAGCTTTTATTACGAAATTCAAAGCTGTAAAGATACTGAGGCCATTTCTTCAGTAAATTAACAAAGTTCTTAATGCGTTTTGCATCATAACCAAAAGAAGGGGGCATCTGCCACAAAACACAAGCAAGTTTATTTTTTAAATGAGATGCCCTCAAGAACAAAAGCTTTAAAGGGTCTTCACAATCATTAAGGCGTTTTATATGAGTTATAAAGCGGGACCCTTTTATTACAAATTTAAAATTATGAGGTGTCCGTTTATACCAACTTTTAAAAGCAGCTTCAAAGGGAAGGCGGTAAAAAGTTACGTTAAGTTCCACAGTATTAAAATATTGTACATAAAATTCTAACCAATTTTTTGGAGAGAGATTTTTAGGATAAAATTTATCTCGCCAGTGATAGTAGTTATATCCACTTGTCCCAATCAATATTTCTATAGACATATTGTTTAAAGAAAAGAGTTTCCCCCACCGAGCTTTTCTAACCGCGTAGGTTAGAACGGTACCTTTTGTTAGGTTTATTATATGATAGAAAAAGAGCCCTTACAATTATTTTAGAAAATATGGTATTATTTAGATAAAAGAATAAATAAAGGGATAAGAAAGGGTAAATGATGGTTATTTTAGTTATTTTAATTATTCTTGCAGGTGTAGGGATAGTAATATACTCATTTACTTATGAAGAAAAAACAGAAAAAAAAGAAGATAGGGAGAAGTTAAAAAATAAAATAGATAGCTTAAAAAGCAAAGTAAAATCTTTAGAGATTAATTTAGATGAGCACAAAAGGATAATTGAAGAATTGCAAAATGAAAAAGCACAGAAAAAGGCTGCCATAGAGTCTTTAAGAAAGGAATTGTTAAGATATAAGGAGTGGGTAGAGCATCAGACCCAAGAAGTTGAGAAGGTTAAAGATGAGAGTGTAAAGATAAATCAAAAATTGGCAGATAAAGATAGAGAATTAGAAGAAGAGTTTTCAAAAAATGTAAAACTAAATAAAGAGTTAAGATACGCAAAGGAAGAACTTATACGTGTAGAGAAAATGGCAGAAGAAAGAGAAAAAGAGATAAATCAACTTAAAGGCAAAATAGAGGAATATTCTTTAAGAATACAAGAGATTACTAAAAACGCAAACGAGCTTAAAGATAAATTAGAAAAAAGCTCTTGGGTTGCTAAAGATGACTACAATGCTTTAAAAGAAGATTATGGATTATTGGAAGAAGAACTTAATACAAAGAAAAAACAGCTACTTTTAAAAGATGAGGAAATCATAAAGTTAAAAGACCAAATAAGGCGTTTTAAAAATATTTCTTTAGAAGAAAAAGAAGAGGTCGAAGATAAAAAGATAGTAAAGGAATCCCTAAAAGAAACCAGAGAAGAAAATTTAGAGAAGAGAGAAGAACTGCTTTCTGAAGAAAAAATAGAGAAGGTCTCTAAGGATGATACGAAAAAAGTTGTTTCTAAGGAAATAAAAAAACCTAAAGAGAAAGTTAATATTGATAGAGAAAAAATAGAGAAAATAAAAACTTTCTTTGATTTAAGTAAGATTAGAAATATCGGTATTGTTGCTCATATCGATGCAGGCAAGACCACTCTTACCGAGAGAATTCTTTTTTACACCGGCAAATCCCATAAGATAGGTGAAGTTCATGAAGGCAAAGCTCAGATGGATTGGATGAAACAAGAACGCCAAAGAGGAATAACTATTACTTCTGCAGCCACCACCTGTTTCTGGAAGAATAGACGTATAAATATTGTAGATACTCCCGGTCATGTTGATTTTACTGCTGAAGTTGAGCGCTCTTTGCGTATACTTGATGGGGTAGTAATTGTATTTTGTGCGGTAGGGGGAGTGGAGGCTCAGTCAGAAACAGTTTGGCAGCAGGCAGATAAATACAATATCCCCAAGATAGCTTTTGTAAATAAGATAGATAGAAGAGGAGCGGATTATTTTAAAGTAGTAGAGAGTGTAGAAAAAAGATTACATGCAGAAGTTGTCCCTATAGTGATACCCTGGGGGAAAGAAAACGAGCTTAAAGGTATAATTGATATTATAGAAATGAAGGCGTATTTATACAAAGATGAAAGTTTAGGGAAAGATTTTGTTATCCAAGATATACCTCCTGAGGATTACAAAGAAGCAGAGAGGTGGCGTTGCAGGATGTTTGAGAAGATATCTGTAGTTGATAAAGTAATTAAGGAAAAGTTGTTAAAAGAAAAAAATTCCTTATCTATTGAGGAAATACACAATGCTTTAAGAAAGGCAACCGTTGCTAATAAACTTACACCCATTTTATGTGGGTCAGCATTAAAAAACAAAGGAATTCAAAAATTACTTGATGCTATTACCTTATATCTACCTTCTCCTTTAGATTTATCCGTATATAAAGGAAAAGATATTAATCCTCCCTATAACATAGTAGAAATCAGACCTTCGTTAGATGAGCCTTTTAGCGCCTTAGCTTTTAAGATTCAAACAGACCCTCATGTAGGAAAATTAGTCTATGTAAGAGTGTATTCGGGATATTTAGAAGCCGGCTCTTATATTCTAAATGCTACCAAAAATAAAAAGGAACGTGTAGGCCGTATTGTTGCTATGCATGCTAATTTAAGAGAGGATAAAGATTTAATCTGTGCAGGAGAAATTGCTGCTTTTATTGGCCTGGCAAATACTACTACAGGCGATACGTTAACGAGTATTCAGCGCCCCCTTATATTAGAAGAGATTAAGTTTCCTTCTCCGGTTATGTCTATAAGCATTAAGCCACATAGTCGTAATGATCAAGATAAATTAGGAAAAGCAATAGCTAAATTATCCGAAGAAGACCCTACTTTTATAGCAGAGACCGATGAGGAGACTAGTGAGATAATTCTTTCCGGTATGGGAGAGTTGCACTTAGAGATAATGGTAGAGCGCTTAAAAGATGAATTTAAAGTTAATGCTGAGATTAGTCGTCCCAAAGTTGCTTATAAAGAGACGATTAAATCAGAAAGTATAGGTGAATACCGGCATATAAAACAGACAGGGGGACGTGGTCAATATGGTCACGTAGTTATTCAGCTTATTGCTTTAAAGCGAGGGGAGGGGTTTGTTTTTGAGAATAAAATAAAGGGAGGGGCTATACCCCAGAATTATATTCCTGCTGTAGAAAAAGGTATAAAAGAAGCAATGAAAAAAGGAGTTTATGCAGGATATCCTGTGGTAGATGTTAAGGTAACTGTTATTGATGGTTCTTATCATGAGGTTGATTCTTCTGATTTAGCATTTATGCTTGCAGCGAGAGGCTGTTTTAAAGAAGCTTTTCTAAAAGCAGAGCCCACTCTCCTAGAACCTTATATGTATGTTGAGATCGTTACTCCTCAAGAGTATGTTAGTAGTCTGGTGGGAAATATTTGTTCTCGTCGAGGTAAGATATTAAGTATTGACACTAAAGACAATCAAAAAATTATAATTGCTGAGACCCCCTTAGCAGAGATGTTTGGATATGCTGAAGATTTCCGTTCTTTAAGCAGAGGACGGGCAACTTTTTCTATGGAGTTTAAGCGATACGAAGAGGTTCCTTTTCGTTTAATAGAGAAGATTATTAAAGAGCATAAAAAAGAGAGAGAGAAATAATCAAATTCCCTACAAAGGAATTTTCCTGTTGGAATAAAATAACACCATTCTCATTATTAAACTCGCTAAGGAAAAGTAAATAAGCGATAGGGTCAAAATTCCTTTAAAAAACAAAGTAAGCAAATATATTAAAGATTTAAACAGAAAAGCTGAAAACCCCTTAAAATATTAACAAATTTGAGGTTTACTTATTGTAATAAAATGATATAATAACTTTATGATTATGGTAGAGACTAAAGAGAACGTAAGAAAGAGACTTTTAAAACAGTTACTTTCTTTTCCTCAGGATGAACTAGAAAGGAGGAGTAAAAATGTTGAAAGAATTATATCCAATCTTTCTATATATAAAGAGGCAGAAGTTATTATGTTATATTACCCTTTAAGAGGGGAAGTGAATCTTTTAGGGATGGTGAGGAAGGTGCTAGGTAAAAAAGAGATTTGTTTTCCTGTGATGGATTTAAAAACTAAGAATCTCGTTCCCTATAAAATTGGGGATTTAGAAAGTGATTTTTCAAAAGGGCCTTATGGTGTTAAAGAGCCGGATATTAAAAAGACAAAAAGATGCTCCATTAAGGGTCTTGATTTGGTATTTGTTCCTGCAGTTGCCTTTAATCTATCTAAGTATAGACTAGGTAGAGGAGGTGGTTTTTATGACCGCTTTATCAAGACTCTTAATAGCCACACTAAGACCATAGGTGTAGCTTTTGATTGTCAGATTATTGATGGCCTTCCTGTATCTATCCCTCAAGATGAGCGTGTAGATTTTATTATTACGGAATCACGCGTTTTTTAAATTTCAGCTTAAATAAAAAGTAAGTTTGCGCCTTTATAAGCAGAGGTTAACATTGTAAGATAACTTTTAGAGAAGACATTGATAACCTAAAGGAGGAAAAATGATTAATTTATATATATTTGTATTATACATTCTTGGAACCCTAATAGGAGGAGGCATTATTGGTTATCTTGTAAAAGGATGGGTAGGGAAGAATAAGTTTAAAAAAGCTGAAGATGTAGCGGAGAAAATTTTAAAAGAAGCAGAGATTAAAGCCAAAGAAATTATAAGAAAAGCAGATTTAGACGGCAAAGAGCTCCTTTATAAACTGAGGGTAGAATTTGATAAGCAGACCGCCCATACACGTAATGAACTTGCCCAGTTAGAAAAAAGGCTTTCTCAGAGGGAGGAAAACTTAGAGAAGAGATTAGATTTTATTGAAAGTAAGGAAAGAGAGATAAGTAGAAAAGATAGAGAATTAAAAGCTCTAGAGAGTTCTTTATCAGAAAAGGAACAACTGCTTGCTCAGCTTATTAAGGAGGAGAAGGAGAAATTACAAAAAGTATCTGGGCTTACTCCGGAAGAAGCAAGAGGCCTTCTTCTTAAGCGCTTTGAAGAAGAATTGAAGACAGAAAAAGCAATGATGTTACGTCAAATGGAAGAGGAGATAAAAGAAGAAGCTGATAAGAAAGCCAAAGAAATAGTTTCTTTGGCCATTCAAAGATGCGCTGTGGAACACACAACAGAAACTACTTTAAGTGTCGTTCAACTGCCTAATGACGAGATAAAAGGAAGAATTATTGGAAGAGAAGGAAGGAATATTCGTGCTTTTGAAATGGCTACAGGAGTAGATTTAGTTATTGATGATACTCCTGAGGCAGTAAGTATTTCTAGTTTCGACCCTATACGAAGGGAAGTAGCACGACTTGCTTTAGAGAGACTTGTAACTGATGGTAGAATTCATCCTGCACGTATAGAAGAAGTAGTGGATAAGGTCAGAAAGGAATTTGAGAGGAGATTAGTAGAGGAAGGAAAAGCTGTAGCTTTTGAGGTAGGAATTCATAACCTTCACTCTGAACTAGTTAAACTCTTAGGAAAACTTAAATATAGAACCAGTTATGGTCAAAATACTCTCCAGCATTCCAAAGAGGTAGCTTTTATTATGGGCACACTAGCAGGAGAATTGGGATTAAGTGTTCTCCTTGCTCGGCGAGCAGGCCTTTTACACGATATTGGTAAGGCTGTGGATCATCAAATAGAAGGAACCCATGCTAACATCGGAGCAGAACTTTTAAAGAAATACGGAGAAAATGAAACAGTAGTTAATGTTGCTGAGTCGCATCACGAAGATATAGAGTTCAAATCAATTTATTCAGTGTTAGCATTGGTAGCAGATGCTATTAGTGCCTCTCGCCCCGGGGCAAGAAGAGAGACCATTGAAACTTATATAAAAAGATTGAAAGACTTAGAATCCATTGCTAATGCTTTTGAAGGGGTAGATAAAGCTTTTGCCATTCAAGCAGGAAGAGAGATAAGAGTGATTGTCCACCCTAATAAAGTAAATGATAATGAAATTACCCTTTTAGCTCACGAGATTAAAAAGAAGATAGAAAAAGATATGGAATATCCTGGCCAGATAAAAATTACTGTAATTAGAGAAACACGCTCTGTTGATTATGCAAAATAGTTAGAGAAGGTTTAAAGACAGATGGTTAGCGATAGTTTTCAAGGAGCAATTGTTTATTTTACAAAAAGCGATAGAATATAGATTATGAAGATACTTTTTGTAGGAGATATTGTTGGTAAACCCGGACGTCTTTATCTTAAAGAGTCCCTTCACCAGATAAAACAAAACTTAGGAATTGATTTTACTATAGCTAACGGAGAAAATGCCGCAGGAGGCTCTAGCCTTACCCTTAAAACAGCTAAAGAAATATTTGATAGTGGCGTGGATGTGATTACAAGTGGAGACCATATTTTCAAGAAAAAAGAGGCCAAGGAGGTTTTAGAGGTTTTAGAGGTAATTCGGCCTTTAAATTATGGTGAATTAGCTTATGGTCGGGGTTATATTATTAAAGAAGCAAAGGGAATCAAGATAGGAGTAGTAAATCTTATAGGACGGATATTTATGCAACCTCTTGATTGTCCTTTTAAGACTATAAGGAAAATACTCGATGAGCTTAGAAGTAAGACAAAAATAATTATTGTTGATATGCATGCTGAAGCAACTTCTGAAAAGTTAGCTATGGCTTATTTTCTTTCAGGAAAAGTAAGCGCAGTTTTAGGCACCCACACTCATATCCCCACTGCTGATGAGAGGATAATTGGTGGAACTACCGCTTATATTACTGATGTAGGAATGACAGGAAGTTTTGATTCTGTTTTAGGAAGAGAAAAATACCAGATCATTGAGAGATTTATTACTAATATGCCTGTGCGCTTTAACCTTGCTCAGAGCGATATTCGTATGCAGGCAGTAGTGATAGAGATTGATAACGATAGTGGTAAAGCTACCTTTATCCAAAGAGTAGAATATAGAAAAGATACTTAGATAGAGATGGAGAATAATTTAAGATGGCAGGGTAGAGAAAAAAGAAGATTTCCTCGGGCAAAATTTCCTTGTAAAGTTGTTATTTATCTCCCTTGGGAGCATGTTTTGGTTACTCATACAGAAAATATAGGATGTGGAGGAATAAGAGTCGTTGTGGAGGAGGACTTAGATGTTTCTTCTGTTGTAGGAGTGGAAGTTTTTTTTGATAATGAAAAGGCCATTCGCTGTAAAGGTAAAGTTGTTTGGAAACTAGAAGTAAAAAATCCCCTGGCAGAAGATGTGCTCTTTTTTGATTTGGGTTTGGAGTTTATGGATATAAAAGAGAAGGATAAAGAAATTATTAAGAAATTAATAGATTCTTTATTAGAGAAATAGTTTATGTTAGAAAAAGTTAATTACCCTTCTGATCTTAAAAAGCTAAAAATTGAAGAGTTGAAAATTCTTGCGGAAGAGATACGTAAATTTATTATTGAAAATGTTGCTTCAAGAGGAGGACATTTAGCATCATCTTTAGGGACAGTAGAGCTTTGTATTGCTCTGCATTATTGTCTTGATACTCCTTTTGATACACTCATTTTTGATGTGGGACATCAGACTTATGCTCACAAGATTATTACAGGAAGAAAAAAATTATTTCTTCATTTAAGAGAGTTCAGAGGATTAAGTGGTTTCCCCAATCCTAATGAGTCTAAATATGACGTCTATGTTTCTGGGCATGCTTCTACTGCGGTTTCTTGGGCACAAGGAATAGCAGAGGCAAAGAGAATTAAAGGGATAAACTCTAAGACCGTAGCTATTGTCGGAGATGGTTCCTTAACAGGAGGAATGTGTTTTGAGGCTTTTAATCATTGTGGACACCGCCAAGATGATATTTTAGTCATTCTTAATCATAATGAGATGAGCATCTCTTTTTCTGTGGGTGCATTAAGTAATTATCTTACCAAAATAATTTCTCTTCCTATATACAACCGTATAAAAAAAGAATTGGATGATTTTCTTCGGCGCCTTCCTTCGTTTGCCAAAAAGCTTGCTTCCGCAGCCAAGAGATTCGAAGAAGCAATTAAGAGCTTAGTTGTTCCGGGGGTATTTTTTGAAGAGTTGGGGTTTCGTTATTTTGGCCCTATTGATGGTCACGATTTGCATACTTTAATTAACACTATCCGTAATCTTTTACCGCTAAAAGGACCAAAATTGCTCCATATTATTACTAAGAAAGGCAAAGGATATAAATATGCTGAAGGCAATCCCGAAGAGTTTCATAGTGCACGACGTTTTTCTGTATCTACGGGTAATTTTAATAAGAATACATTACTTTCTTTCACCGAAGTATTTGCACAAAAACTTATAAATTTAGCTAAAAGAGATAAACGCATTATTGCTATTACTGCAGCAATGGCAAAAGGAACAGGTTTAGAGATATTTAACAGAGTTTATCCTGAGAGATTTTTTGATGTAGGCATTGCTGAACAGCATGCTGTAGGTTTAGCCAGTGGGTTAGCTAAGGAAGGTTTGCGTCCTTTTGTAGCCATTTATTCTACTTTTCTTCAGCGCGCTTTCGATCAAATTATTCATGATATAGCCCTTCAGAATGTACCTGTAGTGTTTTGTATTGATAGGGCAGGTTTAGTGGGAGAAGACGGTCCTACCCATCATGGGGTTTTTGATATTAGTTATATGAGAATTGTTCCTAATATGGTGTGTATGGCACCTAAAGACAAAGAAGAATTGGAAGAGATGCTGGAGTTTTCTTTATCTTTAAATAAACCTGTGAGTATACGTTACCCTCGAAGCGAAGCGTATTCTTTAGGAAAGAGAGAGAAAATAGCATTAGGTAAATCGCAGATTCTTAAAGAGGGAAAGGATGTATGTGTTATTGCTTTGGGGTCTTTAGTTAAGGAAGCTATTTCTGCTGGAGAAATCCTTAAATCAAAAGGAATAGATATATTTCTTGTAAATGCCCGTTTTATAAAACCCCTAGATAGCGACTTACTTAAATTTATCGCTGATAACTTTAAACTTATTATTACTTTAGAAGAAGGCGTTATTACAGGAGGATTTGGTAGTGCAATCTTAGAGTTTTATGAGAAAGCAGAATATAAAGAAAAATTAAAAATAAGATGTTTCGGCATTCCTGATGAGTTTTCTACTTTTGCTTCTCGGCAAAAACTGCTCGAGCTTTATAGCCTCAAAAGCCATTTACTTGCTGAGCAGTGGGAGAAGATGTTTCAGAAAGAGATTTTATGGCAGAAATAAAGATAGATAAAAACAGATGTAAGGGTTGTGGACTCTGCATTATGTATTGTCCTGTAAAGAAACTTCGCTTTTCTTCGGATTTGAACAGAAAAGGTGTTTACTATGCCCAAAAAAGACCTGAGGTAGTTTGTGTTGGTTGTGGTAATTGTTATTTGATTTGTCCTGATACTTGTATTGAAATCTATGAGGAGGGGAAAAAAGCCTCAAGGAAGGCATAAAATATTAATTACGGGAAACGATGCTATAGGAAAAGCTGCTATATTAGCAGGTTGCTATTTTTATGCAGGCTATCCTATTACCCCCCAAAATGAACTGACTGCGTATATGGCAAAAAATATGCTTAAAGAGAAGAGAATTTTTATTCAGGCAGAAAGCGAATTGTCTGCAATAAATATGGTTTTTGGAGCCTCAGCAAGTGGGTTTAGAGCAATGACCTCTTCCTCCAGTCCAGGCATTTCTTTAAAGCAGGAGGGCATTTCTTATTTAGCAGGATGCCAGCTTCCTGCGGTTATTGTGAATGTTATGCGGGGAGGGCCTGGTTTAGGGAACATTGGTCCTTCCCAGAGTGATTATTTTCAGGCAACAAAGGGAGGAGGCCATGGTGATTATCGTTTGATTGTATTGGCTCCTTCCTCCGTACAAGAGTCTTTTGACCTTACTTTTTTAGCTTTTGATTTAGCGGATAAGTATCGTAATCCTGTGATGATTCTTTCTGATGCTTTTTTGGGACAGATGGCAGAACCCATTATGCTTGGTGCTAAGCGTTTATGTTATGTTAAAAAGAGGTGGGTTTTAGGGAAGAAAGAAAGAAAGCCAAATATTATTCGTTCTCTTTTATTGAAAGAAGGAGCGTTAGAAGAACACAACCTTTTGTTACAGAAAAAATATAGAGAGATAGCAAAAAAAGAAGTTCGTTATCAAACGATAAACACAAAAGAGGCAGAAATTATCTTTGTTGCTTATGGGATTTCTTTTAGAATAGCAAAGGAGGCAGCACATCTTTTACCCATGAAGGTAGGGCTTTTTAGACCAATAACCTTATGGCCTTTCCCCTACGAAGTTCTTCAGAGGGTTTCTAATAAGAAGAAGGTGTTTGTTTTTGAATTATCTGCTGGGCAGATGTTAGAAGATGTGTACCTTTCTGTTAAGGATAAAGAGAAAGTGTTTTTTTATGGACGTACAGGGGGAGAGGTTTTTAATGAGAAAGAGCTGGTTAATTTTGTGTTAAGTAAGCGATGAAGGCAAAATTTAAGAGACCGCGTACACTAAGAGATACCCCTACCCATTATTGTTCAGGATGTGGCCATGGGATAGTTCACCGTTTAATAGCAGAAATAGTCGATGAATTAGAGATAAGAGAGAAAACCATTGGTATCGCACCTGTGGGATGTGCAGTATTAGCTTATGATTATTGGGATTTTGACTGTAGTGAAGCCGCTCATGGAAGGGCGCTTGCAGTTGCTACAGGAATAAAAAGATGTCGACCAGATTGTATTGTTTTTAGTTATCAGGGCGATGGCGATTTATCAGCCATTGGTACTGCAGAAACAATACATACTGCTAATCGCGGAGAAAATCTTACGTGTATATTTGTTAACAATGGTGTATATGGAATGACAGGAGGACAGATGGCACCTACTACTCTAATTGGCCAGAAAACTGTTACTACTCCTTTAGGTAGAGACCCGCAAAGAGGAGAAGGTTATCCTTTGTATATTCTTGAAATGTTGAGTGTGCTTAAAGGTGTGGTATATGCAGAGAGAGTTTGTGTAAGTACACCTTCGGATGTTTTAGCTACAAAGAAGGCAATAAAAGAGGCATTTATAAATCAGTTAGAGAATAAAGGATTTTCTATTGTGGAAGTTCTTTCTCCTTGTCCTACAATATGGCGCATGAAGCCTCCTCAGGCAGTAAGATGGATTAAAGAAGAAATGGTAAAGGTTTTTCCTTTGGGAAGAGTAAAATGAGAAAAAAAAGACAATCAACTTTTTTAGAGGCAGAAGAAAAAATATTAGTTGCGGGGTTTGGGGGACAAGGAATTATGTTTTTAGGAAGAGTTATTGCAGAAGCAGCAGTTTTAGAAAATAACGAGGTGAGTTATATTCGTTCCTATGGAGCAGAGATGCGGGGAGGCACAGCCCATTGTCAGATAAAGATAAGCAAAAAAGAAATCGCTTCGCCAGTTTTTGCTTCTCCTACTTTAGCAATAATTATGAATCAGCCTTCTTGGAGTAAGTTTCAAAATAGTTTTATAAAAGAAACCGTTATATTTTTAAATGGCTCTCTAATAAGGAAGGAAGGTTTATTTAAAAAAGAAAGAACATTTATTTACCCTTTTAATGAGATAGCTAGTTCTTTAGGAGAAATGAGGGCGGCTAATATAGTTGCTTTGGGAGTATTTATAAAAAAAACAAAGATTATCAAAAAGAAGTCTGTTACGGAGGTTTTAAAGAATTACTTTGCTTCTAACCCGCATCTTTACAGCATAAATCTAAATGCCTTAGAAAAAGGATGGCAGATAAGTTAAAGGTAAGGTTTGCCCCTTCACCCACAGGGTATCTTCACTTAGGAAGTGCCCGTACCGCATTATTTAATTGGCTTTTTGCAAAAAGGTACAGCGCTACTTTTATTTTGCGCATAGAAGATACAGATATAAAGCGTTCAAAAAAAGAATTTTTAGAAGAAATTTTAGATTCCTTAAAGTGGCTGGGGATTATAGAGGACAAAATTTATTATCAATCACAGCGGTTAAATTTATATAAGAAATTTGCCCAAAAACTAATTGATGAAAAGAAAGCCTTTTATAAGGAAAAAGCAGTAATTTTTAAATATGAATTTGATAAAGTTGAATTCAATGATTTAATTCGCGGTCGCATTGAGTTTTATGAGCTTCCTAAAGCAACAGAAATCTTAATAAAATCAGACGGCACTCCTACCTATAATTTTAGCTGTGTAGTAGATGATGCTCTTTTAGAGATTACCCATATTATCCGGGGCGAAGATCATATTTCTAATACGCCAAAACAGATTCTTCTTTATAAAGCACTGGGGTTTAGAGTGCCTGAGTTTGCCCATCTTCCTATGATTCTTTCCCCTCAAGGAGGAAAACTTTCTAAGCGTTTTGGGGCAACAGCAGTAAGAGAATACCGCAAGAAGGGATATTTAGCAAAAGCTATTATTAATTATCTTCTTCTTTTAGGATGGTCGCCTCAAGATAACCGCGAGATTATTACTCTAAGCGAGGCAGCAAAAATATTCGATATAAAAAAGGTAAATAAAACTGCAGCTAGTTTTTCAGAGGAGAAATTAAATTGGATTAATGCAGAATATATCAAAAAAGAATCTATTTCAGAACTTACCACCTATACAGAAAGGTATCTTAGGGAGAAAGGATTTATTTCAAAAGTAGATATAAATTATTTAAAAAAAGTGGTAGAATTATTTAAGGAAAGGATTCATAAACTGGAAGACTTAACTGAGTGGGCATATTGTTTTTTTTATGACGATTATAGTTATGCTTCTGATACAAAAGGTATTTTAGCAAAAGATTTAAGAGAGGAGATAAATATTCTTAAAGAGAAACTGGTTTCTTTGGATGATTTCGACAGAGAGATTGTTGAAAAAGAATTTCGTCATGTTGCAAAAAATTTAGGATTAAAGACACGTGATTTAGTGCATCCTGTAAGAGTTGCTTTAACGGGAAGGCGCATTGGTCCAGGATTATTTGAAACAATGGAGGTTTTAGGTAAAGAAAGAGTAATACACAGATTAGAGAGGTTAATCAAGTACTGGGGAGGTGAGTATGCGTAAGATATTCTTTTTTTTCCTTTTAGTGGTAGTAGGTTTTATGTTTTCAGGGTGCAATACTTTGAAAAATACCTTGAAGGGGGCAGGAGAAGGAGCAAAGAAAGATTGGGAGGTGCTTAAAAGGTGGGATAAAAAAATGCAGGAAAACTGGTGGTAACCTCTCTATGAGTATTTATATTTATGAGTAATAGAAGTTTTGGTTTAATTGAAGGCACAGTAGCCCTAATAATCGTTCTTATTATTATTTATGTTTTCTTTAATGTTTATGAGAACAGTTTATTTAGTAAACAGAGCGAAAAAGCTATTTCTGAAAGTGAATTTAACACTAAGAACCCCTCTTCTTTTATTCAGCATACCCAAAGAAAAGTAGATGCTATTAACCGCAAAATAAATACCCAGCAAAACGAGATGGAGAACTTTTTGAAGTAAATATTTGTGCAGTTTCTATCTTAATGTTTATTATAAAAGCAGAAAAGTAGATTAGTGAAAGAAGTAGTTAAAATATTTTTGATAGGATTAAGTTTTATAATAATTGTAAGTATCCTGTTTTTATCTAAAGCTAATAATAAACATTCCTTAGTATGCTTTAAGAAAAATTGTTTTAAATTAGAAGTTGCCGATACTCCAGAAGAACGTAGGAAGGGGCTTATGTTTCGTAGAAGTTTAGATAAAAATAAAGGGATGCTTTTTGTGTTTAAGGAGGAAGGAATATATCCTTTTTGGATGAAAAATACAAAAATTCCTTTAGATATAATATGGTTAGATAAAGAAAAAAGAGTTATTTTTATTAAAAATAATGCCTTACCCTGTGATGGAAAAGGATGTGCTTTAATTTATCCTGACAGAAAAGCAATGTATGTTCTTGAGATAAATGCCAATATGGCAAAATCCAAAGGAATTCATATAAACGATAAAGCGGATTTTTATAATATAGATTAAAAAAATTTTTATGGAAAGCATTTTAATAGTTATTCTTGGTTTACTGGTAGGTTTTAGAATCGCACAGATTATTTACAACAAAAAGACTCACTTTCTTTATAAACAAATGGAGTCTTATATACAAGAGAGTAAAAAAGAAAAAGAGGCTCCTCGTCCTTTGGAGGATAAAATTTGGCACCAGCAGGAAACAGAATTTATATTTAAACTTCACGAATATTTTGCTACAACTTTTGATAAACAGAAACTCATTCAGTACATCGTTGATAAAATTGCTGATTTTCTTTATGTAGAAAAAACTATTTTACTTCTTTTAGATAAAGTAAGAAACGGTTTTATTATCGGTTATAGTGTTGGTGTAGATAAAAAAAGCATAGAAGATTTTTTTCTTATACCCACAGAAAGTGTTTCTGGATATGCAGTAGAGGAAGGCAAAACTATTTTGGTAAATGATTTTAAAAAAGAAGCATATTTAGAGAGGATAAATAAAGAGCCTTATTTTAAAAAATCTTTTATCATTGCTCCTATTATTTTTAAAAGTGAAAGCTACCAGAAAGAAACACTGGGCATTTTGATTGTATGCGATAAAAAATCTTTAAGGCCTTTCAGTAAGAAAGAAGAAAATTTTCTTACCAATGTAGCAAGGGTTTCTGCAGTGGTTATTAAAAACTCTCAGCTTAATGAGCAGATGCAGGAAGATTATATTAAGACTATTTCTGCTTTAGCTTTAGCCTTAGATGCCAGAGACCCTTATACAAGATGGCATTCTGAGAATGTAACCAGATACTCTGTAGAAATTGCTAAAGCAATGGGATGTACTCTTTCCTATATAGAGACAGTGCGACGTGCTGCTTTATTGCACGATATTGGCAAAATTGGCATCCCTGATAATATTCTTCTAAAACAGGGAAAATTGACTGATGAGGAGTTCCAGCAGATTAAGCTTCATCCTGTAAAAGGAGAGAATATCATAAAAACACTTCCTTTCTTAAAAGAAGTTTCTTCCTTAGTAAGGCATCATCATGAACGTTATGACGGAAAAGGATACCCTGATAAAATACAAGGAAAGAAAATAGAACTGGGAGCTGCAATTTTAGCTGTCGCAGATAGTTTTGATGCGATGATTTCTGATAGACCTTACCGAAAAGCTTTATCCTTAGAGGAAGCTATTAACGAACTTAAGGTTAATAAAGGTAAACAGTTTTTCCCTCAGGTAGTTGATTGTTTCTTAAATATAATAGAAAACAACCCTTCAATTTTAAAAGCACAGACAATATAGGGAATGGGATATAAAGAAAGTCCTTTCACATTTTCCTTGAGAGCTCCTTTAAAGAATGGTAAAATTCTACAGTTCATTTCTTTATTGCCCGGTAGTGTAACGGTAGCACGACTGGCTCTGAACCAGTTAGTCTTGGTTCGAATCCAGGCCGGGCAGCCAATTTTGCCCCGCAAAATTGGCAGAGCAATTGAGCAATAGAGAATAGAACAATAGAGTTGATGCTCAATTGCGGTCTATTGGTCAATTGTTCTATTGTTCAGGAGAGGCTTTATGGCATTTCTTTTCAATAAGCTTGAGGTGTACCAGAAAGCAGTTAATTTAGCCGATAAAATAACTGCACTAACTGAGAAATTTCCTAAAGGGACATACTATTTGTCTGAGCAATTAAACCGGGCAGTTTTATCTATATCGTTGAATATTGCCGAAGGCAACGGAAGGTTTCACCGTAAAGACAGGCAGAATTTTTTTAGAGTCGCTCGCGGTTCTGCTTTTGAATGTGTTCCTATATTAGAATTATGTCATAGAAGGGGGCTAATCAATTCCCGACAATTGGATTCTTTTTTAAAACAACTGGATGAGATATCAAAAATGCTTACTGGGTTGATAGGCAAATAAACGGGTGAGCTTGCCCTGAGCGCAGGCGAAGGGAATCCAGGCCGGGTAGCCTGATGTGACGAAGACACGAAAGAAGAGTTGCAAAATTCCGATTTATTTCTTGAAGAATTATTCAGCCTTAACTAATCTACAACCAACCCCTAAAACAAATCGCAAAAACCCTCAATCTGAGTTATGAGGATGTGAGGCAGAAGAAGAGTAGGGGGGTGAGAAGAATGAGGATGGAGTTGTAATGTTTCGTAATTTATAAAGTTCTCAAGATGTTTTAATGGAAAAAATGAAAGTTAAATTAAAATGTTTTATATAACTACCTAATTCAATATCTGACTTTAACAATAAAATTTTTCTTACACTTAGGGCAAGTTACATTTA
>CAZWON010000015.1:0-31655 GCA_964635565.1 uncultured Planctomycetia bacterium
TGTGTTATGATGTTATTCATTATTTAAAAGACAGAACTTTAATCTATGATGAGGCACACAGGATTTTAAAGAAAGGTGGCATTCTTTCTTTGTATCCTAAACATTGCAAGGATGATTTTCCTTTGATGGAACTGGTAGATGTGAGTCGGGAAGAAGTAATCCAGGAGGTTCTATCAGCAGGTTTTTATTTCTTAAGCAGATTTAAAAAGACTCTTTTACATGACGATTACTATAATGTAGGGGAAGTATTCAATTTTCAGAAAAGACAATAACATTAAGTCAGCTTGCAGGAATTATTCGCTTACGTGTTGAGGATGATTTTTCACAAATGAGTAAGAGTAGTTTTTATTCAGCAAAAAGCTATGTGCTTTTTCTAAAGATAAAAAAAGATGTAAAAGTTGCGGTAGGCAAGTTAGGCAGAATAAAATTTCTTAAAGGGTACTATTTATATGTTGGTTCAGCAAAAAAAGGGATAAAATCGCGGCTTAATCGGCATATCTTGAAAAATAAGAATTTATTCTGGCACATTGATTATTTGTTAAATTCCCCTTATACTGTCATAGGCGAAGTGTGGGTAGCGCAAGACGAGAAAGAATGCTCTGTTGCTTCCCTTTTTAAACAACAGTATGATTTTGTTGAACGTTTTGGTTCATCAGACTGCCGATGTAAGTCACACCTTTTTTTTACCACAAAGGGAGTTAACGGGTTTAGAGAAGTATTGCGTAAAGGAGGATTTTACAATGCGGGTAAAGGTCCTTTTTGATAAAGAAACATGTGATAAAAAACTTCATACTGGATGGGGGGTATCCTTTCTTGTTAATGATGAAATTATATTTGATACAGGAGAAAAAGGGGAGTGGCTTCTTGAGAATATAGATAAGCTTAAAGTTGATATTGATGAATTAAAGAGTGTAGTTATTTCTCACCAGCATTGGGATCATACTAATGGGTTGTGGGCCTTATTAGAAAAGAAAAAAAATATAAAAGTTTATATATGTCCAGATTTTAGTCAAGAGTTTAAAGACAAAATAAATAATTTAGGAGGGAAGATTGTAGAATGTAAAGATTTTGTAAAGGTAGATGACAATATTTTTTCTACTGGTCAGATAGAAGGGTTTTATGAAGGAGGGTATCTCTTAGAGCAAGCTCTTGTGTTAAAGATAAAAGATAACCTTGTTGTAATGACAGGATGTTCTCATCCGGGAATTGTAAAAATATTAAAGATAATAAAGAATAAATTTATAAAGGAGAAAGTATATTTTGTTTTTGGAGGTTTTCATCTTATGGATAAGGACAACAGAGAGATAAAGATTATTGTAGAAATGTTTAAAGAGATAGGTGTAGAAAAAGTTGGGCCTACTCATTGTACAGGATACGATGCCCAGTCAGTTTTTAAAGAAGCTTATAAAGATAATTTTATTTTTGTTAAGGTTGGTGAGGAATTTAGATTCAGCGCATAAAAATAAAGTTATTTATTTCTAAAAAGAAGTGTTATCAGTTATAAGAAAGATAGATAAAATATAGGAAGGCAGTTATGGAAGTTATTGTTGATAATTTGAAACATGGGTTAACGATTACTCTTTTTGTTTTTATAATGATGGTATTTGTTGATTATCTTAATGTTCTCACCAAAGGTAAGATGAGTGAGGTGATTAAGGGAGGATTGCTGAGGCAATATATTATTTCTTCTTTTTTAGGAGCAACTCCAGGTTGTTTAGGAGCATTTATGAATGTTTCTTTTTATGTGAGGGGACTTATCTCTTTTGGTGCAATTGTAGGAGGGATGATTGCTACTAGCGGAGATGAAGCTTTTGTAATGTTAGCAGTGTTTCCCGCTAAAGCGTTAATTTTATTTCTTATTTTATTTATTTTAGGAATTGTGGTTGCTTACATTACAGATAAACTCGTGCCTTTATTTAAAATAAAACCCTGTCAAGAATGTAGATTCTCTGTTATCCATACAGAAGATAAAATTTTTCTTTTTGATTTTAAAGAAATAATAAATAATTTAAAGAATATGTCTTTAGCAAGATTCCTGTTACTTGTACTTCTGGGAGGGGCATTGTATGGATTTATTGTAGGGATAATCGGACCTTATATATGGAACTGGCAGCGTATAACATTTGTATTTCTTCTTTCTCTGGTAAGCTTTGTAATTATTACTGCCCCCCAGCATTATTTAGATGAACATATTTGGGAACATATAGCAAAAAAACATTTGTGGAGAGTTTTCTTATGGAGTTTTGGAGCACTTTTATTAGTAAATGTGGGTTTAAAATTAGTTGATTTAGAAGCTTTCATTAAAGCACATATACTTTGGGTACTTTTGATAGCGTCTTTAGTGGGGTTGATTCCTGAGTCAGGACCCCATTTGATTTTTGTGATGATGTTTGCTAAAGGGATTATTCCTTTTTCTGTTCTTTTGGCTTCTTCAATTATTCAGGACGGTCATGGAATGCTTCCTCTTTTGTCGTATACGATAAGAGATTCTTTACTGATTAAATTATTTAACTTTATAGTAGGCTTAAGCATAGGTATTATATTGTATTATTTAGGGTTTTGAAAGAAAGACAGGATATGGGAATTAAAGAGAATTATTTGAAGATAAAAAGTGAACTTCCTGAATATGTGAAAATAATTGTTGCTGCCAAATTACGGACACCAGAAGAGGTAAAAGAAGCTATTTTTGCCGGTGCAGAATTTATAGGAGAAAATTATGTGCAGGAAGCAGAGCGTGTTTATAACGCATTGGGAGAGGTTGCTAAGAGGGTGAGGTGGCATTTTATCGGTATTTTACAAAAGAATAAGATTAATAAAATTTTAAATATTTTTGATCTTATTCAGACAGTAGATTCTTATGAAGTTGCTGAATCCATAAATAAAAGAGCGGAGAAGTTAAATAAATCTGTGCCAGTTTTTATAGAGATAAATATAGGTAGCGAGATAACAAAAGCAGGAGTAAGACCTGATTATGAGGCAGTAAAGGAATTAGCAATCAATATTTCTCGTCTTAAATATTTAAAATTAGAAGGTTTAATGACAATGGGTCCATTATCAGTTGAGCCCCAGAGCCTAAGGGTTTATTTTAGAAAGACTAAAGAATTCTTTGAGAGGTTAAAGAGCCTTAATTTTCCCAATATAAATATGCAATATCTTTCTATGGGAATGTCTGATTCTTACAAAATAGCAATTGAGGAAGGAGCAAATATGATTAGACTGGGGACAGCGATCTTTGGAAAAAGGATAGGTAGATAAGAGAAGTTATTTGTTAAAAAAACATTTATAATTTAAAGATAAAAAATGCATGAGTGGGCTTTGGCAGAGTCAGTGGTCTTAACGGTATTAAAAGCTGCAGAAAAAGAAAAGTTGATTAAGTTAACACGGATTAAAATAAAAGTGGGTTTCCTTCAACAAATAGAAAAAGATATATTTCTTTATGCCTTGAAGGATAACTTTGTTATAAAAAATCCTTCTTTAGGAAAGGTAGATATAGAAATTGAGGAAGAGCCAGCAGAATTTGAATGCAGAGTGTGCGGAGAAAGATGGCATTTTTCTGAGAGTAAAAATAGACTAAAGGAGGATAATATTGAAGCCATTCACTTTATTCCTGAGATGGCCCATATTTATGTGCGATGTCCTTATTGTAGTAGCCCAGATTTTGAGATAATAAAGGGAAGAGGAGTAAGTATAGATTATATAGAAGGAGAATAAGAGTGGATGTAAGACTGAGTGTAATTGAGAAGCGATTTGCACAAATAAAGAAGGTAATTGCTGTAGGAGGAGGTAAAGGAGGGGTTGGTAAAA
The DNA here is from genome assembly GCA_964635565.1 of uncultured Planctomycetia bacterium. GTDB lineage: Bacteria > Omnitrophota > Gorgyraeia > Duberdicusellales > 4484-171 > CAZWON01. Next base: position 3,805 of record CAZWON010000015.1, read on the forward strand.
GTATGATTTCTGTGGGTTTATCATTAGTTCTTTCAAAACAGAAATATAAAGTTGGTCTTTTTGATTTGGATTTTTGTGGTCCTTCGGCGCATGTTATCTTGGGTGTAAGTAATAAGTTATATCCTAAAGAAGATAGGGGTATAATCCCCCCATCAAAAGAAGGAATTAAGTTTATGTCTATCACTTACTACTCACGGAAACATCCCCTCCCTTTGCGTGAAATTGATATGTCATCTGCTTTTATTGAACTGCTTGCTATAACTCGCTGGGGTAGACTTGATTTTCTAGTTATTGATATGCCTCCAGGAACAAAAGATGTAATTTTAGATACAATCCGATTTATAAAGGATGTTCACTTTCTTATTGTAACTGTTAGTTCACTTGTAGCTTTAGAGACAGTAAAAAGAACAGTTAGGTTGCTTTCTGAACTTAAGGTTCCTGTTATGGGGATTATTGAGAATATGGGAGAAAAAGGTATTTTTTGCTCACGAGAGTATATAAATAAGTTTAATTATCCTTTTCTGGGAGTGATAAAGTTTGATAAGTACCTTGAGCAAGCAGTAGGGGATATAGATAAGTTTATGGAAACTTCTTTTATACAGGATTTAAAGACAATTGTAGAGAGCAATAAGATGTTTAGGTTAAGGTGAAAGTATTATGGCTAATCTTGTGATTGATACAAAGAAAGGTATTGCTGGAGATATTTTTAATGCCATTCTTCTTGGGTTAGGAGCAGATCAGAAAAGGATGTTGTCAGCCATGGAATATGCGGGAAGTTGTCTGGGAGAAACAAAGGTTTCTTTCGTGAACTCTAAAGGAGTAGTGGGGTTAAATATTAAGGTGGAGGATAAAGAAGAATGTTTGTATGAGTCAGAAGCAAAAGAATTAGCAAATAAGGTTTTGTCTGAAGTTGGTATAGAAGATAGTGGTATCCAATGTACTTTTAGAGTGCTTGATGTTTTATGTGAGGCAGAAAGATATGTCCATAGGGTATTTAAGGATATCCCTTCTGGCAAGCATCTTAGAGAAGAGGCGGTTCTTCATGAAGCAAAAGATATTCTCATTGATATTGTTGGTATAGGCGTGGGTCTTAAGGAGCTTAGTATAGAGAATATATTTTATCTTGATTTTATAAATGTAGGGGGAGGAACGGTTGAGTTTTCCCATGGGAAATTTCCTGTTCCTGCACCAGCAACAGAGTATATCCTTAAGAGATATGATTTTTGCTGGCGTAAATCTGAGACAAGTTTTGAAATGGCAACTCCTACAGGAGTAAGCATTCTTGCAGGGTGTAAAGCAGAGAGAGTATTAGAGATTGAGGAAAATCATATTATCTCTAAATGTTTTGCTAAAGGAACACGGCCTCTTCCTCCTATAGAAGCCTACCTTATAGCTAATTAATGATATGGAATTAAAAATAGCAATTGCGAGTGGTAAAGGAGGGACAGGAAAAACTTTTGTTGCTACCAATCTTACGATGGTAATGGCAAGAGAAGGGTATGTTGTCCATTATCTCGATTGTGATGTGGAAACACCCAATGGACATCTTTTTTTAAAGCCAGCCTTTGATAAGGAAGAGGAAATTAAGATTATTTCTCCTTCCTTCGCGGATGAAGAAAAGTGTATTGGCTGTGGGAAGTGTGTTAAAGTTTGTCATTATAATGCTATTGCTGTGGTTAATCGAGCTGATGTCGATGAACACAACCTTCGAAAAAAAAGAGTTCTGTTTTTTAAAGAGTTGTGTCATGCTTGTGGTGCTTGCAAATTTATTTGTCCTACGGGTGCTATTGTAGAAGAGGAACACAACATTGGAATTCTAAGGTATGGCAAAGTAAATGGGGTATATTTTTGCGATGCTCTTTTGAAAACTGGGGAAGGAGGAATGTCTCCGCGTCTTATCAGGAAAGTTAAGGAGCGAATAGGTGAAGGTATAAATATTTTAGATTCTTCTCCTGGTGTTGCTTGTCCGGCTGTAGAGACTGTAAAAGATGTAGATTTGTGTATACTTGTTACTGATCCTACACCTTTTGGTGTGAATGATTTAAAACTTGCAGTTAGTATGGCTCGTAGTATAGGACAGGAACCTGTAATTGTAGTTAACCGGGCAGAGTATAAGGATAATGTATTAAAAGATTACTGTTATAAGGAAGGGTTGGAGATTATTGCTGAGATTCCTGATGACCGCAAGATTGCCGAGATTTATTCTGAAGGAGAAATTGTTATAAAAAAGCTTCCCCTTTATAGAGAAGTATTTAAACAGCTTTCTCAAAAAGTAGTTGAGTTTGCCAAGAGAAGAAGGAAGAGAGAGGTAAAAAGACAGAAAATGGTCCTCAAAGAGAAAAAAGTATTTAATGTTTCTTCAGTACCGAAAGCTTCTTATAAGAGGAAGCCAAAAGAACTTGTAGTTATTAGTGGAAAAGGTGGAACAGGCAAAACCTCTCTTACAGCTTCTTTTGCTGCTTTGGCAGAAAATATTGTAGTGGCTGATTGCGATGTTGATGCTAGCGACCTTCATCTTGTCTTAACCCCAGATATTAAAGAACACGGGTATTTTAGCGGTAGTGTAAGTGTAGAAATTGACCAGGAAAAATGCATAGGGTGTGGACGGTGTAAAGAATTTTGTCGTTTTTCTGCTATATATACGTATGTATCCGGAAGGCAAAAAAAGTTTTTTATTGACCCTATTGCCTGCGAAGGATGTGGAGGATGTGTATTGGTATGTCCTCAATCGGCGATAAAAACAGAAGATGCTATAAATGGAGAATGGTTTATATCACAAACTCGTTTCGGTCCAATGAGTCATGCAAAGCTTGGCGCGGCAGAAGAGAATTCAGGTAAGCTGGTTACTCTTGTACGGAATAATGCCTGTTATCTTGCTGATAAAAATGGTTTAGGAAGAGTCATTATTGATGGGGCACCAGGAACAGGGTGTCCAGTTATTTCATCTTTAACTGGTGCAGATTATGCTCTTGTAGTTACTGAACCTACGGTTTCTGGAATACACGATATGGAGCGCATTCTTAAAGTCACCTGTCATTTTGGAATTCCTTCTGGGGTTGTAGTGAATAAGTATGACTTAAACCGCGGTATGGCAGAGAAGATAAAGACAGTTGTTCTTAAGGAGAGAGCAGAATTCCTGGGGTTCCTTCCTTATGCTAAAGAGGTAACCGACGCACAATTTAAAGGTCTCTGTGTTGTAGAATACACTGACAGTGAAATCACCAGAAGAATTAAGTCTCTTTGGGATAAACTGAAGGTTTATTTTTGTTGATTCTTTTATAGAAAAGATGATGATTGTTTATAAAACAATAGCACATCCGACAAGGATAGAGAGTAGGGCAATGTTTCTGAGAGATGTGGTTTTATGGTGATGTATGTCTATATTATGTTTTCTTTAGCTATTCTAAACTTAGAAGTAGTTTGGGATTTAGCACTATTTCAGTATGCTGGATACCCATTGAGGTGGGGATGCGTCTGAAATTTTGATAGGGAAGAATAGTAAGGCCCTTAAAGAATAGAAAAATGAAAGTCTCTAAAAATATAATAGGTTCAACCTCCTATAGATGAGAAGATTTCACAAAAATTTCTAATGTCTATATATTTCGCGAAGCATATTTCAATAAATTTCTATTTATTTCTATATATTTCGCAACCGCAGGTTGCATATTTCGTCCGCGCGAGCGGACATATTTCAATAAATTTCGCAGCCAAAGACCGCATGTTTTTATAAATCTCTAGTTCTTTAATTCTAATTAAAAATTGTTTCATTGATAATTTAATAAAAATTAAAAATTTCCTTAAGATTCTCTCTTACAATGGGATTTGATTACCATTCTAACCTACGCGGTTAGAAAAAGGTGCTACATTTTTAAGCCAAACTTAATAATGTAGCAGGTATTCTTGCAATAATGCTTTACAAAAATTTCCAATTTTTCAATTTCTAATTAAAAATTGTAAATTTGACATCTGAATAATACACCTTAGAATCAGGTACTTAGAATACAGGATTTATTTAGAGGTGATATCAATTTTGGGAAGGTAATCTTCAGGTGGCTACTTCTTTACGGATGTATGTGGTTATGGTAATATAACAGATTCTGCGTAAAGCAGAGGATTATAAGTATAGTGTTAAACTTAGAAGGAGGTGAGTGTTATGTTCGTCCAGGTTAAAGATGAAAGTTTCGAGATAGAAGTTTTGAATTCAGAACTGCCCGTTTTGGTAGATTTCTGGGCACCGTGGTGTATGCCGTGTCGTATGGTAGCACCACAAGTTGAGATGATTGCCAGAGAATACGAAGGAAAGTTAAAAGTATGTAAACTAAATGTAGACGAGGCACCTCAGATAGCATCACGCTATGGAATTATGAGTATACCTACCTTGATGATTTTTAAAACAGGACAGCCAGTTGATAAAATCATTGGTGCTGTGCCTAAAGAGGAAATAGAGCGAGTAATTAAACAGTATATTTAAGAAAATATCAAAATATGAAGAGGGGTATTGATTCGTATTGGGAAGGTGGTATATTATTTTTACAAAGAGGTGATAAAATATGCCAATTTACACTTATTTATGCAAAAAGTGCGGTAATAAGTTTGATTTGCTTATAGGAGTTAATGCAGAAAAAGTAAAGTTAGAGTGCCCCAGATGTAAAAGCAAAAAGATTGAGAAACTAATGGGGACATTCAGTGTAGGAGATTCATCTGGTAGTAAACTCGACTCTTCAGGTCCGAGTTGTTCAACAGGAACCTGTCCAACCTGTTTTGGGTAGATTTTAACGAGGAGTTGGGCAACACTTAATTTATAGGGAAGGATGTCATATGAAAAGTAGGCCAAAGACATTCTTATATCGTGTGTACCTTGAGTGGAAAGGGGCACGCAGGGGAGTATTATCTTCTTTTGGTAAGCCCGATATAGAAGTAGCAACTCCTCCAGAATTTAGAGGTCATGAAGGATTATGGTCTCCTGAGGATCTGTTTGTATCCGCGGTAAATATTTGTATTATGACTACATTTTTATATTATGCTGATAAGGAAAAGCTTATTTTTATAAGTTATACTAGCACTGCCGAGGGCATTTTAGAGAGGGTAGGGAATGAATTTATGTTTTCCTGTGTAAAAGTATCTCCTACTATTAAAGTGGAAAACAATGATGATATTATTAAAGCAAAAAGGCTCATTGAGCTTTCAGAAAGGAACTGTCTTATTTCAAATTCCATAAAATCAAAAGTCGAAGTCAATCCCTATATAATAGTCAAAGAAGATTGATTCTTTAGAGGAAGTTTAAGCACAGATGAAATATTCTTATTGGAAATATTAATGTTGTTTAGAGAAAATTTATTATTAATTAAAGGTTATAAGTGTTATTGTATTAACTTTTTTTGAGACTTTTTCATGTAAGTTTGCAGAAGTATAATAGTGGTTTTAATATAATAGGAAAGCAGATGTTAGTTGGAGCATAAAGTTCAAACGTTAGCTATATAACTCTATTATGAGAGGAAAAATTATCTACCATACCATAGGAGTAATTTACTCACTTTTTAAAAAACCTTATGGTACGCCTATTCAGCCACGTGCAGCAGAGGGAGTTAAAGGAAAAGTTGTCATAAAGAATAAGTTTAAGAAGGGTATAAAAGATTTGAGTGGCTTTTCTCATATCATTTTGATCTATCATTTTCATCTATCGCAAGGTTATTCTTTATGGGTTAAGCCTTTTATGGATAAAAAAACCCACGGGGTATTTGCTACACGTGCTCCTTGTCGCCCTAATTCATTGGGGCTTTCTGTGGTGAAGCTTAAAAAGATAAAAGGAAATACCTTATATATAGAGGATGTTGATATTGTAGATGGTACTCCTTTATTAGATATAAAACCCTATCTTCCTCATTTTGATTCTCCGAAAGTAACAAAAATTGGTTGGCTTAAAAAGCAGATTCACAGACTTCCTTCTCATAGAGACGATGGGCGTTTTGTAAAAAGTAAATAATCTTTTCTTTGATTTTTCCCACTTGTGTTTTATAAAAAATATTAACTTAAAGGAGTGTAAAAAATAAGTTGCACTTTGTTTTCAGGGGAGGAGGTATGAAAAATAAACTAAACTTATGGTGGCCGCTTCTTGTAGGAATAGGCTTATCCTGGATAATTCCTATGCTTGGCGCAAAAAAAGTAGGCCAGCGGTTATGGTTCTTTCTGGTATTTGCCTGTTTATGGTTTATAGCCTCTTTTGCTATTGTTCCGCTATATGATATTGGTATACGCTTCCGCCGTAAAATAGGGCTTAAACGCCTTGCTGATTGGGGTGAACGAATAAAACCACAGATTCTTCCGCCCTTACGCTTTATGCTTCTGCTTATGGCTATTATCAGCCTAATAATAGGGATAATATAGCTAATTTCCCTTGTTTCTGGCCAGTTGCCCAATAAATAAGTGTTACCGGAGAAGGAAACGTTGACCAAAAAGTAATGTTACCCAAAGAGTGGATATAATAAAGGATTAAGCTGAAGGTATTTACAATAAGGTGAGAGAATAGTCCAGAGGAAAGAGGAGATAAAGGCGGAGATAAAGATTAGATAAACTTACGGATATGTTTAATTTTAGCCATTATAGCCTTACGAAGTTCAAAAGGGTTTAGAGAATTAAACGTTTTAGTTAATTGTTCTTTGACTTTTCGGGGTATGTCGTTAGATTCAATCAGACGTTGGTAGGGGGTTTTTGGCTTATCCGTGCTTCTTGATGATTTTAGAGCCTACACGCTTTTTTTCAATTAACTTCACTGAAGGGCAAAAGAAGTTATGGAATAATCTCCATTCATTTTTATAAAGGTTGTTGAGTAAAGGAACTAACTGAGGGTTTTCAAATCTAGCATAGCCAAGCCATTGACGTACATAGGTCCAATTCTTTTGTTCCACATGGGCATTATCATTCTTTTTGTAGGCTCTGGAGCGCGTGAATTGGATGGGGATACGGCGGTTAACAAAATAACGATATAAATGATAATTAAGGAATTCACCGCCACTGTCTGCGTCAAAGCCAAGGATAGCAAAAGGGACAGATTATTCGATATCTTTTATTTGTTCAAAAGTAGCAATTTCGCCTTTACCCCAGACAGCGCGTTGTTCAGACCAACCAGAGGCAATGTCAACAGCATCAACAGTGTTAACATATTGACCAGCAGTAGATTCGCCACAGTGAGCAACAGTATCAAATTCCATAAAACCAGCTTTAAATTCATTCCATTGTTCGGTTTTAATTGGGATTTGATTACGTAGTAGAGAGCCTGGTTTTGTAGTGGAACGGCCTTTATGTTTGAATTTTGAGCGAGCAGTGGAAGTAAGTTATCAATAGTTCCTGTAGAAACTGATAATACTAACTTTTTTATATTTTCTGGGATAATTCCATAAGTTTTTTCATAAAAAGGCAGCCAGGCATAAATACACGATTTGAGACGTTTAGAGCAGGGGAAATAAGCAGTAGACCAAATACGTTCTAAAATCTTAACCAATTTTAGATCATTATATACATATGGTCGGCTTTTTTCTTATACGATATTTTTGATATTTGAAAGGATTTTTGTCTGATTTTACGGATAGCTGATTTTCTATGGCAGTTATAAATTGACACAGAATTCGTTAAGGATTATGGATTTCTCAGCTCGAGAAGCTCTTTTATAGCGTTTACGGACATTTTCCAACAGTTCATTTGTAGGTCGTGGACTCATAATATCACCCCCTAATCTAGGGTAACATTATTTATTGGTCAACGATACCTTTTATGAACTGCTTCGGTAACATTTATTATTGGGCAATTCGGGCTTGACAAAAGAAGCTTGAATAACCTTGAAATTGTAATATTAATTGGTATAATATTATTTTTAAAGTATAAAAAATAATAAATATAAAAAGATATTAGGGGGAGAGAAATGGCAAGAAAAATAGCAATGGATGGCAATACCGCTGCTGCTTATGTGGCGCATGCTACTAATGAAGTCTGTGCTATATATCCTATAACTCCTTCTTCTGGTATAGGAGAGATGGCTGATGAAAAATCAGCTCGAGGAGAGGTCAATATATGGGGAGATATTCCTATAGTATCTGAGCTGCAGTCGGAAGGAGGAGCATCAGGCGCGGTTCACGGGTCTCTTAGTAGTGGAGCGATAACTTCTACTTTTACAGCCTCCCAGGGACTTCTCTTAATGATTCCTAATATGTTTAAAATTGCAGGAGAGCTTACCCCTGCTGTTTTTTATGTTACTACACGAACAGTTGCTACCCATGCTCTTTCTATCTTCTGTGACCATTCTGATGTTATGGCTGTGCGTTCTACAGGATTTGGTATTCTTTTTGCTTCCAGTGTCCAGGAAGTAATGGATTTAGGGTTGATTGCTCAGGCTTCTACTTTAGAGTCAAGAGTTCCTGTAGTTTTAGCTTTTGATGGCTTTCGCACTTCTCATGAGATACAAAAGATTACTGTCCTTTCTTTTGAGGAGATGAGAAAAGTAATAAAAGATGAGTTTATCAAAGCACACCGTTTGCGTGCCCTTAATCCCGAGAGACCAACAATAAAAGGGACTTCCCAGAACCCTGATGTATATTTTCAGGAGAGAGAAACTGTAAATTCTTTTTACAATAATGCACCAGGAGTGTTTCAGGAAGTAATGAGCCGTTTTGGAAAAATTGTAGGTCGCAAGTATAATCTTTTTGATTACTTTGGTGCGGAGGATGCTGAGCGAATTATTGTGATTATGGGTTCATCAGCAGAAACAGTTACTGAAACTGTAGATTACTTAAACAAAAAAGGAGAAAAAACAGGTCTGGTGAGAGTGCGTCTTTACCGTCCTTTTGATGTTAGAGCTTTTATAAGTGTAATTCCCCAAACTACCAAAGCAATTGCTGTTTTAGACCGAACTAAAGAACCAGGAGCGACAGGAGAACCTCTTTATCTTGATGTGCACTCAGCAATTGGTGAAGCAATGAAGAATGGCTTTTCTCCCTTCAAAGATTGGCCGGTAATTGTAAGAGGAAGGTATGGTCTGGGTTCAAAAGAATTTAACCCCTCTATGGTAAAAGCAGTGTTTGATAATCTAAAAAAGGATGAGCCTAAAGATCACTTTACTGTAGGAATTGTTGATGACGTTACTAATTTGAGCTTAAATGTTGATACTTCTTTTTCTACAGAAGACCCTCAAACTTTTCGGGGTATCTTTTACGGTCTTGGCTCTGATGGCACTGTAGGAGCAAACAAAAATTCTATAAAGATTATTGGTGAGTTGACGGATAAATATGTGCAGGGATATTTTGTTTATGACTCTAAGAAAGCAGGTTCAAAAACTATTTCTCACTTAAGAGTAAGCGATAAACCCATTCGCAGTACCTACCTTATCCAAAAAGCCAATTTTGTTGCCTGTCATAACTTCAGTTTCTTGGAAAAATACGATATTTTTTCTTCTGCAGAAGATAATGCGGTATTCTTACTGGCAAGTCCTTACAGTAAAGAGGAAGTGTGGGATAAGTTGCCTAAACAAGCCCAGGAAGCAATTATAAAAAAGAAGCTTAAATTTTATATAGTCAAAGCTTTTGATATTGCTCAAGGGTTAGGTCTGGGAGTAAGAATAAATACCATTATGCAAACTGCTTTTTTTAAGATAAGCAATGTTATTCCTATAAATGATGCGATTAAGGCAATAAAAGAGTCTATTGAGAAAACTTACGGTAAAAAAGGTAAGAATGTGGTAACTATGAATATTAAAGCTGTAGAGAAAGCACTTGAGGCAGTAGAAGAAATAGAAGTCCCCGAAAAAGTTACCAGTAAAATAGATATGCCACCACCAGTATCAGAAGATGCTCCTTTTTTTGTTAAAAAAGTTACTGGTCCTATAATTGCAGGAAAAGGAGATGAGTTACCTGTTTCAGTATTTCCTGTTGATGGGACCTGGCCTTCAGCTACTTCCCAATATGAGAAACGTAATATTGCTCTTAAAATTCCCCAGTGGGATCCTTCTGTTTGTATTCAGTGTGGTCAATGTTCTATTGTTTGTCCCCATGGGGTTATTCGAATGAAAATTTACGATAAGAACTTGTTAGAAAAAGCCCCCAAAGGGTTTAAGTACGCTCCTGCAAAGGGAAAAGCACTTGAGAATAAAATGTTTACTATTCAGGTTGCTCCTGAGGATTGTACAGGTTGTGGAGCGTGTGTAAACAGGTGTCCTGTGTTTGCAAAAGATGTTAATAACCAACCTACAGAGAAAAAAGCTATAAATATGGTTCCTCAGTTTGATATAAGAGAGCAGGAAAAAGAAAACTTTAAATTCTTTCTTTCTCTCCCTGATATGGAAGTAAGCCAGCTTCCATTTAGTATTTCCACAGTAAAGGGTTCACAGCTTTTACGGCCTCTGTTTGAATTTTCTGGAGCCTGTGCAGGATGTGGGGAAACTCCTTATGTTAAGCTTCTAACTCAACTTTTTGGTGACCGGACATTAATTGCTAATGCTACAGGCTGTTCCTCAATCTATGGAGGTAATTTACCTACAACACCTTACTGTGTGCGCAAAGATGGTAGAGGTCCAGCATGGTCCAATTCTTTATTTGAAGATAATGCAGAATTTGGATTTGGGATGCGTTTGGCTGTAGATCAAATTACAGAACGTGCCAAGTCTCTTCTTAAGACTCTTAAGAGTGTATTAAAAGATAACATACAATTAGTTGAAGAAATTCTTAATGCCCCTCAAAAGACTTCTGTCCAAATAGAAGAGCAACGTAAACGCATAGAGCTTCTTAAAGGAATTCTTAAGGAAGTAAGAAATAAAGAGGCAGACGAACTTTTAGCGATTGTGGATTACCTGGTAGCAAAGAGTGTTTGGATATTGGGAGGAGATGGCTGGGCTTATGATATTGGTTATGGGGGTCTTGATCATGTAATTGCCCAGGATAGAAATGTAAATATTTTGGTTTTAGATACTGCGGTTTACTCTAACACTGGTGGGCAGATGTCCAAAGCAACTCCCTTAGGAGCTATTGCCAAATTTGCTGCTGCAGGAAAGCCTTTGTTTAATAAAGATCTTGCTCTTATGGCTGTTACCTATGGGACTGTTTATGTAGCTCGCATAGCTATAGGCGCAAATCCTGCTCAGGCTATTAAAGCATTTATTGAGGCAGAACAATATGATGGTCCTTCTCTTATTATCGCTTATTCCCATTGCATTGCCCATGGTGTTAATATGACCAAAGGAATGGATCAGCAGAAAAAAGCAGTGGATTCTGGGTTCTGGATTCTTTTCCGTTTTAACCCTCTTCTTGCAAAAGAAGGTAAGAACCCTCTTCAAGTGGATAGCCGTCCACCTTCTATTCCCTTAGAAGATTATATTTACAGTGAAACCCGTTTTCGTGCATTAAGGATAATGAATCCTCAGCGGGCAGAGATGTTTCTTGAGATGGCCAAGAAGGAAGTGAACCGCCGTTATAAATTTTATGAATATCTTTCCCAAATGGATTATAGTGCTATTTGAGAAGATTTTTTTTGAAAAATTACTTGCAATTTCAAAAGATTATGCTATAAGATTTATCTTACAGAAGGAGGTTTGTTATGGCAAAAATAACAATTGATGAAAATGCATGTGTGGGGTGCGGGCTTTGTGTGAATAATTGTCCAGATTGTTTTGAATTGACTGAGGCAGGTGTAGCTAAAGTAAAAGGGGAAGATTGTACCAGTTGTGATGTTAATGAAGTAGCAAGTCAGTGTCCTGTTAATGCTATCTCTGTAGAGGGTTAGTTATTTGACAATTCTTTTTATAGGGGTTTCCTTTTCTAATTGAGAAAGGAAGTTAATTGTTTTTATAAAAATTTTCTGGGCACGAATACGTTGACGGTATTCCTCCTTTTCTTTATTAAGATTATTTTCATCTATAGGAAGATAGCTGTTTAATTTTACAATATAAGCTCCCTTCTTTCCTTCCACTATTTTATTATAAACCTCTCCTTTTTTAAGAGTAAAAAGATCATAGAGAATAGAATTATCAATATATAAATTAGAGGGAGGCATAGTTCGGTTAAAATAATCAGTAGTATTTGTAGTGAGTTTATATTCTTGAGCTAATTCTGCGAATTTTTTTTCTTTATTAGCTAAGACATCTTTTAAAACTTTTGTGGCAAGTTTTTCTGCTTTTTTCTTTGCCTTTTCTTTTTTTAATTTCTTTTTTAATTTCTTTTTTAAATTTTCCAAAGGTATGATATATCCTTTTTTTTCTTCAATTTTTTCAAAAATAATGTACTTATCACCTACTTCAATAAGAGGACTTAAGGTATTAAGAGGTAAAGAAAAAGCTAATTCAAGAGCTTTTTTATTCCAGATAGTATTTTGAGGAGGATGTTCTTTGTCAAAATACTCAGTTACCTTGGCATCTAAGGAAAGCTTTTCTGTTATATAATCAATCTTGGTTATATTTTTAACATGGCGAATCATTTTATCAATGATTTTTTGGTTTTTATTTCTATCAAAAACAAGGTATTTTACTTTTATTTTGGGCTTAGTTGTAAACTCATCTTTATGGCTGGCATAATAATTCTTAATTTCATCGTCACTCACATTAATTGTTTCCTTAATGTTTTTGTAGGGAATATAGATGTATGACAGTTTTATTTTTTCGTTGTTTTTCTTATAAAGTTCTTTTATCTCTTTATCGCTTATTTTCACATTTCTTGCGTATTTATCCAAAACTTTATCGGCAGTTATTATATTTCTTATGTACTCTTCAAAAGCTTTAGGGGTCATCATCCATTTTCCCTGGACATATCTTTTATAATATTCGTTGTCAAATTCTCCCTTATAAGAAAAAATATTTTTAATAAGGTCTACAACCTCTTTATCCGTAGCTTTTATATTATCTTCTTTTGCTTTTTTAAGTAACAGAATATATTCAAAAGCCTTATTTTCTATGAGTGCTTGGCGGTTGGTATTGCGGTAGAAATCTTCTCCTAATGTGAGTTGATAAAATATGTTTGCCATTATAAGATATTTTTTTAGCTCTGAATAGCTTAAAGATTTATCTCCTACTATAACAACTGCATTTGCTTTTCTATTTCTTATAAAAGATGATATTCCCCAGAAGACAAAAGATGGAACAATAATAATGAGAAGAATCCACAGTGTAGTTTTTATATGGCGAGCTCTAAATTTTTTTAACATATAAAAACATAATAATGTTTTTTTATTTTTTTGCAATAGTTTTTTATCTCTGTTCTTCTGGTATAATATAATAATATAAAAAGAAGGAGGGAGATTATGTTAGCAAAAATATTAGGCTGGTTATTCGTAGGAATTGGGATTCTATTCTTTATAAGGCCAAATACATTAAGAGAAAAATTGAAGAAAAAAAGTATAAAAAGAATAAAGAAATATTTATGTATTATAGCAATCTCTATAGGCATCCTTTTAATTAAGGCTTCATGGGGAATAAAAGGGATTTTGGCTAAAGCAATAATAGTTTTAGGGATTTTGGCTATTGTTAAAGGTTTCTTTTTTATAAAAGGTAAGGCATCTGAGAAAGTAATAGTTTGGTTTTCTAAGCAGTCATTGCTTCTTTTCCGTTTCATAGCATTAATATATCTCGGTCTGGGAATTATAATATTGTTAGGATTTAATAAATAGTTTTACCGCATGGATTTTATTGAATTAGTAAAAAACCGTAGAAGCGTAAGAGAATATTTATCCCGTCCTATACCCCGTGAAATTATAAATAGATGTCTTGAAGCGGCTCGCCTTGCTCCTTCTGCTTGTAATTTACAGCCTTGGCATTTTATTGTTATTGAGGATAGAGAAGTAAAAGATAAACTTGTAAAGAAGGCATTTGGCGGAATATACTCCATAAATTCTTTTATAAAAACAGCACCCGCTTTTCTTGTGACGGTAAGGGAGCCTTCTTCTTGGGCGGTGAGATTAGCAGGAAGATTTAGAGGGATTCAGTATAGTCTTATTGATATTGGTATTAGTGTTGAACATTTCATCCTTCAGGCAGAAGAGTTAGGTCTGGGAACTTGTTGGTTGGGGTGGTTTGACGAGAGAGCAGTTAAGAAAATATTAAAAATTCCTAAAAATAAGAAGGTAGATATCATTGTAAGTATGGGTTACCCTAAAGATAATATTCAAGTAAGGAAGTCGCGAAAGAGTATTGAGGAGATAGCAGAGTTTATTTAGAAGAAAATGAATCGTAAGGAAGGGATACTCTGGATTATAGCAGGTTTAACAGGGTTAGCACTATTTTGTTTATTCTTCAGGCAAGTTTTTCCTACAGCTTCTATAGATATAAAAATAACCAGAAATAAAGCTTTATATGAAGCAGTTAGATTTATAAAAAAGCAAGGGTTTGGCCCAGAAGAATTTGATTATGCGGTAAGATTTGCTTCAGATTATATTGCCTCTGTATATCTTCAGAATATAGGTATCAAGAATTTCTCGGTAGCTCTAAAAGAAGATGTTTCTATATGGTTCTGGAGAGTTAAGTTGTTTAAAGAGCTTAAAAAGAGAGGGTTTATTGTAGATATTGATCCTTCTAAAGGTAAGGTTATTCGTTTTTATTATTCTATTCTCGAGAATGCCAGAGGAAAGAATTTAGATAAAGATACCGCCTATAGAATTGCTAAAGATAAGTTAAGAAGAGAGGGGATAGATTTAGGGAATTATATCTTAATGGATAGCGTAAAAAAAATACAGAAGAATCGGACGGATTATGCTTTTGTGTGGGAAAAGAAAGGATTTAAAATTAAAGAAGCAACCTTAAGGATAAGGGTAGATATTTATGGAGAGAAGTTAGGTTTTTACAGGAAGTATCTTAAAGTTCCTGAAGAGTTTTTACGCAAATTAGAAGCCCAATCTTCGGGAGGGAAAGTTTTATATATGGTAAGTATTATATCTACCTTTATTCTTATAATATGTGCTGTGTTTAATTTTTTATTAAAACCTCAACCCATAGATATTAAATGGAGAATTCCTTTTGTATTAGGAAGTGCAGTAGTTGTTTTTAAAATAATTTCATTTTTAAACGGTTTTCCTTTGATGTGGAGTTTTTATTCAAATACAGTAAGCAAATCATTATTTATTGCTATGTCTTTTCAGAATACTTTAATAGATGCTTTTTATAGTGGGTTTATGGTATTTTCCCTGGGGGTTTTAGGAAGCATAACTTCCCAAAACACTCTTAAGAGAGACTGGACTATTTTAGAAAGGGATAATTTATCTATTAACGCTTCTGCAATAACATCAATAATTATAGTGGGTTATTCGTTAGGAGTAATTTTTTTAGGATATATCACCTTATTTTACCTTATAGGAGGGCATTTTTTTCATATATGGATGGTGCCTTCTACACGCTATGCTAATTTCTTAAGTACATTCTTTCCTTTCTTATACCCTCTTACTTTTTCCTTAGAGGCTGCTTTAGGTGAGGAATTTATGTTTAGGATGTTTTTAATAACATTTCTTTTAAAATATACTAAAAAACCTTATGTGGCACTATTAATCTCTGCTTTACTATGGGGTTTTGCTCATTCTACCTATCCTGTTTTTCCTGTATACATAAGGGCTATTGAGCTTACTATCTTCGGGTATTTTATGGGGTGGGTATTTATAAAGTATGGCATTGAGGCAGTTATTATTGCTCATTATACGATGGATGCTTTACTTATAGGCATTCCTCTTTTTAATTCAAAAAATTTTTATTTTATTTTCTCAGGAATAATAGTATTATTGGTGATAGCATTGCCTTTGTTTCTATATACTTTAAGAGGGTATAGATTTTTTATATTTAAGAAGAGTTAACAGGTTATTTATTAGATAAGAAATTAAAGATGGAAAAAAAATTTTCTTTATCCCCCTATACTTTAAACCTCTTTGATGATTGCCCGCGGTGTTTTTGGTTCCATATGGTAAAAGGTATTTTGTATAGAAGACCGGAACCTCCTACCTCTACCCTTCCTCGTGGTATGGATGGATTGATTAAAAAGTATTTTGATTCTTACAGAAGAAAGAAAATTTTACCTCCGGAAATAAAACCATTTTTAGAGGGTTTTCTTGTTGATGAGGGAATAATAAAGAAGTGGCGTAATTGGAAGACAGGTCTTTCTTTTGTGGATGGAGATGGTTATAGGATATTTGGTGCTCTCGATGAGTGCATTGTTCAAGATGGAATATATGTACCTTTGGATTATAAGACAAGAGGTTTCCAGCTTAAATACGATTCTACTTCTTATTATATATTGCAGATGAGTTGTTATAATTTTCTTCTTTATAAAAACAATTACAGAATATCTTCCTATGCCTACTTAGTATTTTATATCCCTTCGGAATATTCTTTAGAGGGAATAGTTAAATTTGATGTAGAGGTAAGAAAAATAAATACATATTCTCCTCAAAAAGTATATGAGATATTCCGAAAAGCTTTAGGAGTTCTTTTAAATAATGAACCCCCTAAAGCAGGAGATAATTGTCCTTTCTGTAAATGGGCAGAGATGGTAAATAGCCATCGCCAGAATAGACAGATAAGATTATTTTGACTATGGTGAATACTTTGTAATTCAATTTAACGGGGGAGGGGAAGATGGAGCTTTATCTTGTTCAGCATGGGATAGCTGTGTCTGAAGAAGTAGACCCTCATAAAGGGATTAGTCGTGAGGGCAGATTGCAAACCTTAAGAGTTTTAGCCTTCTTATGTGTAAAGGATTTTAATGTTGATGTTCTTTGGCATAGCAAAAAACAGCGTGCTGTTGATACTGCATATGTAATTCAGGATAATATTAGTATTAAAGAGGTTGTAGCTCGCGATGATTTATCGCCTCTAAGTGAAATAAAAGATTTGCCCAATGAAATTATCCAACTTGATAAAAACTTGATGATTGTAGGACATCTTCCTTTTTTAGGAAGATTGGTTTCTCAGCTGATTACAGGGTCTGATAATTACGAGCTTGTATCTTTTAAGCATTCAGGAGTAGTGTGTTTGGATTACAAAGATAGCAAATGGAGGATAAAGTGGATTGTTGCCCCTGATATTATTTGATTCTTTGAATCTGACACAATAACGTTTGAAAAAATTCAAAACGCAAAGTGCAAAACTCAAAACTCAAAGCGCAAAACCAAAAAACGTAAAACTAAAAGTTCAAAACTTAAAACTTTTAATTATAACTTTGCGTTTTTCACTTTACACTTTAAACTTTTCGTTTTACACTTTCCACTTTACACTTCCAAACATTTTGCTACATTTTTAAGCCAGACTTAATAGTGTAGCACATATTCTTTTTTAAAGGTTATATGTAAAGTTAAGCAACAATTTCTAATTAAAAATTAAATCATTGATAATTTAATAAAAATTAGAAATTAAAAATTTCCCCAAAATCTTCCCTTACAATCGGGCTTGTGGGTCGTATTCTAAGGAGGCGTCTCTTATTTCTTTGAGCTTTTTTAATAAATATTTCTCATTATTAAAACTGTTACCTGTCTTTTTGTATAATACGTACTTATTTGAATCTCTGGTAGATTTGATAGGTTATCTCTGGTATAATTAATAATGAAATTTATAATTGATAATTTAAGACTACAGCCTTGTAAGTTATTAATTTTAAGTTCGTAAAATAATAAATAAAGGATAGGTTTTGGAGAAAAGGAATTCGTAATACTATGGTTTCTAAAAAGATTAGCATAGAGGTTATAAAAAAATCGTTATTTCCTTTCCTTTTACTATTAGGGGTTATTTTTGCAGCAATATTATATTCCTCTTCTATTAGAGAATATCTCTCACCCAATTTAAAGAATCTTATTGATAAGTTTATAAAGGTATTATCTGTGGTTAATATAGCTTTTATTTTCCAAAGAATGGTAGGGGGGTTCTTCTTATGGTATCAACATAATATAGTATCAGTAACTAAAACACATCTGGATGATGAATTTCTTCCTCTTTTTAGAAGGAGTTCCAAAATTTTAATATGGATTATTGCTTTTCTTATTATTTTGCCCATTTTTGGAATTAACATTAGTGCTCTAATAGCTACCTTAGGAGTAAGTTCATTAGCAATTGCCTTAGCAGCACAAGATACTATTGCCAATATTATTGCAGGATTTATGATTATGATTGATAGACCTTTTAGAGTCAAAGACAAGATAAAACTCCCTTCAGGAGAAACCGTAGAAGTGTTAGATATTGGAATCAGACGGTCGAGGTTTTTGTCTTCCGATGGAGCAATCATCATTTATCCCAATCTTGAATTAAGCAAAAGTAAAATTATAAATTATACCTATGGAAAAGAAAAATTAGGGAATAAAATCAATTCCTCATCAACCTAATCAATAAATTAGTAAGTTAATTAGTTCACTTAAAAGGAGTTATTAGATGGGCGATTATATCTATTATCAATATGAAGAGGATGATTTATGGCTTATAAAAGAAATAGAATGGGTTAAAGAATTACAAAATATTCGTGAGTCTCAGTTTGCTATAGGAAATGGTTATTTAGGGGCAAGAGGTGTATTGGAAGAGATTCCTTATGATGCTTCTCCAGGTACCTATATTGCAGGAGTGTATGATAAAATGGCTTCTCAAGTTGCTGAATTGGTTAATCTCCCCAATCCTTTTAACTTTAAATTTACTATCAGAGGAGAAAAATTAGGTGTTGTAGCAATGGATGTATTAAAGCACAGGAGAGTTCTTAATCTAAAGAAAGGGTTATTATTACGCCATACTTTATACCAGAATAGTAAAAAATCACGGTTTGATTATCATTCTTTGAGATTTTTGTCTATGGATAACAAAAATATTGGAGTAATGCAAATTGTCTTAACTTCTTTGGATGAAGATTGCCAGGTAGATATTTCAACAGGAATAGACGTTTCTGTATATAATGCAGGTGTTCTTACCGAGGGACGTAAGCGTCACTTTAGAATAAAAGAATTATCTCAAGAGAAAAATGCCGGACATATTGCAATAGAGACTTTGGAAAAGAAGCATATTATTATTTATTGGGCGGGTTTTTATTATGAAAAAGATGGCAAAAAAATATTCGCCAAGGATAATATTTTTCGCTTAAAACTCAAAAAGAACCATCCTGTAGTTTTCACCAAAGTGTTTTATATAGAAAGGATACCTCCTTTTAGTAATTCTTACCATTATAAAAATTATAGAGATAAGACTTTTAAGAAGTTTTATAAAGTATTTCATACAAGTTTTGATAACCTTATCAATAAACATATAAAAGCATGGGAGAAATTATGGGAGAGAGCAGATATAGTAATTAAGGAAACAGCAGATTTACAGAAAAATTTACGTTTTAATATTTACCATATGCTTATTTGTAAATGTAATAATGAGGGTTTTTCCAGTATTGGAGCGCGTACTTTAAGTGGAGAAGGTTATCGCGGGCATGTTTTTTGGGATTCAGAAATTTTTCTTATGCCTTTTTATTCCTTTGTTATGCCTGAAGTTGCACGCAATATGCTTTTATATCGTTACAAAAGGCTCTCTAAGGCAGAGGAAATAGCAAGAAAATACCACTATAAAGGAGCAATGTTTCCCTGGGAATCTGCAGATACCGGCGAAGAGGAGACTCCTACATGGGCAAAGGATATTGATGGCAGTATTGTTAAGATTTATACCCATAAGCTGGAACATCATATTACTGCGGACATTGGTTATGCAGTTTACAAATACTATGTTATTACAGGTGATGAAGAATTTATGAGGAAGTATGGATATGAACTTATTTTTAAATGTGCACGTTTCTGGGCATCCCGTGTGGAGCAAGATAAGAATCATAAATATCACATAAAAGGAGTTATAGGACCAGATGAGTTTCACATTAATGTAGATGATAATGCCTATACCAATATTATGGCTAAGTTTAATTTGTTAATTGCCCATAGGCTGTTATTTGATTGTAAAAAACGCTCTCCTAAAATAGCCAATTATCTTACTAAAAAGTTGAACTTGACTTTAAAAGAAATAAAAGAGTGGAAGAAAATAGCCTCTTCTTTATATATTTCTGTGAATAAAAAATATATAATTGAGCAGTTTAAAGGATACTTTAAGCTAAAACAGATTAATATTACTGAAACCGATGAAAATGGTGTCCCCATTGTTTCAGGAAAGTTAAAAACAAAAAACTTAGCGAAAACACAACTCGTTAAACAAGCAGATGTTTTAATGTTTCTTTATCTTCTAAGAGAATGGTTTTCCTTACGCACAAAATGTAGTAATTATGATTTTTATATAAAAAGAATATTACATAAGTCATCTTTAAGCCCTTCTATTCATGCTATAGTAGCGTGTGAATGTGGTTATCTGCAACAGGCATATAATCTTTTTAATCTCTCTTTAAGAATAGATATTAGTAATATCTATGGTAATACACAGGAAGGAATCCATGGTGCCTGTTTGGGAGGGACATGGCAGACAGTTATTTTCGGTTTCGGGGGGGTTAGCATAAAGAAAAATAAGCTATTTGTTAATCCTCGAATGCCTCATACGTGGTCACGGATGGTTTTTTCTTTACTTTTTAAAGGCAATATGATAAAATTAGAGCTAACCAACAATACTGTAAAAGTAAAAATTATCTCTAAAAGAAGACAGAAAATAGAATTAGGAATTTTTGATACGCTTAGACGTCTTAAACCCAACAGAAGTTACATATTCAGAAAAGAAACTCTTTTTGTAAGGCCCAAAACTTATCATTATTAAATTATGAAAGAAAAATTGAATATTGTTCATCTCCATTGGGGTTTTCCTCCTGTAATTGGAGGGGTAGAGACACATCTTACTATTATTTTACCTCAGATGGTAAAATTAGGACATAGAGTAAGTCTTCTTACAGCAACAGCAGAAGGAGTAAAGGTGCGTTATAAATATGAGGGTGTTGATATATTTCGTACTCCTATTATGGATTTGAACTGGTTATATAAAAGAGGACTGCGTGGTTTAAAAGAGGAGATATATGAGGTATTTTCCTCTTTTATTAAGGAAACAAAACCTGATGTTATCCACACACATAATATGCATTATTTTAGTGAGCCCCATGCTCGAATAATTGAAGCATTATCTAAAGAAAAAAATATCCCTTTAATTCTTACTGCCCATAATGTATGGGATGACCTTACTTTTTTGGAATTAACCCATAAAATAAATTGGACTCATATTATTGCAGTTAGTCATTTTATAAAAAAAGAGATTATTGGAGTAGGTATTGACGATAGAAAAATCACTGTTATCCATCATGGTATAGATCAGTATAAATTCCATCCCAAGATTAATCCCAAAAATATATTACACAAATATCCTCAACTTAAAGGAAGGAAAGTAGTATTTCATCCTGCGCGTATTGGTTTAGCTAAGGGGTGTGATACGAGTATCAAAGCCGTAAACTTATTGAAGAAAAAATATCGTGATATTATGTTAGTGCTTGCTGGTTCTAAGAATATTATTGATTGGGGCCAAACCCAGCAAAAAGACATTGCTTATATGGTTAATCTCATAAGGCATTTTCAGTTAGAAAATAATGTTCTTATTGATTATTATTCTCTTGATGAAGTAAGAGAGCTTTATGCTGTAAGTATGGTATGTGTATATCCTTCCAGTTTAGGAGAACCCTTTGGTCTTACAATGTTAGAGGCACAAGCCTGTGCAAAACCAATGATTATTACAAATGTAGGAGGGATGCCCGAGGTTATTAAAGATGGAATAAATGGTTTTGTTATTAATGTAAGAGATTTTGAAGATCTTGCTGCAAAGATTAGCCAACTTATTGAAGATGATAGGTTAAGAAAGCGCTTCGGTTATACAGGAAGGCAGATTGTAGAAAGCCAGTATACGAAAGAAAAGGTTACTGAGGGGATTATCTCTGTTTATAAGAGATTTATAAAAAGATAGTTAGTAATTATGCTTCGGGGCTGGAATAAAAATACAGTTTTGGATCTGGTTAAAGAGAAGCTTTCTGACTGGCTTTTTGTCGTTGTTTCTAACCGTCAACCTTATATTCACAAATTTGTTAAAGGAAAAGTTGAGTGTATGCGCGGTCCGGGAGGAGTGATTACTGCTTTAGATCCTGTAATGAGAGAACTAAAGGGCCTTTGGGTTTCTTCAGGAAGTGGTGATGCTGATAAGCTGGTAGCGAAAGACTCAAAGGTAAGAGTTCCTCCCGAAGACCCTTCTTACATATTGAAGTATGTGTGGCTTACTAAAGAGGAAAATGTTGGTTATTATTTTGGCTATTCTAACCAGGCTCTTTGGCCTCTTATGCATTTAGCGTTCGTTAGACCTACCATTAGAGAAGGTGACTGGAAGGTTTATAAAGAGGTTAATAAAAAGTTTGCTCGTAATGTATACCAAGAGGTTAAAGATAAAAAGGCTATTGTGTTTATACAAGATTATCATCTTATCTTAGTTAGCAAATATCTTAAGGAACTAAAGAAAGATATGATTACCATTCTTTTCTGGCATATTCCGTGGCCTACTTATGATGTTTTTAGGATTCTTCCTCAGAAGCAGGAGGTATTGGAAGGACTTCTTTCTTATAATCTTTTGGGTTTTCATATAAGATATTTTTGCAATAACTTTTTAGAAGCAGTAGCCAATGAAGTGGAAAGTAAGATTAATCGTGAGAGTTTATCGGTATTTTATAAAGGCAACACTACGCTTATAAGAGATTATCCTATTAGTGTAGATTTTGAAGGGACAAGTAAAATGGGTTCGTCAGATAGTGTTAAAAGTGCTATGCGGTCTTTAGAGGAAGAATTTGGTCTTAGAGGAAAGAAGGTTATTGTGGGGTTGGATAGGATAGATTATACCAAAGGCATCCCGGAAAGAATTTTAGGCGTGGATAAATTTTTTGAGTTTTATCCCCACTTTAAAGAGAAAGCTATTTTTCTTCAGATAGGAGAGATTTCAAGAATTCACATTACTCAGTATAAGCGTTTAAATGATGAGATAAATGCTTTGGTGGAAGAAGTTAATTTTAAGCATGCTACCGATGTATGGAAACCTGTTGTATTTGTAAGGCGTCATTTGACTTTTAGTGAATTACTTGCTTTTTATAGACTTGCTGATGTATGTTTGGTAACTTCTTTGCATGATGGGATGAATCTGGTGGCGAAGGAGTTTGTATCTTCAAGAATTGATAGCGAAGGTGTTCTTATTTTAAGCAAATTTACAGGAGCAGCACGGCAGATGAAAGAGGCACTTCTTATAAATCCTTATTCGAGTAAAGAAATAGCAGAAGCCATCTATAATGCGGTTACTATGGATGAAGAGGAAGTTAAAAAGAGGATGAAAAAATTAAGACAAGGTGTCCAGCGTAATAATATATGGAAGTGGATTGGAAAAATTATATCTGATATCCCTACAGGATAAATTTCCCCAAATAAATTACTAACCTGCCTATATTTTTCTTAATTAATTCTTGGTAAAATACCAATATTTTCATATAATATTATTATAGAAAGGGTTAGGTATGTATTCGTTTAAAGCTGTAATTTTTGATTTAGATGGTGTAGTTACTAAAACAGCAGTTCTTCATGAGCAAGCGTGGAAGAAAGTATTTGATGATTACCTCAAATCAAAAAAGCAATTTCTTTCTATGCCTTTTAAGGAGTTCACTTTTCACGATTACCTTACCTATGTAGATGGAAAGCCTCGTTATGAAGGCGTAAAAAGTTTTTTGGAATCAAGAGGTATTAATCTTGAATGGGGAAACTCCAATGATGACCCCCAAAAAGAGACTATATGTGGTCTCGGTAATAGGAAGAATAATATTTTTTGTCAGCTTTTAAAAACTAATAAGCCAGAAGTTTTTTCCTCTACAATTACTTTTATCAAAGAACTGAAAGAAAGGAAGATAAGAGTTGGTGTAGCTTCTTCTTCAAAAAACTGTAGGTATATTCTTGAATCGGCAGGTATATTAGAACTTTTTGAGACAATAGTAGATGGAGTAGTCTCTTCTGAGCTTGAACTTAAAGGAAAACCAGAAGGAGATATTTTTGTGCATGCTGCTTACAATTTAGGAGTATTACCTAAAGATGCAGTGGTAATAGAGGATGCTGCTTCAGGAGTAGAAGCAGGGAGAAATGGAGGGTTTGGTTTAGTGGTAGGAATAGCAAGAAAGAATAACGAAGAAGAACTTCTTTCTCATTATGCGGATATTGTGGTAGAAGATTTATCTTCTCTTGATATTGAAACAATTCAGAAGTGGTTTAATAAAAGACCATTTTATATTTTTGATGTATGGGAGAATAATTCTAAAGTTTTAAGCTGGTTTAACTGTTTTAAGCAAGGGAAAGATATTTATATTAACAAAAGTTACCTTCTCCTTTTAAAATCAATTTTTAGGGTAAAAAGGAACTTAGTATTTTTTTTAGATTACGATGGAACATTGACTCCTATTGTAGAAAGACCAGATTTAGCAGTATTGCCTTGCAAAATGCGTGATATCTTAAGAGAACTTTCTCTACGCTGTACTGTGGCGATTGTTAGTGGACGATTTAGAGAAGATGTTCAAAAGCTTGTAGGTATTGATGGACTTTTTTATGCTGGTAGCCATGGTTTTGATATTAAAGGTCCTACTTTATCTCTTATTCACCCCCAGGCAGAAAATATAATTCCTTTAATTTCTGAAATTGTCGAAAATATAGAAATACACCTTAAAAATATTGAGGGGGTAATAATAGAGAATAAAAAATTTAGTGTAGCAGTTCATTATCGTCTTGTAGAGAGAAAAGAGGATGTTAGAAAAGTTAAGGAGTATGTATATAAAGTAGTTAATAAGAAAGATTCTCTTAGGGTTATGGAAGGTAAAAAAGTCTTTGAAATATTGCCAGCACTTGACTGGAATAAAGGCAAAGCAGTAAGTTGGATTATAAAGGCGTTAAATATTAATTGGGATGACGCATTGGTGATTTATATAGGAGATGATACTACTGATGAAGATGCTTTTAGGGCTATTAGAACAAGAGGCTTAGGAATTTTAGTCTCTGGCATAGATAGAATAAGTTTTGCTGATTTTAGAGTTTCTTCTGTTTCTGAAGTGGAGAAATTATTTAAGTCTATTTTAAATAAGAGTTAGTTTTATGGGTAAAGATTCGGTATGGAAGATTATTTATAAGGGATTTAATCCTTCAGAAGAATCTTTAAGAGAGGCCATCTGTACTTTAGGAAACGGGTATTTAGGAACACGGGGTGCTGCTTGTGAAGCAGTAGCTTCAAATATCCATTATCCTGGTACATATATTGCAGGAATCTATAATCGTTTAACTACCAACATTGCAGGTAAAAGAGTAATCAATGAAGATATGGTTAATTGTCCTAATTGGTTATTTTTAACTTTTAGAATAAAAAAAGGAGAATGGTTTTCTCCTTCTAAAGGACACCTTCTTTATTACTCTCAGCAACTTGATATGAGAAGAGGAATTCTTATAAGAGAGCTTAAAGTTAAAGATCACCAAGGAAGGATTACTCACATTAGAACCCAACGATTAGTTCATATGGGAAATCCTCACTATATGGCTATCCAGTATATTATTACTCCCCAGAACTATAGTGATTGGGTTACTGTGCGTTCGCTTCTCGATGGAGGAGTTCTTAATAGTGGTGTAGAGAGGTATCGTCAGCTTAATTCTAAACATTTAGATTTATCTGCCTTGGGAAGTTTTTCCCGCAACGGAGTTTACCTTTCAGTAGTTACTAATCAGTCTAAGATTGAGATAGCAACAGCAGCAAAATTACGTTTATTTGTAGATGGTAAAGAGAGAAATCCTTTATTTAAGTTGGTTACAAAGAACAAACTCGCTATAGGAGAAGAATTCAGAATAAATGTCCGTCGAGGATCCTTTTATATAATAGAAAAGATAGTTTCTATTTATACTTCTAAGGATAAAGGAGTGCGTGACCCTATTATGGAGGCAATTACTGCTTTAAAAAAATCCCCTCGTTTTAATGCTCTCCTTTATACCCACCAGAAACAGTGGCAAAAACTATGGAATATATTTGATGTTTTTATAGATGGTGATGATTTTTCTCAGAAAGTAATACGTCTTCATATATTTCACCTTCTTCAAACAGTATCTCCTCACAACATTAATATTGATGGTGGTTTTCCTGCAAGGGGGTTACATGGAGAGTCTTATCGGGGACATATTTTCTGGGATGAGATTTTTGCAATGCCTTTTTACAATTTTCATATTCCTGATATTAGTCGTGCTCTTCTTCTATATAGATATCGCCGTCTGAATAAAGCAAAGGAATATGCTAAAAAATGTGGTTATAAAGGAGCAATGTTTCCCTGGCAGAGTGGCTCCACAGGGGAAGAAGAGACGCAGGTAATTCACCTTAACCCTTTATCAGGAAAATGGAATCCTGATTACAGCCGATATCAGAGGCACGTCTCTTTTGCTATTGCATATAATATTTGGTACTATTTTAAAAATACAGATGATTATGATTTTATGCTCCGTTATGGAGCAGAGATGTTTTTGTCTATTGCTCAGTTTGCTGAAAGTCTTGCCTATTATAACAAAAAAGATAAACGTTATCATACAAAAGGGATTATGGGACCTGATGAGTTCCATGAAAAGTATCCTAATTCTTCTAAACCAGGTTTAAAAGACAACGCTTATTCTAATTTTATGATTTCTTGGATTCTCGCAAAAGCTATAGAACTTATAAAGCTACTTCCTTCAAAGAAAAGAAAGGATTTAATGAAAAGGATAGGTATTAAAAAAGAAAATATTTTGGTATGGGATAAAATAAGTAGGAATATGAATATCATAATGGATAAGAATAGAGTTATAAGCCAATTTGATGGTTACTTTAATTTAAAAGAGTTAAACTGGGCTAACTATAAAGCTATATATGGAAATATCCAGAGAATGGACAGGATTCTAAAAGCAGAGGGTCTTTCTTCTGATGATTATAAAGTTACTAAACAGGCAGATGTGCTTATGATATTTTATTTGTTTTCTCTTGAAGAGATAAAAAAAATCTTTGAGCACTTAGGGTATCCTTTTGATAAGAACATAATAAAGAACAACTATCTTTATTATCTTAAAAGAACCTCTCATGGTTCTACATTGAGTAAAGTAGTGCATTGCCTTATTGCTCTTTATTTAAGAAGGAATAAAGAAGCACAAAGCTTCTTTAAGGAAGTTCTTGAGTCCGATATTTATGACCTTCAGGGAGGAACTACTCCTGAAGGGATTCATACAGGAGTTATGGCAGGCTCTTTTGATATTATTATTAGAGGATTTGCAGGAATAAATATTGTAGGTAATCTTATAATGATAAAGCCACGTCTGCTTCCCGTATGGAGAAGACTTAAGTTCAAACTTTTGATTAAAAAACAATGGGTGTATTTTGACCTTACAAAAAAAGAAATCAGTATCACTGTTAAAGATTCTTTTTCAAAAATTCCCTTATATATTCTTGTTGCCAATAAAAAAGCAAAACTTAAGAAAGGGAAAAAAACCATAGTTAGATATTCTTTAATAAGGTAAGAAAGGATATTAATTATATAACCGTAGATTTTCTTCCCAGTAAGAGGTTTTTAATATAAAAAATATATCGGATGTCCGAAAATTAAAAGGTTGTTTTATAATGTTAGCTTATGTTTTTTAGAAGCAGTCTTTAGATTGGAACAATATAAAAAAGGTTAAATTCATAAAAAACGGAACACATATTTTAAGTAGACATTTTTTTATCTTTGTGGTAAAATTGAAATGGAAAAGAGAGGTTAGAGTTTTAAAAAAAATTAGGGAAAAGGTGTATTGTATTATTAGTTAAAAGGAGGTGAGAATGAGAAAGGGTTTTACTCTTGTTGAGATTATGATTGTAGTAGCAATAATCGCTA
>CAZWON010000016.1:0-29521 GCA_964635565.1 uncultured Planctomycetia bacterium
GAAAAGGTATAACAGCGAAAGGCTGGGGCGCATGTTTTTCAAAAAGTACAAGCTCGCACGATGTTGCGTGCCGGGAGTAAATAGAAAAATTTACTCCCCCAGGAACTATCGTTGCCCCAAAGGGGAGAGGTTTACCCGGCCTTAATTTGAACCGGCCATAAGTGTGGGTAGGGTGAAGGTCGACTCTTATCATTTGCCTCCTCCCTTCTTTTTAATCGCCTCGCAGGCACTTTTAATATCATTATAACTCTTAAAAAAACTACTGAATCCTGTCATTTCCATAACATCTCTTACTTCCTCACATAAACCTGAAAGCGCACAGGGTTTTTCTTTTACCGAAGCGCTCTTAGCGATCATAAGAAGAACCCTCAAACCTGCACTTGAGATATATTTACACTCGCTTAAATCTAAAACAAGGCAACAAAGTTCATCAATTAAAGGCAATACCTTTTCCTGTAATTGAGGTGCTGAATTCCCATCAAGATTACCTGATATTTCAACTACAGTAACCCTATCTTTCTTACTCATCTTAATATCCATAATACCCTCCCTTTCATACACAGATTAACGCAGATAAACAAGGTTACCAGGACACCAAGTCACAAGGTCACCCGTTTATACACAGATTAACGCAGATGAAAAACAGATTGCCACAGATCTATAACTATTTAACCGGAACAAGCCGGACTTTAATTTTCGCACGATAGTTTAAATTGGGCAACTCAACTGTCATCTTTTCAGCATCAAAGTTTTTCCACGGTTTACCATCAACCCACACTTCAGAAACCTTGACTACTCCTTTCGGAAGGATATCTGGCTGTACACGCAAAATCCCCTCAGGAAAACCACCTGGTAAAGGTTTAAAGTATAAATCTAATGGCTGTTTAGTGTTAAGGAGATTAGTATAGACCGCGGATAAATATGCAAGCTCAATAGAATGATAGCCACTCATAGAGTGACTCCCTTTAAGACGCTCTGTCCCCAAAAGAAAAGGAAGGCCATTGTTAAGTACATTAAAGTATACTGCTCCATCTTCATAATCAAGAAAGAACGAATTATAGAAAGCTGCTGACTCCCGAGCATAACGCAAATACTCTTTATCTTTCAATACACCATAAAGAATCTGATAAGCAAGAATTCCCTGTTCTTGCTGCCACCAGGCTTTTCTATCATGCCAGGCAAAACGATAAAATTCCTCTCCTTCTTTTAACTCCCGCTCCATTACATCGTACCAACCACCTCGCTGCCTATCCATACCAACTTTAGGCATAATTTCAGCAATTTTCTTTGCCAAATCAACGTATTCTTTTTTAGCAATGAGATTATTAATCCTCATTAAGTTCCAGGCAATTTTAAGATTGTGCCCTACAACTGCACGATTCTGCTGCCACCCCCACGTCTTATCATGACTCCAATCCTCAAAGAACCGCTCCTGGACAAAAGGACTATGTTCGTAATCAGGAAAATATTTGGTAATACAATCAGCAGTATAAGCAAGAAAATCGCGGTATTTACTATCCTCTGTGGCAAGCCAGAGATTAATAAGATAGGCAGGGGCATGATCACCTACAGAATTCCAGTTCTTACGAGCACGATTGCCTCCTAAACTCTCACTGCGAGGGTCAAGGGTAACAGGGTCAATATGAGAAAAGTAACCTTCTTTCTCCTTATCTAAGAAAAACCTGTCAAATAAATCAATGGTCATTTTAATATCTTTCATAATTGCAGGGTCCCCATTTAACCTATAAACTTGAGTAGGACCAGCTAAAGCATAAATCTGTTCATACATAGGAATAGCATCATAGTCATCCCCAAACTCGGAAGCAAAAATTTTGTGTTCTTTACCTCCTCTTACATCAATACCGTGATACCAATACACTACATTTTCATCGACATCGTAGAAACGCATGTGTTCACGTAGGTACTCAACTCCTTTTTCTGCTGCCTCTAAAAATCTATCCTCTCCTGTAAGCATAAATGCAGAGGCAAATCCATAAACAAGACGGGAAATAGTATCGGTCTCCTGGCGAAAATCACCTTTGCGTTCACCAGTTAAAGAAAGAAAGGTGCGGTAGTTGCGATAATCAATTTTCTCAGGAGAACCAAACTGTGCTTTGATAAAGAAATCAGCAATACTTTTTGCCTGCCTTATCCACCAATGCGCATCTTCTTCAAAACGATATCTCCCTATACCCTCACCAGGAAAAATCAGTACTTTAGCCTCAAAGGTATATCTACCATGGTCATGGTAATAAATACCAATGGTAAACAGATACTGACCTTTAACTAAAAGTTCTTCCATTTTAGAAGTATAATCAACGTAAGCTTCTCCTAGATTGCGCGGACCGCGCGCATACGTATTTGAAGTTAACTTCACCTCAAATTCTCTTCCATCAGTAGTACGTATTCCAAAAATTCTCTTTTCTTTATTAAAACCTGTTACATACCCACCAATAGTATCAGAAAACTCAAATTTAATTTCGTTCTTCATCTCTCCACCCCTTTCTTTTTAAAGAAAATACATTCCTTTTTATCATTATCTATGGACCGAAAAATATCTATTAAAATTAGATACTTTTCTTAAGTAATCTCTCCGGGACAAAAAGCAAACAAAACGCATCTCATCACAGAGATATTATGAAATGGAAGTGGCAAGAAATGTGTTACTAAAACTGTAACCTTGGGGTTTTTTTGCCCTTCAACGTCTTTATCTACAATCATTATGGAACTAATACCTAAAATAACTTCTCTTCACTACTTTTTATAGTAGCGGTATTATAACATCTGAATTAAATTATGCAAGAATTTTATTTCTCAAATTTTTCAATAAAAAATATACAGATTATTTTAAAAATTAGCTAGCAGGAGAATATCTTGGAGAATATCTTAAGGTATTTAAATATAAAAAAGGATTAAGGTATAAATAATATTCAGAAAATTTTTGTAAAATAAAAATAATTTCTTGCTGGCAAAATACACTAGGATTAATCCTTAAAATATGAGGAAAATCGTTATGTTGGATATAGTGAATAACAAAAGAGGTCTCTACACTTATTGGTTGAGCATCATTCAATTTACTTCTACATCTACTGCATATAATCCCGCCGTTTAAAATACTGAAATATATTTTCTCCTTATAAGGACGATGGCAATTTATGCACAAATTAAATTGTGGTTTAAAACCAGAAATAGTAAGAAATTTAATCAAAAATATATATACTAGTTTCTCCGTACTATAACTATTTAAACTCTCTAAGGAATGTTGAAAAAGAAAAAATATATCAGGTTGGCTATCGCCTAAAATTGTACATCTATCTATAATACGGGCAAAAAGAGACGCCGCGCTATTCTTTTTTATATCTTTACGCAAAAAATCATATCCATTAATAAGCTCTACATAAGATACAAGCCAAATTTCACTTCTACGAGGATAGAGAATAAACTCATTAAGAGTAAAAATATCCAAAGAGGAAGTAAATTCTTTCTTTTGAGTATAAAACCCCTTAAAGAGCCCCTGAATCTTTCCGAATTTTTTCGTGTATATAGTAGCTAAAAGAGAAGTTTCTTTAAAATTAACTCTTTTTATTATATATCCTACGTCTTTATCAATCATATAATTAGCTTTTGAGCTTTTTAACTCTTCCCCTTACAATTTTTCTTTTTAAATTTTATGCCCTATACGCTATTCGCTATTTATTACACCCTATATTATTTCAACCCTTTTTAGCAACTCTTTTTCTTTATTTTCCATTTTCTTTTTTTCTCTTTCAGGATAATCTTTATAACCTAAAAGATGCAGGAGGCCGTGGATTATATAAAGAGTAATTTCATAATTAAAAGAAGTGCGGTAGAGCTGAGCATTTCTTAAAGCTTCTTCTACGGAAATTACTACTTCTCCTAAGAATTGAGAATTAAATTTATCTTTTAAAGGAAAGGAAATAACATCAGTAGGAGAGCTTTTCTTGAAATATTTTCTATTAAGTCTCTTTATAAATTGATTATCGCAAAACACCAAAGAAAAAGAAGCTCTTTTTAAGCCCAAATAATGGACAATCCTGCCTATTATCTTTCTTAACTTAGCTTGATTTATTCTCTTGAGGTTTTGTAGGTTTTTTATCTGTACCATTCTGAGGGTAATTTACTCGAGTATGAAAAATAGCATTAAGAATCCTTGTAAAACTTTTAGTAATTTTTTCTAAGTCCTTAAGGGTAAGCTCACTTTCGTCTAACTCACCTTCAATAAATCTCTTTCTTACTACATCCCTTACCATCTCCTCAACTCGTGAAGGCGTGGGTTCTTCTAGAGTGCGAGAAAGTGCTTCAATAGTATCAGCAAGAGAAACAATGGCAATTTCTTTTGATTGAGGTTTAGGACCAGGATAACGATACTCCTCTTCATCTTCTGATTCAGGTTTAAGTTCTTTAGCACGATGATAAAAATAATACACTAAACTTTTACCGTGATGCTGGGTAATAAAATCTATGATATTGGTGTTAAGATGGTATTTTTTAGCTAACTCTACCCCTTCTTTAATATGGTTAATAATAATGAGCTTACTTATAGAAGGTTTTAAATCCTTATGGACATCACGATAAGGAATCTGATTCTCCGCAAAATAATTTGCTCTGTTGATTTTACCAATATCATGATAATAAGCGCCTACTCTTGCTAAAAGAGGATTTGCTCCAATAGCCTCTGCTGCTGACTCAGCAAGGTTAGCCACTACCAATGAATGTTGGTAGGTTCCCGGGGCTTCTAAGATCATCCTTTTTAATATGGGGTGATTAAAATCAGACAATTCCAGAAGGGAAATATTGGTTACTACCCTGAATATATATTCAAAAACCGGTAAAATGCCAATTACTATAATTGAAGAAACAATTCCATTAACAACACATACTTTGAACAGTTCTACATCAGGTAAAGCAAAAAAAGAAAGTGCCTCCTGCCGTTCTCCAATAAATGCCACAAAAAACTGTAAAAGACCGGCAAAAAATCCTGCACGAATGATCATAAAACGAGTTCTTGACCTATAACTTATCATTGACGCTACCAAAGAAGAGCAGAAAAGAGAAATTACCACCGTTAAACCAAAATCTCCTTTCTGAGTAGAGCCAGCAAGTATAGAAATTACCAAAGAAAAAAGCATGGAAAGATGCAAATCATCAAAAAGAAGAGTGATTAATATAGCAAATCCTATAGCAGAAACACTGTAAGGCGATAGTTTAAAGGTTACTACCGTTAATACAACTATCAATATAGCTAAGGCAATGAGAATAAAAAGGTCTAATAAAGAAGGGAGCTTTTTATGGCGGTAAAATCTCTTAAGATAAATCGCTAATAGGACAATAAGAATTAATGACGATAAGTCAATAGAGTAAAGAACAAAAAAGAACCCTGTTACAAGAAAAAATAATATCGTTGCTAATATTGAAGAAAGGTTATGTTCCTTCTTTACGGTAAAATTTCTCATAGGCTTTTACTATTTTTTGAATCAAAGGGTTTCTTACTACATCACGGTTATTTAAGCGTATAAATTTAATTCCCTTGATCAGCTTAAGAATTTCCATTGCTTCCATTAAACCCTTCGGTTTTCCTCCTGGGAGGTCACTCTGGGTAATATCTCCTGTAATGACTGTTTTTGAGTTAAATCCCAAGCGGGTAAGAAACATCTTAAGCTGTTCACCCGTACAATTCTGGGCTTCATCAAGGATAATAAAAGCATTATTGAGAGTTCTACCTCGCATATAGGCTAAGGGAGCAATTTCAATTATTCCTGTCTCCAGATTATCCTCAATAGTATCTGCTTCCATCATATCATAAAGAGCATCATAAAGAGGTCTTAGGTAAGGACTTAATTTTTCTTGCATCCCTCCCGGCAGAAAACCTAGTGACTCTCCTGCTTCGATAGCAGGACGGGTAAGAATAATTCTACTTAATTTACCTTCATTAAGGTACTTCACCGCCATTGCCATGGCAAGATAAGTTTTTCCTGTCCCTGCAGGGCCAATAGCGAATGTAATATCATAATTTTTAATTGCCTCAACATATTTTCTTTGACCAAAAGTTTTAGGAACGATAAACCTCTTTTTAGAAGCTACCTTTATCCTCAAGGATAAATCATTATCATTCTCTTTTACAACAGGTAAACTAAAATAATTAGTCATTTCCTCATCCGTCAATATTATTCCTTCTTTCGCTAATTTAATCAATTTTTCCAAAAAATGAACAGCTTTGTTAACTTCTAATTTTTCTCCTCTAACTGCCAATCCCCCAGAACAGAGATTTACTTCTACACCCATTTTTTTTTCAAAAACTTTAAGCTTACTATCGCCCACACCAAAAATCTCTCTTATTATAGAATTATCCGCCAGAGGGATTATTTTCTCCATATCTTTTTTATAAAGAATTATGTTTTTAGTTTTTATTAAAAGGGAATTTTTATCTTTGTTCCAGGATAAACATAGTCGGGGTCTTTTATAACATCTTTATTCTCCTCATAGATGAGCTTCCACTTCCTTGTTGTCCCATAAAACTTATAAGATATTTTCTGAAGAGTATCGTTCTTCTGTACAGTATAATATTTATATTGCTTCTGGGGCTGTTGTGGATGGAGAGATTCAGAAACTATAAACTTGACAGGAATCTCTTCCCTGGTGATTTCTTCCTCTATCGTACTTCTATTAACTATTCTACTTTCTTCTTGGGACTGCTTTTCTTTTTGTTCTTTTACTTGCGAAACAGCTTTACTATCTGGTGTTATAGTAGCTTTAGGGGGATGTTCCCCTAACTCTACCTCTATCACAGTAATAGGCCGCATCTTACCCAAACGAAGTTTCTTCTCTTTATCCGAAGGCTCACCTACAATGTAACCCTGGTTACCTGTTATCTCTATATTTTTACGGGGCTTATATATAGTATAAGTTCTCACTAAACATCCTGAAATAAAAAATAACCCCACTCCCAACAATAATAATCCTCTCATCTCTTCCTCCCTTGCATTACTTCTGATTTTCTTCTATTCTTTCTTCTGTATTCTACCATTTTAAAAAAACATTTCAACTGTGATTTCAACCATAAGTTTTGCCTTATAAATTAACTCAAATTTCTTGATGTTTTTTTACTATTTGCTACCTACACAGATAAAAAACTTAAAAGTTAAGATTTAAAGATGTTTCTTTAATAAAAACAAAACTCATCCACCCAAGAACTATTCCTCCTTCAATATCTCTAACCCCAATTCCCTAAGCTGTTCCCTTTCTATAGGAGAAGGAGCACCACTCAGAGGGCAGATGCCTCTTTGGGTTTTAGGAAAAGCAATAACATCTCTTATGCTCTCTGAACCACTGATTAAAGCATACAACCTATCTAGCCCGAAAGCAATCCCTCCATGGGGAGGAATCCCATACTTAAACGCTTTTAATAAGAATCCAAATCTTTCTTCAGATTCTTCTTTCGTTATACCAATTATATCAAATATCTTTTTCTGTAACTGAAACGAGCTAATCCTTATTGATCCACTGGCGATCTCGTTACCATTTAAAACCAAATCATATGAACGTGCTCTTACTTTTGATAAGTCAATATCAAGATATTTAATATCCTTTTCTTTAGGAGAGGTAAAAGGATGATGTTGAGATTGCCACCGGTTTTCTTCTTCATTAAACTCAAAGAGAGGAAAATCTACTACCCATAAAAAGCGCCATTTCCCTTTTCCTACGTCAGGTTTATCCGTAGAGTATTTCTCTTTTACTTCTTTATAAGAAAGACGCAAAAATGGTATCTTAATTGTTTCCTTCAAAACTTCCTTAAAAACAAAAGAAATCATCTCTTCACAGAGGGTATAAATATCTTCTTCTTCAACAAAAGACATCTCTAAATCCAGCTGACTAAATTCAGGCTGTCTATCACGGCGGAGATCTTCATCACGAAAACATTTTACAATTTGATAGTACTTATCGATACCCGAAATCATCAAAATCTGCTTAAAAAGCTGGGGAGACTGTGGTAAAGCATAGAACTGATGAGTACTAATACGTGCAGGAACAAGAAAATCTCTTGCTCCTTCGGGCGTAGACTTGGTTAAAAAGGGGGTCTCAATTTCTAAAAATCCTTTCTCATTAAGAAAATTACGAAAACAATGATTAAAGGAATGCCGTAAGATAAAATTATTAAGCATCTTGGAACGCCGTAAATCAAGATAACGGTAAGTCAATCTTACATCTTCTGAAGCCTCTATATTATTTTCTATGGGAAAAGGCAAATCATCTGATTTACTTAAGTACTCTAATTCCTTGGCAAAAAACTCAAAATCACCACTAACAACTTTGGGATTCTCTGTACCTTTGGGCCTACGGTTAAGCACCCCTTTTATTCTCACCACATCTTCGTTACGTAACTGCTTAGCTTGAGAATAAGCTTCCGAGTGGGGTTTGGGAGTAAATACTACTTGTAATTTTCCATAACGGTCCCGTAAATCAATAAAGATAATCTTTCCATGATCTCTTCGTGCATCTACCCACCCACACAGAACCATTTCTTTACCTAAAAGCTTTTCATTTAACTCTCCTAAAGTATGTGTCCTAAGCATATTCTTTTATCCTCTCCTTTAATACCCTAAGTAACTCATTGTGTTTTATTTCCTCTTGAATAGATTTTTTCATATTCCTTATTATCACACAATTTCTTTTTATCTCTTCATCGCCTACAATAACAACAAAAGGAACCTTAAATTTTTGCGCTGATTTTAACTGGGCTTTTAATGATTTGTTATTATAATCAATTACTGAAGAAACTTCTGCGTTTCTTAGTTCTCTTAAAATTTTGTATGCTGTATTATAAACAGAATTGGAAGTATAAACTACAAATACGTCTACCGACGAAATAACAAGAGATTTTGACAACAAAAGAATCATCCTCTCTAATCCTAAGGAGAATCCTACTGCACCAACATCTGGTCCTCCCAATCTTCTAACGAGTTCATTATAACGACCCCCTGCCCCCAGAGCATCGCAAGAACCCAAAGATAAAGAAGTAATTTCAAAAACCATATTAGTATAATAATCAAGCCCTCTTACAAGATAGGGGTCATAAACATAAGAAACTCCAATCTCATCTAATATCTTAAGAAAGTTATAAAAATCATCTTTGCAGTTCTTACAAAGATGCTCATTTTTTATCTTTAAACTACCTATTATTTTCTTACAATCTGTTTTTTTACAATCTAATACTCTTAAAGGATTAACGGTTAATCTCTTCTTACAATCATCACAAAGTAAAGATACATAAAAAGACAATCTTTTCTGGATAAGTTCTGATAAAACAAGTTTATCTTTACAACAGCCTAAACTATTGACTTTCAAGGTATATTCTTTAATGCCTGATTCTTTTACAATCTCTGAGGCTAATTCAATAATCTCTGCATCAAGATAAATACTTTTAGAACCTATGGCTTCCGCACCAATATGATGGAATTCACGAAGCCTGCCTTTTTGAGGACGTTCCCCTCTAAACATAGAGCCTATGTAATAAAACTTACTAAACTCCCGAGACTTATAAAAAGATTTCTCTATATAAAAACGTGCTACCTGCGCTGTTCCTTCAGGGCGTAAAACTATATCCTTACCTTCTATTTTAAACATCTGTTTTTGAACAATATCTGTTGCTTCTCCTACACTTCTTTTAAAAAGGCCTTCTTCCTCTAAATGAGGTAAAATAAGAGGCTGGTAACCAAATTTTTTAAATATCTTTTTTGCTTTTTGAACTAAATCTTCAAAATAAAAGGAAATCGGTGGGTAAAAATCGCTCGTTCCCCTAACACTGTGAAAAATATTCTTCATTCTAAAGATGGAAAAAGAAAGATTTTAATTCAGGGGATAAAAACTACTTTATTTCCTTTTTCATCTCTAAACCAGGCTTGAAAATAACTGTGTTACGTTCAGGAACAGGGATAATCTCGCCTGTCTTAGGATTCCGACCAATTCTGCTCTTTCTTTTTTTGACTTTAAAAACGCCGAAGTTCCTTATTTCAATCTTCTTACCTTCTTTTAAAGCTCCAAAAATTGTGTCAAACACCTGCTGGACAACCTCTTTTACAACTATCTGTTTTATCCCTGTCTTTTCATTAATTTTTAATACAATATCTCTTTTTGTCATACATCATTCTTATACCACTCTACATTGAAAGTGTCAAGATAAAGTTTAACGCTCACAATGGGTTGCAAAAAGATACTCTTTTGCATAATCCCACCTGAGGATGATAAATAGATAACAGAACTCAATGGTTTTACAATTATTACTTAGTTTAAACCTATAGAAAATCTCCTCTAATTTTTTAGGAATTAACAAATAACGGTCAAATTATTATGATGTGGTAATTAATTTGTACCTCTTATTATTATTTATATGAACCAAAAACTACAAGCCATAAACTCTCTAACCTTCTAAATTGACTATTAAGTATTGATGGGAAGCTATATTTTAACCACAAAATTTTTCATTAAAGATTTTTTATATCTTAAGAATAATATTTTCTTCTCCTACCACTGATACAATATCATTAATAAGCGATTCATTTATAGTAAGGCTAAAATTCTGGGCAGTCTTTATCTTTACTCCTTTAATTTTGGTGTTCTTAAGTATAAAATACACAGGAATTGAACCTCTATGTCTTAAGAATATCTCCTTTAATTCCTTAAGATTAAAACCTCCATTATGGACGAGTATATCTAACTCTTTAGCTTTACTAAAAATATCTTCTGCAGGAATAATATCACTGGCAATAATCTTAGGAACTTTTTCGGTGGGTTGTAATATTCCTTTAACTAATATTACCTTTGATTCTATTAAACAAAGGGTACTTTTTTCATAAACACGGGGAAAAACAAATACCTCTACCGCTGAAGTCATATCCCCTATTTTTACAATTGCCATCTGCTCATTATTCTTTCTTGTGGTAGTGAATTTTACCTTCTCTATGACCCCCATAATCATAACCTCACCACCCCTCTCTTTTTCATAAAAAGAAGAAATGTTTTCCACATTAAGAAGAGACATAAGTTTGCTATAGTATTTTAGGGGATGGCTACTTACATACATACCAAGAAGCTTCTTCTCAAAATTTAAAATCTGAGTCATTGGCCACTCTTCTATCTCAGGAATCTCTGCCTCTTTTGGGTTGGCATCAAAAAGAAAAAGCTGATTTGAAGAAAATTTCCTCTTGGAATTTTTCTCCAATACTCTATCTAACATAACCATCATCTGAGCCCTTTTCATTCCAAAACTATCCATTGCTCCTGATTTTATAAGACTCTCTAAAACTTTCTTATTAACTGTTCGGGAATCAACCCTTTCACAAAAATCAAAAAAACCAGAAAAACTTCTTTTTTCTCTCGTCCGGATAATACTTTCTAAAGCAGCCTGTCCAACGTTTTTAATCGCCATAAGACCAAAGCGAATGTTACCTACAGGAGTAACCGTAAAATTAGTAAAACTTTCGTTAATATCAGGAGGCAACACTTTTATCCCCATTCTATTAGCCTCATTAACATACTCTACAACTTTATCCGTATTATTGCGCTCACTGGTAAGAAGAGCAGCTATAAATTCTACACCAAAATTAGCTTTTAAATAAGCTGTGCGATAAGAAATTAAAGCATAGGCAGTAGAGTGGCTTTTATTAAAGCCATACCCTGAAAAATACTCTATTAAATCAAAAATAGCATTGGCAGTTTTAGAAGGAACATTATTCTTACGGCAACCTTCTACAAAGATACTTCTCTGTTCCTGCATTATTTCAGGAATTTTCTTACCAATAGCTTTCCGTAAAAGATCTGCTTGCAATAAACTAAATCCTGCGAGCTCAGAAACTATCTGCATTGTCTGTTCCTGATAAAGAATAATACCATAAGTCTCCTTTAAGATCGATTCCAATTTAGGATGGATATAGGCAATGGGTTTCTGACCATGTTTACGAGCAATAAAATCTTCTACCATCCCACTGCCTAATGGTCCCGGCCGATAGAGAGCTAAAACAGCGATTAAATCCTCAAAACGCTCAGGATGAATCTTCCTCAATATCTCTCTCATCCCTCTGCTTTCTAATTGAAATACTCCAATGGTCTCTGCTTTCTGAAGGAGATCAAAGGTCTTTTTATCATCGAGAGGAATATTGTTTATATCTATCTCTTTTTTCTGGACTCTTTTAATTATCTTTACCGTCTCATTAATTACAGTAAGCGTCTTTAAACCCAAAAAATCCATCTTAAGAAGTCCTGTCTTTTCTACAGATTCCATATCAAATCCTGTAACTATTTCTCCTGCAGGACCTCTTACAAGAGGAATGCGCTCAATTAAAGGCCTATCAGAAATAACTACTCCTGCAGCATGTGTGGAAGCATGACGAGATAATCCTTCCAATTGTATAGCTACATCAATAAGACGCTTAATATTGGTATCAGAGTCATATCTACCTTTAAGCTCAGGATTAATCTTTAAGGCTTCTCTGAGAGTGATATGGTGACCAGCAGAAGCAGGAATCATTTTAGCAATCTTATCCACCTCTGTATAACTAAAACCCATGGCTCTACCCACATCTCTTACTACCGCCCGTGCTAACATTGTTCCGAATGTAATAATCTGAGCAACATTCTCCTTACCATATCTTCTTGCTACATATTCAATAATTTCCCCTCTTTTTTCATAACAAAAATCAATATCAATATCAGGCATGCTAATGCGTTTAGGGTTAAGAAATCTCTCAAAAATCAATTTGTATCTTAAGGGATCAATATCAGTTATCTCTAAAATATAACTAACAATACTACCCGCAGCACTTCCTCTTCCCGGACCTACAGGAATATTATTTTCTTTGGCAAACTTGATTAAGTCCCAGATAATAAGAAAGTAACTAGCAAAGCCGGTTTTTCTGATAACTCCTAATTCATACTCCAATCTTTCATAAATATTTTTGCCACAGGAAGGATAACGTTTATTGATATTTTCATAACAAAGTTTTTTTAAATAATCGTCTTCCGATATATTTTCTGGTAAAGGGAATCGGGGAAGAAACGTCTGAGAGAAATCAAAAACAAAATTGCATTTATTGGCAATCTCTAAAGTATTCTTTAAAGCAAAAGGGGTATCCTTAAAGATACTATGCATCTCTTGAGGACTACGGAAATAAAATGTATCGCTACTGAATCTGAAACGATTGGGATCGTTTAAAGTAGTCTGGGTTTGAATTGATAAAAGAACTTCATGAGCAAAAGCCTCATTTTTTTCTACATAATGCACATCATTAGTGGCAACGAGAGGAATTCCTAATTCTTTAGAAATTTTTATAAGATTATGATTAATAACCCTTTGTTCGTCTAAGCCGTTCTCCATTATCTCAAGATAAAAATTACCCTCTCCAAAAATGTGCAAATATTCATCTGCACATTTATATGCTTTGCTTATTTCATTCTTTACAATAAAGGAAGGAATTTCTCCCTTAAGACAAGCACTAAGACAAATTAACCCTTTGTTATACTGAAAAAGAAGTTCTTTATCTACGCGAGGCTTGTAATAAAAACCTTCCAGATAAGCTAAGCTAACAAGTTTGATTAAGTTACGATAACCTTCCTCATTTTTAACCAAAAGAATAAGATGGTAATTTGACTCTTCTGACTGCTTATAATCTTTTCTAAATCGTGAACCTTCTGCCACATATACTTCGCACCCAATAATAGGCTTAATACCTACATTTAAACACATATTATAAAACTTTATTGCTCCGTAAAGATTACCGTGGTCAGTAATGGCTAAAGCAGGTAATTTAAATTTTACAGCCTTATCTACCAATCTTTCTAAATGACACGCACCATCTAAAAGACTATATTGAGTGTGGATATGAAGATGGACAAAATCAGAATGCACCATTATGATAATTAACTATAGGACATTTATTTTAATGTGGAATTTGCTTTTAATTTATCCTCTTCTCAACTCTCCAAATCTACTATAAAGATGTTTCATTTTATCACTTAAATCAAAGCTGGTCAACTCTCACCCTGTTATATTTTTCTTGACAGATAACAGCTTCCTCTATATATTACTTTATAATTATCCACACTAAAAGGGGGAATTATGGCAAGAAGATGTGCAATATGTGGCAAAAAAGCAGTAACAGGTAATTCTATTAGCCGTCGAGGACTAGCTAAAAAGAAAGGTGGTGTAGGTAAAAAAACAACCGGTATTACCAAAAGAAAATTTTATCCCAATCTTCAAAGGAAGAAAGTATTTATAAATGGGAAAATAAAAAAAATACTTATTTGTGCAAAATGTATAAAAAATGGCAAGATAATTCTTCCTCCTAAAGTATAACTAAAAATCTCTCTATATCACCTCTAAAACCCTTTATTAATCTCTGTAAGACTTAGTCTTACAATTGATGCAAACGTACATCACGGATAAATAATCTTATACTATTGTAATAACTATTTTTTTCTAAGCGATATACGATATCAAAACTTTTTCCGTATTTAAAGATATTAGAAAAATCATCACGAACTGAAAATATTCCCTCATAAGTCAAATTATCTTTAGTTAACCATACCGAACACAGCCCACTATTAATCTTTTTGGGAGGGTGTTTTATATTTACATTTCTCGTAAGAAATAAAGGTATAGGATTAGCTTCTCCAAAAGGTCTCATCTTCTCAATACCTTCAACAAGAGAAAAACTTATTTCTTTAAATCCTATTTCTAAATCTATATTTATTGCAGGTATCAAATCAGAAGATTTAAGTATTTTCTGTGCTATTTCATTTAACTTCTCCTTAAACTTCTCCACATCATTATAAAAAATTTCTATCCCTGCAGCTTTTTTATGTCCACCATAAGCAAAAAGATAATCTTCACAATATCCCAGCGCCTCCATAAGATTAAATCTCTCTATGGAACGCGCTGAGCCTTTACCCAAACCTTCATTAAAGCCAATAACAAAAGAAGGACGGTAATATTTTTCTACCAAACGGGAAGCTACAATACCCAACACCCCATGATGCCATCCTTCTTTATACAACACCAATACATAGTTATCCTCCAAATTACCTCCAGCAAACTCCTCAGCTTCTCTTAAAACTGCTGTTTCAATATCCCTCCTTAAGTTATTATATTTCTCCAGTCCTAATGCATATCTCTTTGCAGAAGGAAAATCTTCAGCAATAAACATCTCCAAAGCATCGCGTGCTGTATTCACCCTTCCTGACGCATTAATCCTCGGACCTAAAATATAACC
This sequence comes from uncultured Planctomycetia bacterium, assembly GCA_964635565.1. Taxonomy (GTDB): domain Bacteria; phylum Omnitrophota; class Gorgyraeia; order Duberdicusellales; family 4484-171; genus CAZWON01. The sequence continues at coordinate 15,282 of CAZWON010000016.1, forward strand.
TAAATGGAAAACATCGATATTTTCCTTCTTAATTCCACTAACCTCACAAAGAGCATCTATGGAAAATCTAAAGCTATTTTTTAAACATCGTAAACCTTCCTTCAATAATACTCTGTTTTCTCCTACAACAGGTACCACATCACAAACGATTGATAATGCCACTAAATCAAGCAGATCCTCTCGTTCCTTACCCTCCAATACTTGAACTAACTTAAAAGTTACTCCTGCACTACTTAAATATTCAAAAGGATACTTCCCATCAATTCTTTTAGGATTAATAAAAGCATACGAAGGGGTCTGTCCATCTTTTGGTTTATGATGGTCAACAACAATTATATCTATACCTAACTTCTTCGCAAATCTAATTTCTTCATAGGCGTTAGTTCCGCAGTCAAAAGATATTACTAAACTAGCTCCTTCCTCTTTTATTTTTTTCAATGCTTCTTTATTCAAACCAAACCCTTCTTTTATACGATGGGGAATATAAAAAGAAAAATCTACATTTTTCTTCTTTATATAATCGTAGAATATCACTAAAGAAGTAAGCCCATCAACGTCATAATCCCCAAAAAGAAATATTTTTTCTTTTTCCTTAATTGCCTTATTTATTCTTTCTTGGGCTTTCTCAATATCAGGGAGAAGCTGAGGTGAGTGTAAATTAGATTTTTCAGAATCAAAAAAGGTGAAGAAGTCGCTCTCTTCTACTTTACGATTGATCAATAACTGGACAATAAGAGGGTTCAAATCATATTTCTTAGCCAATCTAACCGCATCAATAGTGGAAGGAGCAACTTCCCATCTCTTTCGCATTTCTCTCTCCTACATTTTGTCCCAAGCATTAATCCCTAACATCTCCAAGCCACATTTTAAAACCACTCGCAAACCCTCTAAAAGATTCAACCGGGCAAATGTCTTATTTTTATTATCACCTAACACCCGTTTTCTTTCATAAAAGTGGTGGAAACTAACAGCAATTTTTTTAAGATACTCTATGAGAAACACGGGTTCTAAACTATAATACACCTTATCAAGGCAATGAGCAAACTGTAAAATATCTCTTATAATATACAACTCTTCTTCCTCTAAATACTTACTGAATTTTGGTGAAAATTCTTTTATCTTAGCTTTCCTAAAAATACTCTTAATGCGAGCATGGGCATATTGAATGTAATAAAGAGGATTATCAAAAGAAAAGCTCTTAGCCAAATCAATATCGAACTCAAGAGGGGAAGAGTTTCTTCTTAAAAGATAATAAAATCTTACTGCATCTTTACCTACCTCATTAATTAAATCAGATAAAAGCACAGCTGTGCCTTTACGCCGTGACATTCTCTCCTTGGTTTTTATCGTAACCAACTGAATAATAATAACTTTTAATATATGTTCATTGTACCCAAAAGCTTTTATTACTGCTTTTACTCTGTTGATATAACCATGGTGATCTGGACCCCAAAGATTTATTATCCTATCAAATCCTCTCTCTGCCTTATCGCGATGATAGGCAACATCCGAAGCAAAATAAGTCAACTTTCCATCACTCTTAATTAAGACCCTATCTTTATCATCGCCAAATTTTGAAGATAAAAACCATACTGCGTTATCTTTCTCGTAGACAAATCCTTTCCTCTTTAAAAGCCCAATTGCTTCTTTAACTTTACCCCTTTCTAACAGTTCCTTCTGGCTAAACCAATTATCAAAATCTATTCCTAAAGAGGATAGTTCACTTTTTATCAGAGAAATCATATGGGAGATAACAAAACTTTTCAACTCCTCTTTAGGTATATTTACAGCTTTACAGGCTATATCCTTTACATACTCTGCAGGGTAACCATCTTTGGGTAAAGAGAATTTTTCTCCTTTAATTTCTTTTATCCTTTCCTCTGTTGATTTAACCAAAAGCTCAATTTGTCTTCCTTCATCGTTAAGATAATACTCTCTTAAAACATCGTTACCAAAAAAATCAAAAATACGACTAATGACATCTCCTACTACTGCCTGACGTCCATGAGCAATAGAAAGAGGACCTGTAGGATTAGCACTCACAAACTCTAATATTACTTTCCGTTTTCTTCTCTCCTTAAAAAAATTACTTTTCTCTTTAAGAATTCTATTAAGAGATTCTATTAGTCCCTTACGTGAAACGAAGATATTAACAAAACCGGGCTTAATAATATCTATTTTATCTACATAACCTTTTAACTCCTTCTCCAAAGCACTTTTAAGCTCTGAGGCAACCTTTAAAGAATCATCTTTCAACACCGAGCCTATCTTCAAAGCAATCATAGTAGAAAAATCACCGTATTCTTTTTTGTGGGAAATTTCCCATAAGGGGGGTTCTATATCAAAATGGTAACGACGGAGAAACTTATCCAAAGCCTTAGAAAAAATATAATAGAGAATTCTCATTTAGATATGTGCTTTCTTAACAATTGCCTCAACTGCAGGCCGAACGACCTCAGGCGGTTTAACTTTTCTTACGGCAAGTTGAGGGTCTTTAAGACCATGGCCAGTTAAAGTGCAAACAATTACAATCCTCTTTAATCTCTTTTCAAAACGGTCAAAATACCCCTCTTCTCTTAATTTAAAAAGCCCAGCAACAGATGCGCTGGAAGCAGGTTCAACAAATATACCTTCTCTTTTTGCCAACAACTTATATGCATAAACTATTTCTCTATCAGTAACCGCTTCAATAACACCTTTTGATTCATTTTTTGCTTCTACAGCTTTCTCCCAGCTGGCAGGATTGCCTATCCTTATTGCAGTGGCAATTGTTTTAGGCTTTTTAAAAATACGCCCTTTTACAATAGGAGAAGAGCCTTGCGCCTGAAAACCCAACATTATGGGAAGAGAAGAGGCTTTTTTATAACTATAGTATTCTTTATATCCTTTCCAATAAGCAGTAATATTGCCTGCATTACCAACAGGAAGAGCATGAAAAGTAGGAGTATCGCCTAATGTATCTATTATCTCAAAAGCTGCAGTTTTCTGACCTTCGATTCGGTGAGGGTTTAAAGAATTAACTAACCTTACAGGATAATGAGAAGAAATTTCTCGTACGAGCTTAAGAGCATCGTCGAAATTCCCTCTTATGGCAATAACTACAGCATTATGCATAAGTGCTTGGGCCAATTTACCCAATGCAATTGCTCCTTCAGGAATAACCACAATGCATTTTAAATTAGCTCGTGCTGCATAAGCAGCAGCAGAAGCAGAGGTATTTCCTGTAGAAGCACAAATAACAGCAGACTGCTTTTCTTCTTTTGCCTTAGAAACAGCAACTGTCATCCCTCTATCTTTAAAAGAAGCGGTGGGATTAAGTCCTTCGTATTTAAGAAAAACTTTAAACTTCCTACCTAACATTTCAGAAATCTCAGGAGAAAATATAAGAGGCGTGTTACCTTCCAGTAAAGTAATTACTGGTGTGTTTTTATTGACAGGAAGAAACCTTCTATAACGGTCAATTACCCCTTGGTAGTTAGCTAATTTCATAAATCCTCTATTCTTATCAATTGTGAAGGACCCTTTATCACAGAAAGCGTATCTATCTTAGAAAGAGCCTTATGGATGCTCTCCTCTTTTGCTTCATGAGTAATCATCACAATAGGAACAAACTTCTTTTCTTCTCTCTCCTTTTGAGTTACACTGGCAATACTTATATCTAAAGAAGCAAGAATCTTAGAAATTTTTGCCAACACTCCTGGACAATCCTTCGCCATAAATCTTATGTAATAACGATTAAACAGACTCCCTATTTTTGTAAAGATGATATTGTTTCTCTCCTGAATAAAACGGGGTTTAACAAAAGAAACATTTATAATATCAGAAATCACAGAACTTGAAGTGGGTATCCCCCCTGCGCCCTCTCCATAAAAAAGAAGCTCTCCTGCAGGATAAGCTTCAAGCCACACAGCATTATAAGAGGAATTAACTCCTGAAAGAGGATGTTCTGAAGGAATAAGAGTAGGGTGCACTCTTAAATCTAATCTCTCCTTATCTTTCTTGGCAATAGCCAAAAGCTTAATGACATAAGAAAGTTCCTCAACGTACATTATATCCAGAAGAGAAATTCGTGATATCCCCTCCACATAAAGATTATCTGTCTTTGGCCACACCCCGAAGCAGAGATAGCTTAATATAGATAGTTTATGAAGCGCGTCAAAACCCTTTATATCCAGCTCAGAGTGTCTTTCTGCTAATCCTTTCTTTTGAGCCTCTTTAAGTGCTTCTTTAAAATCTATTCTATCTCTACGCATTCTGTAAAGGATATAATTAGTGGTGCCGTTCAGGATACCATATAATCTTCTTACTTTGCATCCCACAAGCCCCTCGGAGATACTTCGAATAAGAGGAATAGCTCCACACACAGACGCTTCGAAACCAATGTTCCTCCTCAATTTTCTCGCCACCTGAAATATCCCCCTCCCATATTTAGAAAGAAGGGCTTTATTAGCGGTGACTACATCTTTTCCTTTCTTTAAAGAATCAAGAATATAAGTCCTTGCAGGTTCAATCCCTCCAATAAGCTCAACTACAATATCAATATTAGCATCATTAATAATTTCATAAGGGTTAGAGGTGAAAGGTACAGAATATTTATAAGCCAAATTTTTTTTCTCTTTTTTTATATCACATATCTTACTTATCTTTATTTTTAAAGATGTTCTTTTCTCCACTAATGAATAATGCTTCTTTATAGCCTCTAAAGTAGCTTCCCCTACAGTGCCTAGTCCAATTATTCCTATTTTTTTATAAATTTTCATATAAATATTGATTACTTCTCCGATTGGACTCTAACAAAATCCCCTAACTGTCTGGCAATTGCTTCCTCTAATCCAAAAAATCTCAATCTTGTCTCATAAATTACATCTTTTACTACTTCCTTAGAATCAATAACTTCTCCTTCTATCTCTATCTTCTGAGGAATAAAAGGGAAACGAATAAACATTGCCAAACGCACTCCCTTCTCAAACTTACGATTAGTAGTAAGAAGCATTCCTCCTTCGCTAACATTCTTAGTTTGAGAAAGGTCGCTGTTATCCTTTTCTCTCTTTATGCGATAGCTTACTATAAAATTAACATCAATCCGCTTATACCTTCTTCTTTCTGGTCCTCCATATTTATTTTTACTCATACATCCCCCTTAAAAAAAATGATATCTTTACATTAAAGAATTTAAAATAGTCAAACACTACCCTTAAATGGCTAATATAAGCTTATAAATTCTTCCCACGATGTTGAATCTCATCTTGCCCCCATAAACAACCACCGCTTTGTCAAAAAAACATCAGGAATACAAGACCTCTCAATAATCTTCGATATCAATCAAGACACCCTTATGATATTATTGCCGAAAATGTATTAAACTCTCCAGAATTACGATGAACTTTCTTTTTATAATCAGGCTATTAAATTACCAAAGAACCTTGGGGGGGCGAAATTCGAACCTGTAACCCTTTGAACATCGCTTCGCTCCTCATAAAGGGAAACCTATGCTTTTTCTCTCTGATGCTCCGCTATTACTCCCTTTCCTTAATAAAGAAACATAAATAATTTGAGAAAAAATATTTTTCCCTCAAACTCCCTTTTGATTCAAGGATCCGTTTAAGTTTTTTTCTTATAACAGAACAACTATCTCAACATGAAAGTTTTTTATATATCGGGAGGGCGGGATTCGAACCCGCGACCCCTTGAACCCCATTCAAGTGCGCTAATCCAGACTGCGCCACCTCCCGATTACATCACAGAGTTAAATCCTTCTACTATTACATTCTAAGACTCTCAAAGTATCAAACTCACTCTGTTATCAATCTTTAAAGCACAGTAAAGAGTATATGAAAATAAACGGTTTATTAGTTATTTATTTAATAATAAATAATTGTAAAGATATTTAAAGACTAATTTATTATACTTGGTTTTTAAAAGGGTGTAAAGGATGATTTTGGTAGATTTGCTTGAAAAATCCCCATCTAAATAGTAAATTATTATCAAAAGTCAAGCCTTTGACAGTATCCATAAAGCAACCTCCTTTCTTTAAACTAACTACTTATAGTTTAAAGATCCTAAATACAGAAGGTTACCTTTTTTTTAATGAAGAACTCCACCCTTACAGGTGGGGCATCCTATAATTCAAGCTTCGCTTGACCTGCATCCTGTTGCCCTTGATATCTAACGTATTTTCGTGTTGTCGCCTCATTAACTCCCGCCGTGGAGACGAAAAATCCTCGTGCCCAGATACCCCCATCATCCCAGTATACCTTCTTCAGGAAGTGCGAAAATTTCTCTCTTATTCTCCTGCTTGTTACACTTTTCATTATTTCCACTACCTTTGAGACCGAATACTCTGATAGTATCACCATCTGCAGATGGATGTGGTCAGGGCCTATTCCTATCTCCTCAATGAACCAATCGGGATAAAATTTTCACACTTCCTTAAGGATTTTTTCAAAATACCTTGCTATTCCTTCCACGAGGATTTTTTTCCTGTATCTGGTTACCCAAACCAGATGATATTGGGTTTTATATACAACATGGGTTTGGCGGTGAAGCTTCACGTATTCATTATATCATAAACCAACAGGACGCACCTCCCCTGCTCTCACTCCCGCCCTTACAGGTGGGGAATTCCTGCAAATTTAGAAATTCTTGTAAGATATTATTTATTCAAACGTTATTGTAGAAACTATTATAGACAAGTACTCTAAAATAACTCTGAACAAAGATAAATATCTGCTCATTTAAAATTTAGATAAAAAAATATAGCCATTCTTCCTCTTATAGTGTATAATTGTAAAGCAGATAACATGGGAGTAGGTTTATTCTTAATCAATGTAAAGAGAGAAAGAATATTTTTATTCAAAAATAGGAAAAGCATCTAAAAGAAAAAGTTTTTTATATCTTTATTTTTGTATACAAAAAATTGTTTTTAAAAATATTAGAAGTGAGGTAAAATGATAAGGAGGATAGTTAACATAGGAAAGGAGGTAAGATTATGGGAAAAAGTGTAATAGTATGTAATGGTGCAGAACCTAAAAACCTTTATCCTACATTTATATTAGGCAGTTCTGCTGCAGCCTTAGGAGATGAGGTTATTTTGTTTTTCACTCCTGGCGCTGCCCCTGCTCTTAAGAAAGGTGAACTTGAAAAAATTAAGGGCAAAGGAATGCCTGAAATGGCAAGTTTAGTAGAAGGACTCAAACAACTAAATGCTAAATTTTATCTTTGTGAATTAGCGCTAGAAGCAAAAGACTTGAAAAAAGAAGAGATTAGAGACGATGTGGAGATTGTAGGCGCAACTTCATTTATGGCAGAAATCAAAGATGCAAATATAACATTTTCCTTTTAGTTAAAAAAATTGCGGCTAATTTAGGCAAGGATAAATAGAAAACTAAAAAGAACCAAATCGAAGAAAATATTTTTTTAAGGTTAAACAATCTGAAAGCATTTATCTAACTTGCACTAAAAGGAGTTTACTTCTATTTTGTAACGGCGTCGACATCAAATATCCAAAAATTAAGAAAATTAGAAGAGGAAAATTATTTTTTTATAGACAATCTCTGAATTATTTAAAGAACTAAAATGTCCCGTCTAAAACAAAATTAAACTATAGTTAAGTTTAGTTTTTTTACCTTATATGCCCGAATTCCTTATAAAATGTAATATACCTATTGTCAAGTAACATTTTTCACCTCTTTTTGATATTTTAAAAGGTATTGATAAGAGGTGAGGTTTTCCAAATCCTGATGAGCTCTTTGATAATTGTAAAAATGTTCCCAAACTTTTATCTTATACACCCATTATCTTGGTGATTTAACCGGATTAACTCTGCAGAACTATTCCTCATCGGTTCTATGAAACCTTTCAACTTTGCCTTTTGATTACGGATGGAAAGGTTTATTAAGATAATGTTTAATACCAAGCCGTGCATACTCCAAACTGAAGGGATGATTCCTCTTAAATGGACCATAAGTAAACTCAGCCCTATTATCCGTGCGCACGGCTATTATCTTAAAGGGTAATTGTTTAACCACTTCTCTTAAGAATTCGACAGAGTTAAAAGCGGATAATTCATCATATATTCTTATTACTCTCATTCGGGTATAGCTACCTACAGCAGTGTATTGATAAAATCTATAAGGATAACCAGGCAGGGTATCTAAGCGTTTGGTATCTATCTGTAAATAACCAGGGGAAGAGACATAGTATTTTTTAGGTTTCTTTTTGTGTTTTTTATGCTTCTGAATAAGCTCATATTTTAACGGTACTTTATAAATTCCATGTTCAAAGGCTCTCATATGCTTTTTAGCTAACTCTAATTTTATTCTTTTAGACCCATAGTTAGTTTTCTTACGTATTTTTGCAATAGCCTTTATTACTTTAGGTTTTAAACTGTTTGAATGAGAGGATTTTGGTCTCTTTGACTGATCTAATAGGTCTTCTTTGCCATAAAGATGATAGCGTTTAAGCCATTTATAAAAGGTTTTTCTGGAAATATCATGTTCTTTGCAAATCTTAACTACTTTAATACCAGCTTGGTATTTCTTAATCATTAAATACCTTTGCTTTATTATCCCGTTTCTGGTATATTGGGTCATAGGTGCCTCCTTTTGTTGAATTTTCTCAAATACCCATTATACCAGAGATTACTCAGGCTGGTTTGTGGGTCAAGTCTCAAGGAGGCGTCTTTAATTTCTTTGAACCTTTTTAATAAATATTTCTCATTGTTAAAAGTGTTAGCTATCTTTTCAAATAATACGGAATTCCTTATAAAAACTCTTGCGTGCAATCCTATTAGATGATATTATCTTATATAAAAAACTTAAGGAGGAAAAATGAAAGATGAAATGGATATCTTAAAAGAAGTGGGTACTACTGCTGCTGCTCATGGTAGTATAGCACTTTCAGGAATTTTGGGGAGAAAAATAACCTTACACCTACCATCTTTAGACATACTCCCCTATAATCAAATCTCTAAAATAGTCCATATAGAAGGTATGGTTTTAATTATGCAAACACAGATACTCAGCGGATTAACTGGTAAAATTATTTTTCTTTTAGAAGAACAAAGTGCATTCAAATTAGTAGATATATGTTATAAATTTAAAGATGAATTAAAGAGGGGAGGATTATTTACAGAAATAGGGATGTCGGTAATAAAAGAAATAGGCAATATTATTATCTCAAGTTATATAAGTTCTCTCAGCTTTTTTATCAGAAAACTTATCATTCCTTCTTTTCCTATTCTTATAAATGCTCCTTTTACTGAAGTAATGAATATGCTTGCTCTGGGATATGACAAAGAGAAATACATCCTTGTAGTAGAAGCTATTTTTGAAGAAGAAAAATCAAAAATAAAAGGTAATTTTTGGCTTGTGCTTACCCCCCAGGCAGCTGAAGAAATCAAAAAAGCCTGTAAAAAAATATTAGAATCTATCCATAAAAGTTAATTATGGTCGAAGCAAATATTCTCCTTTTAAGTAACGATACAGAAATTTCTCGTTACATTAAAAGTCTCTTGGAAGGAGAAGGATATATAGTAGACACTTATAGCGATACAAGTTCTTTTCTCATTGCTCTAGAGGGAAAAAGTTTTGACCTTATTCTAATGGAAGTGGAAGGGAAAAATATAAATGGGATTGAATTATGCAAAGCAATCCGTAGCGATTTTCTTTTAAGACATATACCTATTATTCTTTTTGTTGAAAAAAAGCATACTATTGAGAAAATAAAAGGTATATACGCTGGGGCCGATGATTATATAGAAAAGCCTCCTCCTGCATCTGAGATTTTAACAAGAGTCAAAGCGAGCTTATGGAGAGCAAAAAGGGATTTAGATGCTAATCCTTTAACTAAACTACCAGGAAATGCTTCTATTTTAAAAGAACTTGAAAAGAAAATAAATAACAAAGAAATATTTTGTGCTGCTTATGCTGATCTTGATAAATTTAAAGAGTACAATGATTACTATGGTTTTGGCTGGGGAGATAAACTTATCCAACATACTGCATCTATAATTTATAATGCTCTTAAAGAACTGGGAAATGAAAATGATTTCATTGGGCATATTGGTGGGGATGACTTTCTTTTCATTACACTACCCGATGCTATAGAAAATATCTGTAAAAAAATTGTATATGATTTTGATATAAGCATTCCTTCTTTTTACAAAGAGGAAGACAGGAAAAAAGGTTACATCGTTATCAAAAATAGAAAAGGAATCATAACAGAAATACCTTTTATTACCATCTCTATAGGCGTAGTGAATACACAACAAAGGAAAATTAACCATGCAGGCCAAATAATCCAGATTGTTACCGAGCTGAAAAACTACTGCAAAACCTTTCCTAAAAGCATCTATATTATGGACCGCAGAAAAGATTACAAAAAAATATAGTACCCTTTTACTCCTTACCTAAAACTATAAAAATTTTTATTGAGAATATAATATTAGAGAAGGAATTAATAAATATAAATGCTTCCAGGAGAAAAGATTTCTTCAGTATCTAAATTTAAAGGGTAAATAATTAACTTAAAGGGATGGTACTTACCTTATCAAAAACAATTCCTGATTCAAAAATACCCTCCTTAGAAGCACTCCAGATAATCTTCCCTTTTACAAAAAAAGGCCCCACATTAGGCAAAATTCTAAACTTACCTGTAATTGTCTTCTCTCTATCTAAAGGAACATTAGTAACTATACGCATGCCCCCAATGCTTATATCCAAAATCTTTACTTCTTCTTTTATACCCTCCAAATCCATTGTCGTCTTCTCCTCTAAACCCCATCTACTAAATTTTCTCTTCTCCTCCATCACTCCTCCTTTTTCTGCTCTTCTGTTCTTACCCTCTTCATCTCTTCTACTTCCTCCGAAGACAACACTTGGGCTAAATCTATAAGGATAAGCAATCTCTCTCCTAATTTCCCCACGCCTTTTAAGTATTTCTGCTGAACCTCTGTAGTAATGAGCTCTGGTGTCTGGTCAATATTCTCAGAAGCAATTCGTAATACTTCTGTAACTTCATCAACAATCATTCCTACTGTATTGCCTTCTACCTCTACAACAATGATACGTGTTCTATCTGAACGAGGATTGGAACCAAGAGTAAGTCTCTTGGCTAAATCAATTACAGCTAAAATTTGACCTCGTAAGTTTACCACTCCTTCAATAAAATCAGGTACACGCGGTACAGGGGTAACAGGAACCCATCTTACTATTTCTCTAACTTGATTTATAGGGACTCCAAATTCCTCTTTCCCAATCTTAAAAACTACTAATTGTATCTCTTTGATTTTAAACTCATTATTCATTTTTTACCACCTCTTTTCTAACCAATATAATACTTTTTCTCAACTTCCTGCCTCTTTAATTATTTTCATTTTATTCCAATTATTTAAAGAAGTCAATTATTTTCCTTAAATACATTACTATTTACTCTCTGTACTTATATCTTTTTAAAAACATAGCTTCTTCTCTACCATCAAAAATAAAAAGAATGGGATAAGGAAAAATTTACTCCTGTGTTTCTTCTTCGAATTCCTTCACTATTTTCCTTACCTCCATCTCGGTTTTCTGGATTTTTGATTTACACAATTTTATGAGTTCAATGGCTCGTTTAACTTTCTGAGACAACTCATCAACATCTACATTTTCTGCCTCTAAATCAGAAAGAATACTGTTAAGCTCATTAACTGCTTCACTATACTTTAAAGGCTTTTTGCTCATTCCTCCTCCTTAGTATCTTCTACTGAAGACATTGCTTCTCCCTTAAAAAACACAGTATTTATAAGATCGCCCCGCTTAAGTTCTTTTGAAGAGCGGATTATTTTACCATTTTTGTAAGAAATAGAATATCCTCTTTTTAATACACCGTTAGGATCAAGATATCTAACCTTATCCTCAATATATGTAAGAGCTCTCTTGGCATTGTTCACAATATTTTTCACGGAATGCTTTATAAATTTTAAATCTTCCTTCTTCTTCCTTAATAGACGGTGAAGAAGATGAAAGGTATTGTTCACGACTAAAAACCGACTTCTAACAAGGTACTCACGATGATCCTGAAAATATCGGGCAACAAGAAGATTTATCCGATAGCTCTCTGTGCTAAGAAAACTCTTAGCCTCCTCTAGAAAAAATTCTACTTTCTTGCAGATATGTTCACCACAGATAATAACTTCTCTCAAAGCTTGTTGAACTTTTTCCACAAGAAACTGTCCTGCCTTTGTAGGAGTTTTAAGAGTGGTATGGGCAACTAAATCAGCAACGGTTACATTAATATGATGTCCTAAGGCAGTAATTACAGGAAAGTGAGAATGGGCAACAGAATAGGCAATATTTCTATTATCAAACCAGCTTAAATCTGCAGTAGACCCTCCCCCACGTGTTATTACAATTACATCAAGGTTTTGCTGACCTAACTTATTAAAATACTCTATTGCCCCAACTATATCTTTCTCTACATTTTTACCTTGCATATGGGCATCATAAACCATAACCTTAAAGGCGTAATTACTTGCCTTTAACTCATTGATAAAATCATGGTAAGCAGCAGAATCAAAAGCTGTCACTAAACCAATATTAAGAGGGAGTAAAGGAATCTCTTTTCTCTTATTCTTCTCTAAAAGCCCCTCTGCCTTTAAGCGAGCAATTACCCGTTCTCTATTTTGGGCAAACTTACCTAATGTGTATACAGGATCAATATCAACAATGATAAGTTTATACTGACCGGTTTTAGGATAGAGATCTACTTCACATAAGAACTTTACTTCAATATCATTTTTCAACTCAAAAATACCTTTGGCCTTTTCAATCTTCTCAAAAATTGCTGGTTTTCTACTTTCAAAAATAGCAGCACTTACACAAGCAATAATTTCCTCTGCTTCGGGATGCTTCTGGACAAGATCAAAATAAATATGACGTTTATTCTTACTTATCCTTAAATCTTTAATTTCTCCACAAACCCAGATATACTCGGGAAACTTAAGACGAATGAGCTGACGAACAACAGTATTAAGCTCCAAAACAGAATACACTTTTTCTGTCTTTAATCTGAATTCGGGAAGGTCAAACATAACTTTAAAAAGTCACACGTTATACACAGATTAACACCGGACCAAGAACACAGATTAACCCAGATGTATAAGGTCACCTCGTCACAAGGTCACAAAGTCACCCGTTTTATATACACAGATGAGCGCCAATGAAAAACAGATTGATACAGAAACTTACTCGCTCCGCTCGTGTTATATGCCCTTCGGGCGTCATACTGTTCGCTTCGCTCACGTCATATAGCAGTCGATAGTCGATGGTCAATAGTCATACGTGTCATACATAGTCATCTTACAACAATTGTATGACGTTCCCACGCCAGTCGGAACTTATGACTATCGTATGACGTAAACACAGTGAATATATTTCTATCCGCTATTCGCTAACCGCTATACGCTAATCATTAATTTCTATTAATTTCATAGCGCCAGCGAATAAGTTTTTCCATGAAGATCTTCTTTTTAAATCTCTCCAATTTCGCGACTAGTAAGGAGCAAATTTCTGTGAATTTCCTCTTTAACATCTCTTCTAACTTCTATATTTCTATTTCACTATCCGCTAAACGCTATACGCTATATGATTTCTGTGTTAATCTGTTTTCCTTAATCTGCGATCATCTGTATATAAAAAAAGCCGGGCACCGACCTACTCTCCCACCCCCTCACGAAGGCAGTACCATCGGCCCTGGAGGGCTTAACGGCCGTATTCGGAATGGAAACGGGTGTGGCCCCTCCGGTATGAGCACCCGGCAAATAATACACAGATTAGCACAGAATTAAGACGACACAGATGACCACAGATTTATAAAACAGATAAACACAAATATCTGTGCTCATCTGTTTTTGAATCAGTGACTATCTGTGTAAGAAAAATAGGCTGGGTATCAAGCCGATTGGCTATTAGGAGTGCTCGGCTAAACACATTGCTGTGCTTACACCTACACCCTATATAGGTTGTAGTCTCCAACCAGCCTTCATCCCGAACCACAAGGATTCAGGAAGGGATCCCTAGTTTTGGGGTGAGCTTCGCACTTAGATGCCTTCAGCGCTTATCTCATAAGAACACGGCTACCCAGCCTTTACCGCTGGCGCGATAGCTGGCACACCGGAGGTTCTTCTGTCCCGGTCCTCTCGTACTAAGGACAGCTCCTCTTCAGGGATCCTTGCACCCACAGTGGATAGAGACCGAACTGTC
>CAZWON010000017.1:0-29206 GCA_964635565.1 uncultured Planctomycetia bacterium
TCCTCATATTGTGGCGATGAGGATAAATGCAGATGGCAATGTAGGTATTGGGACGCCGAACCCCCAGAAGATAGTAGAAATTGTGGATGGTGGTTTAAATATTAAGATAGGGGAAGGTGTGACTTCTCCTTTAGATAATGGTATTTTTGTGAAAAGAACATCTGGTGGGGGCAATGTTGGGTTTGGTGCGATGGGAAATAATAGTAGTGATGCTGTAGGGTTTGCGATGTTTGATGGTAGTGGTGCGATGCGAGGTAAACTTTTTTATTGGAGACCAGGTAATGATATTCACCTTAGGACTATAAATGTTCCTCTTCATCTTCTGGTTGAAGGTGGTACTAAGCCGTTGAGTTTACAAGCTGATGGTGGCGGTGTTGGTATCTGCACAACAAATCCAGGAAGTTATAATTTATACGTAAATGGTTCTGTTTATGCTGATAGTTATACCTGGCCTGGTGGTCAAGTTCCTGATTATATCTTTGAACCAGATTATAATCTGGAGAGTATTGAAGAGCATAGCAGGTATATGTGGACCAACAAACGTTTAAAAGCTCTCCCAGTTAAGAAAATGGATGAAGATGGCCAGCAAGTAATGGAGATGGGAGAATATGTAAATGGTATATTGGAGGAACTTGAGAAGGCACACATATACATTGAACAGCTTCATAAACGTTTGAGAAAATTAGAAAAAAAGCTTAACATCACGCAATGAATTTTAACTTCGGCATCAAGACAATAAATCCACAGTCTTCGCAGGATGGCATACATCTATAAAAGGTTATCTTTATCAAGAAAAAATATTATTTCTTCCCCGAGTTTATGGCAAAAGGAAAGAACTTGATTACAGAGATTATCATAGATCAAAGAAATTAAAATTTATGAAATCATTTCATAATCTCTGAAATCTTTTTATTAATCACTGTAATCAAGCTCGAGCTAATTTATTTAGCGAGAACTAATTAAAATACAAGTAACTTCAGCACCAAAATAAAATCCTCAAGGATGCGTCCTAAATTTTGATATGTAATGAGATAAGTATAAAAGCTATTAAAAAATAACTTGAAATTTCTCTTAAAATATAACAGGCTCAACCTCCTGTAAGATAAGGAAGTGAGCCTATGCAAATTGAGCTAAAAATCGAATTAAAAATACCAAATAAATAAGGGATGTCAATAGTATCGAAGAATTTGTTTTCAGGGAGAGGAACAAAATTGGTAAGATGATATTTGTTAAGATTTTAAAGAAAATAGAAGAGAAAAGGTTGAATAACTTAAAGAAAGCAACTAAATTAGGAAATTTTAGCTGTTATCTTTATACTCGGTTAGGGATTATCAGAATAACAAGATGGAGGATAAAATTCAAAGAAAAGACCTATTATCTTCTAGATAAAACAATAAGTTTAAATCCTTTAAAAGCTACCAACTATATCTTAAAGAGAGCCTCAGAATTAGCTACTGAGTGTACATATCGCAAAGTCTCCTATCTTTTATCAAAGGAAATATCAGATTTTGTAGGTAAAAATCTTATCTGGTATTGGATAAAACGATTGGGCAAATTATTAGAGATAAAAGAGGCTATCCAAAAGCAAGCTATCTTAAATAATCTTAGACTACCCTCTACAGAATCTAAATACCCTAAAGCAATCATAGAGATAGATGCCACCTCAATTTATAAACAATATAAAGGAAAACCAACTAAGGAAAATTTAGAAGTTAAACTAGCTATCTGTTATACTGATATAAAGAGAAAGAATAAGAAGAATTACTTAGAAAACAAGATAATTTATGGAAGGGTAGAAGATACTACAACCTTTGGCAATAATCTCTACTCTCTATTAGAAGAAAAACTCAATATAACTTATGTGAAAGATAAGCTCTTAATCGGTGACGGTGATAGATGGATAAAGGAGATAAAGAATTTACACTTTCCTACTGCTAAATACCATCTTGATTGGTGGCACTTAACTAAAAATATAAGAAGAGCAATGAGAGAAAATAAAAGACTAAATAAACTATTTTTAAAGTATCTTTACGAAGGAAAGGCAGACCGAATAAATAATAGAAACTTTAGCTACTAAATATAGAGTATTAACCAAAGAAAAACAAGAGATAAATGGTCTTTTAGAGTATCTTAAAAATAACAAAGAAGGGATATACGGTTCTAAAGACTTTGAGATTAACAAGATAGGAAATGGTGCAGCAGAGAAAAATATTGAGATAATAATTGGCAAGATTAAAAGCAATGGATGAGTTGGTCAAAAGTTTGGGGACGCAATCGTCAAAATAAAAATATTTGACAAAAAAAGAGGATTTGTTATCATATTTTTCTATGGGAATAGGATTAGTTATCATTGGCATATTAACAAGATTCATTCCTCATCTGCCAAATTTTTCTCCTCTTGTAGGAATAGCTCTGTTTAGCGGAGCTTATCTAAGAAAACAAGCTTATTTTATTCCTCTGGCAATATATATTATTTCTGATATTATAATCGGTTTGCATTCTACCATAATTTTTACATGGGGTTCTATCTTATTAATTTATGGGTTAGGCAGAAAACTAAGAGACCATAAAACAGTAGGCGGAATTGCTTTTTATACATTATTATCTTCAATAATATTTTTTCTTATCACCAACTTTGGAGTATGGCTGTTAGGGTGGTATACTTATACTTTCAAAGGGCTTATTAAATGTTATATTCTTGCCATTCCTTTCTTTAGAATGTCTCTTTTAGCAAACTTTATATATGTAAGTATTCTATTTGGTATATATGAGTATTTTCTAAGGAAGAAAGCACTACCTAAAGAAAGTATCGCTTTTTAAATCCTTTCTAATAAATCCGGGAGATTAAAATGTTTACTTATGCTTATGGTTTTCCACGTTTAGGAAGACAGAGGGAATATAAAAAGTGTATAGAGCAATTTTGGAAAGATATATTGGATGAGAAGGAGTTGCTTTTAAAACTTAAAGAAATAGAAAAAGAAAGGATTGATATTTATAAAAAATACATTGATCTATTTCCTCGAGGAGAATTAACCTATTACGATAACATACTTGATACCGCTTTTATATTTGGTATATATAAATTTAAAACTTTAAAAGAATATTATGATTATGCTAGAGGAAAACATACTTTAGAACTTAAAAAATATTTTAATACTAATTACCATTATCTCGTTCCTCATATCACTAAACAAACTAAGCTTAAGTTCTCATGGAATAAACCTTTATTTTATTTTGATACTTTTCCCTCTTCCAAAGATAAGCCTGTATTTTGTATAGGTCCTTATACTTTCCTTAAGTTAAGCAGTCTTACAATAAATTTTGAGGAGGCATTTGAGAGATTATCTTGTGCCTACAGTTTTTTATTTGAGAAGTTGACTTCTTCGGGATTATATTCTTTGCATTTAGAAGAGCCTGCTTTTGTTTTAGATATTCCTCATAGAGAAATAAAAATTATTATAAAAAATTATTCTAAGCTTTTAGAGACCAATATGAATATTAATCTTATTACTTATTATGAAGGTGTATCTTTTTTACATAAATTATATGACTTACCCATAAGAAGTATTGGTCTTGATTTTATTTCTTCTGAAGAGAATCTCCAATTGTTAAAGAAATATAGATTCCCTAAAGATAAGATTCTTATTTGTGGTATCATCAATGGAAGAAATCCTCGGCGTGCAGATATAATTCATAAGGCAAAAGTCATTAGTCAAATAATGAAAATTTCCCGCATAGATGAAAGTAGAATAGGGATTTCTAACAGTTGCCCTTTATATCATCTTCCCATAAGTATTAATAATGAAGAAAAAATAGGCAAGACTGTTAAAAATAATCTAAGTTTTGCTGAGGAAAAACTATATGAACTGTATCTTATAAAAAAGGTAATGCATAATGATACTAAAGAAGCAAAAATATGGAGCAGAGATATCTTTTTTAAAAAAATAAAAGGTAGAACTGCACTTTTTGATACATTATCCTTAAGAAGTGGTGATTTTAAGGTAAAGAGGAAGCTTCATAATGAAATATTTAATCTTCCTCTTTTTCCTACAACTACTATTGGCAGTTTTCCTCAAGATGCTCATCTTAGAAAAATACGTTTTGATTTTAGAAAAAAGAGAATATCTCTTAGAGAGTATAGGAGATATATTTATCAAAAGATTAAAGAGCTGGTAGCCTTTCAAAAGGAGATAGGGCTTGATGTTTTTGTGCATGGTGAGTTTGAACGTTCTGATATGGTTGAATTTTTTGCTCAGAAATTAAAAGGGTTTGTAACTACTCATAATGGGTGGGTTATTTCTTATGGAACAAGAGTATATCGACCACCTATTATATATGGACCCATTAAACGCAATAAACCGATAACAATAGATGAAATTACTTATGCTCAAAAACTTACTTCTAAACCTGTAAAGGGAATATTTACTGGACCAGTGACAATAGTTGCCTGGAGTTATAATTTGAGAAAAGACCCTATATATAAAGTTGCCTTTGAATTGTCTAAGGCGCTTAATGAAGAGGCAAAAGAATTGGTAAAAAATAATATCAATTTTATTCAAATAGATGAGCCAGCGATAAAAGAGTTTGCTCCTTTAAGAAGAAAAGAAAGAGATTTTTATTTCAGTTGGGCTGTTCGTGCTTTCAATCTTACGGTTAATCTTCCTAAAATTGCCCAAGTCCATACTCATATGTGTTACTCTGAATTTAGTGATATCATAAAATGGATATTGAAGATGAATTTCGATGTTATAACTATTGAAGCAGCACGAGAGAACGCAAAAATAGTTAACTCTTTTAAAAATATAAAGTTTTCTCGCCAAATAGGGCCTGGAGTATGGGATATTCACTCTAAATATCCTGCGAACACAAAGACCATAGAAAATATTATAAAAAAAGCAATAAAAGTTTTCGGTAAAGAAAATATCTGGCTTAATCCTGATTGTGGTCTTAAAACACGAGGATGGCCAGAAGTAAAATTGTCTCTTAAGAGAATGGTTAAAATAGCAAAAAAATTTAGATATGAGTAAAAAATTGCTCATTATATATATTTTTTTATTATGTAAGTTTAATATTTTGAGTGCACTTTCTCAAGGTGCCTCTAGCGATTTTAAAATTGTTGTTCCTAATAATAATTGGCGTGTGGAAGCAGGAGAGAAGATAACCGTCAAGTGGATGAATTATTCTTATACAGCAAAAAATATAACACGGCTGAATATTTATCTCATAGATAATAACACTTCTTTATATACATTAGCAAAGAATATACTTAACAGTGGCGAGTTTACTGTTACTGTCCCTTTAAATTTTAAACCTGGTGATTATAAAATAAAAATTGTTAGTGTTGATAATTTTTGTTTTGGCTTAAGTGAAAATTTCAGAATAATTGCTCCTATACCGATTAAAATAATTCAGCCTACATCAGAATCTGTATGGAAAGTAGGTTTACCTTGTATAATTAAATGGCATGCCCCTTATCCGGAGTCAAAAGTATATATAGATCTTTTAAAGTTTGAAAATTATGGACAATTAACTTCCCGATTAAAAATATCCGATGGTATAAAAAATAAGGGGGAGTATACTTGGAGCATACCTAAATTTTTAGAAGAAGGTAAATATCTAATAAAGATTAGAATACCACCTATAGGAGAAGCTAAACATTCGGAAACTTTCCTAATAAGAAGGTAAATAAAATTATTGACATATTTATAGCTATATTATAATCAGATAGTTCTTTTATAAAAAGGATTATTTATCGGTGCTTTTAAAAGCTTAAAAAGGGAACTCCGTGAGAATCGGAGGCTTTCCCGGAGCTGTAAAAGGGGACGAAAAGTACTAACTCCTCTGAGGGAGGAAAAGACCACTGTTCCAGAAGTAAATTTGGAATGGGAAGGTGTACTAAGTAGAAAGATCCTTGAGCCAGAAGACCTGCCGATAAAAAATTAGTTATTGCGCGGACAGTAACATAAATTATTAGGGCAAAGTAAAACTGGGTGCAACCCTATACCTTATCGGTATAGGGTTTTTTTTATTTTTAAGGAGAATTAAGAGGAGGATGTTATGTCCAAAAGAAATATCATCTTTTTATCTTTTTTTCTTATATCAAAATTATGCTTATCACAGGAGGCTGTGGATTTAGGAGAAATTTTAGTCACACCTTATTTGAGTGTAAAACAAGATACCTATTCTTTCTCTTATCCTATAAAAGTTTTTACTAAAGAGGATATTAATAACGCAGGCGTCTCTACTTTAGTAGAATTCTTAAAAAAAACATCATTGATAAATGTCAGTGACTGGTATGGTAATGGTGTTAAAGCGAATGTTGACTTAATGGGATTTGGAGATAATGCTTTATCCAATATTCTTATACTTATCGATGGGCGTCGTATGAATGATATAGACCTAAGTGGTGTTGATTGGACACAGATACCTTTAGATAATATCCAGAAAATAGAAGTTATAAAAGGAGGGGGAATAGTATTATACGGCGATAATTCTTGTGGAGGTATCATCAATATAATAACCAGAAAACATTCGCAGGATATAACAGAAGGGGAGGTAAAGATAGAAGGAGGGAGCTATTCCAAGACTAAGGAAACACTTTATATAAAGGGAGGCAAAGAGAATTTTTCCTTTTCAATATATAATGGATATACTTCGACCAATGGGTACAGAGAAAACAGTCACTACCGTTCTAAATATATTAATTTAAATATCAATTATAAAATAAATTCTAATTTCAGATTAGTTTGGGAGGGAAGTCATCATGCGTATCACTATGGATTAGCCGGTGCTCTTTATGAAAGTGACCTTAACTCAGGCTATTCCAGAAGGGATAGTAAATATCCTAACGATAATGCTGAGTTAGATGATGATTATGTGGCTTTTTCTTTTATAGGTAATATATTTAGGAATGTTAAATCTATTCTAAAGATAAGTTATCGAGAAAAAGATGGTGCAGATAATTGGTTAAGTTACGGCGGTTGGAACTCTATCGTTGATAAGCATATAACTAATTTTATTGTTACTCCTTCTATTATTTTATTTTTAAATACTTTAAATTTATTTCACAAAATAGTGGTAGGATTAGATATTCTCAGCGCTGATTTTTCTGCGGATACCGATGACCTTTCGGTATTTGATATGGATAATTATACGGATATAGATAGAAATTATCAATCATTATTCATAAATGATGTAATTTCTCTAAATGATAAGGTCACTGTTAATTTGGGAGTGAGAGTTCAGAAAGAAAATTTTACCTTTGATTATTCTTCTTCTAGTATGAGTATTGATGAACAAATCCATTTCAAAGAAGAATCATATGAAACAGGAGTGAGCTATCAACTTAACCAAAGCAGCAACTTATTTATCAATTTAGCACGAGCCTTCAGAATTCCTAAGACAGATGAATATTTTAGTTCTTTTTCTGTCCCCCCTGTAAATAAAGATTTATTACCCCAGCATTCTAAAATAATAGTAGGGGGAATAAACTATACCTTGAATAACAAAGCCAGAATAAACTTAGATGTTTTTTTTATGGAGATAAATAACGAAATATACTACAATCCCCTAAGCTATACTAACGATAATTATAATAAAACCCAGCACGAGGGTTTTAATATCAATATGAGCTTACCTCTTTATTATAATACCTATTTGTCTGTCGGTTATAGATTTACAAAGGCAAAGTTTAAAAAAGGAAAATTTGATGGTAAAAACATTCCTGCTGTCCCCCGCTCAAAACTTATATTTTCTATAAAGTATCATTTTCTTAAGCACTTTAGTTTATTTATAGATACATCTTACAGAAGTAAAGTATATCTAATAAATGATTTGAATAACTCCTTAAGTAAATTAGATAATTTTTGGATTACAAATATAAGAATAAACTTTGTGAAAAAGAATATAGAATTTTATTTAGGTATAAATAATGTCTTTAATGAAAAATACAGTGAATATGCAGCAACTAATTCAACAGGTACAGTAATAGCTTTATATCCCTCTCCAGAAAGGAATTACTTCTGGGGAGTAAAATTAAGCTTATAGATAAGAAAAAGAAAGGGTAATTCTTGCTATAATCGTGTTTGTGAGATAAAATAAATTGATGAAGTTTAATATAAATATCTCACCAAAGATTTTTCTAATAATAATTGTTTTAACTTTAATTGCCTTTTCTGTAATGTTTCAATATGCTTCTCCTGTTCTTTATGGTGTAGATAGCTATTACCACATAAAATTAGCTTCTTTAATAAAAATTCATGGTTTTTTTCGACAATTTTGGTGGACAAAATTTTCTACATTTACTAATTGTTTTGGGGATAAAGACCTAACATTACATTTAATCTCTATACCCTTTACATTTCTTGATAATTTCCATCATGCTGCTAAGTGGAGTACTATATTTATCAATATCTTATTATTATCAGCCTTTATTTTTGTATTAAGAAAATATTTACCCATAAGTTTAACTGCTATTTTCGTTTTTCTACCATTTCTTACTCCATATTTTGTGTTCTACTATGTTAAATTAAGACCCGCAACTTTAGTGACTATAATCAATATTTTAGGGGTAACTTTTCTTATAGAAAAGAAATGGAAAATAGTTGCATTGCTATCTTTTATTTATCCTTTATCCCATATTTCTTTTCCTCTTATGATATTCTTTGCAATATTATGTGAGATAATAAGATATTTACATCATAAAGAGTTTTTTATAAGAAATATATCTGCAGTACTTCTTGCTACCTCATTAGGATGTATATTCCATCCCCATTATCCTAATAATCTTTTAGTCTTTTACTTTAATGCGATTTTAGTTCCAATATTGATATTTTTACATAAAAAGGTCTATTTTGGAGTAGAGCTTTTTCCTGTAAATACTAAAATAATACTTTCCATGAATTTTTCTACGATAATGTTATTCGTAATTACTATATGGCATAAGATGATTTGTAAGTTAAAATTAAGTTTTTCTACTATTTTTTTATTTGCTATAACCAATGTTTATATCCTTATGTCATGTATAAGTGTACGTTTCCTTTACCCTACCAATATATTTGTTATTATATTCATTGCTTCTTATTTAAAAGATGTTCTAAGAGAGGGAGGATTTAAGATAAGCCCAAAAGTATTTCGTGTTTTTGTTGTTTTATTTGTCTGCTTTACAATAATATGTGGAAATATAACATTAGTTAACTTTTTGGATTATGCTCTTAGAGAGGCTACAAGAAATATGCACTATGAATTAGTAGGTAGATGGATGAAGGATAATATTCCACCAGATGTTACTATTTACCATGCTTATTTTAGTGATTCTCCTTATTTTCTTTGTATGAATCCAAAAAATAGATATCTTTCTATATTAGATCCCATATTTATGATATATTATAATCCTTATAGATACCGGGTATATAGAAGACTGAGGGATGGAGAGTATAATAATGCTTATCAAATAATTAAAGAGGTTTTTAGTACTTCCTATGGTTATGCCCACAAGTCTTCTCTTTTGTATAAAATAAATATCATAAATAATCCCCATTTCGATATTCTCTATGAGGATGATATGGGTGTTGTTTTTAAAATTATAGAAGAAACTACCCCTAAAGAGAAAGAGATTAAAAGAGATAATGAGAAACCAGATAAATAATTGGTATATAGCATTATCTATATCTCTAATGTTTCATGTAGCAATATTTGTCACATTGCCTAAGATAATATCTAAAGAAAATATCTTGGATAATAAAAATAAGATAAGAGAAATCGAAATAGTTACTAAGTCTTTTGAGAAAATACCTTCTGATAGGATAAAGAAAAAGCCTCCTAAGCTGTTCAGCAAAAACATACCTTCTCCCCCTCATTACCTAAAAAACTTAATAAAAAAGTTTACTATAGATAAAAAAGTAATAAACATTGATAAACCTAAATTTTTAGATGATAGTTTTAAAAATGTAATTCTTTCCGAATTGCCTAAAGAAAAAGACCTTAAAAAAAATCCTGCCTATATGGACTATTATCAGTTAATAAGAGAAAAAATTAGGTCCAACGCTTATCGTTATTATAATTCCAATAATCAAGGTCAGGTATTTTTAACTTTTATTATTTCTTGTGAGGGTAAACTCGAAAGGATTTATCTGAATAGTAAATCCTCTAATAATGAACTAATTGAAATTGCTTTAAAGAGTATAAAAGAAGCAGCTCCTTTCCCTCCCTTTCCTCCTGAATTAAACTATCCCCGTCTACAGTTTAACATTTCTATATACTTCAAAACTAATTGACATTAATTAGTTTAGTGTTATCATAATACAAGATTGAAGCCTTATTATGATTAGGAAAAACGCAGTGGCAGGACAATTTTATCCTCATAATCCCAATAAATTAAAAATAATGATAGAGAGTTTTATAGAGAAGGAGACCTCTAAAATTGATGCTAAAGGGATAATTATGCCGCATGCAGGATACATATACTCTGGGAAGGTAGCTACTGTAACTGTAGAGAAGATAAGGCCAAAGAAGAGAGTAATTATTTTAGGACCTAACCATATGGGTACGGGAGAAACATTTAGTATGTTTAGTAGAGGTGAATGGGAAATTCCTTCAGGTAGAATAAAAATAGACGAAGAGCTTGCCCAAGCAATACTTAATCATAGTGACCTTATAAAAGAAGATGTTTCGGCCCATATCTACGAACATTCTATAGAAGTAGAATTGCCCATTCTTCATTATTTTTTTAAAGATTTTAAATTTTTGCCTATTGTATGTAGTTTATCAAGTTTAGAAACCTATAGGAAAGTAGCGCACCATATATTTAAGACCATAAAGAATATTAAAGATGATATTCTCATTATAGCCAGCAGTGATATGACTCATTATGAAGAGGATTATCGGGCACGGAAGAAGGATAGTTACGCTATTGAAAGTATAGTGAAACTTAACGAAGAAGAATTGTTAAAACGTATAAAAGAAAAAGATATTTCTATGTGTGGAGTAGCTCCTGTTTCCATCCTTATAGCGTGTTGTAAATTACTGAAGGCTAAAAAAGCTACAGTAACTCTTTATAGAACCAGTGGTGACATAACGAAAGATACTTCATCTGTAGTAGGATACTTAGGGGCAGTGATATATTAAGGAGGAATTTTATGGATTCAAAAGAGGAAGCAAAAAAGAAAGTTGATGAAAATTGGAAGGAACAGGTAAAAAGGGAAAAGAAAGAAGCTAAAGAAAAACAAGTCTCCTATCATGAGCCAACCTTTACAATATTTCTTTCTTCATTGAGTATGCAGGCAATGATTGCAATGGGAAAGTTACAAAATCCTCTTACAAATAGAATAGAGAAAAATATGGAACAAGCTAAATATTTGATTGATACTTTGGGGGTTTTGAAAGATAAAACAAGAGGGAATTTAACAAAAGAAGAAGAAACTATGCTTGACGAATCACTATTTAATCTTAGAATGTTGTATGTGGAGGAGAAAAAAAATGTTTGATGAGGAATTACTTAATATTCTAGCTTGTCCAGTATGTAAATCAGATGTCCTTTTAAAAGAAAATAAAATAGTCTGTATAAAGTGTAAGAGAAAGTACCCTATACAGGATGGTATTCCTGTAATGCTTATTGAGGATGCAGAGATTGAAGAAAAATAAATATAAAATACTTATAATTCATGGGCCTAATCTTCATATGTTAGGTAAAAGGGAGACATCTATTTATGGTAAATATACACTTAGAGAAATTAATAAGGAATTACGAGAGAAAGCTAAGAAGTTAAATCTCTCTGTAGAGATATTTCAATCTAATTCAGAAGGAGCAATAGTAGATAAGATAACTAAAGCAAATTACGATTTTCTTATCATAAATCCTGCGGGTTATACTCATACTTCTGTCGCTATAAGAGATGCCATTTTAACAGTAGATAAGCCAACAATAGAAGTCCATATATCCAATATTGCTAAAAGAGAAATTTTTAGAAGAAAATCGCTTGTTTCTGATGTAGTTATGGGGACAATCACAGGTTTAGGTAAGTTAAGCTATCTCCTAGCGTTAGAAGCAGGAAAAAGTATTTTAAGTGAATAAAAGGGTTCAACGAGCCTTAACTATTATAGAAAAAGAAAAACTGGATGCTTTTCTTTTTTCCAATCCTCTTAATATAACCTACCTTACAGGTTTTAGAGAGGCAGAAGGATATCTTCTTTTAAGTCAGAAGAAAATAGTATATTTTACCAATTTTATTTATGCCCAAGAGGCGAAAAAAATAGATTTTTGGCATCCCCAAATAGTTATCTCAAATATGTTTGAACATATCATAAACACTATAAATAAGTTAGGCATAAAAAGAGTTGGTTTTGAAGAGAGGAATTTTTCTTATTTAGAATATAAAAAGATGAAAGAGCTCGCCCTACGAAATCATATATCTTTTCTGCCCAAAAAATCACCAGCTGAAGAGTTGAGAATAATAAAAACAAAAAGAGAAATACTATTAGTTAAAAAAGCTATTAGTATAATGAAAGAAGCATTGGATTACGTAGAGGAGATACAGAATATTAATTTAACCGAAAAAGACTTACAAATTGAAATAATAAAGTTTATTCATCTTAAAAACAGTGAATTAGCTTTTAATCCCATAGTAGCCTTTAATAGAAATTCTTCTGTAGTGCATCATCTTCCTAAAAGAGAGCATATAATAAGAAAAAAAATTATCTTAATCGATTTAGGCGCAAAGTATTGTAGATATTGCGCTGACTTGACAAGGGTTATTTTTTTAGGTAAAATGCCTACTTCTTTGAAAAAAATTTATGATATTGTAAGAAAAGCACAAGATTTAGCTATAAAAAACATAAAAGAAGGTGTAACTGCAAAAGAGGTAGATAGAAAAGCAAGAAGTTTCATTGAGAAAAAGGGATTTCATAAATACTTTGGTCATGGGTTAGGGCATGGCGTAGGAATGTGTGTGCATGAGGAACCCTATCTTAACCCTTATAACTCTACAATCCTAAAAAGTGGTATGATTCTTACAGTGGAACCAGCAATATATCTTCCTGGACGGTTTGGTATAAGAATTGAGGATGTAGTATTGGTGAGGAAAGGAAAGGCTGAGGTTTTAAGTGGCAATATCCCTCGGTAATTTGAGACCATCTATTTCAATTGTATTTAATGAAGAGATCTATACGGTTTTAGAATGTGAACATGCTAAATTAGGTAGAGGTTCTGCTTTCTGCAGAGTAAAACTGAAAAATTTAAAGACTTCACAGGTTTTAGATTTTACACTTCGTGATTCTGATAAGATAAAGGAAGCTTTTATAGAAAGGCGCCGTTTACAGTATCTTTATCGAGAAGAGAATATTTTTCATTTTTTAGATTTAGAGACTTATAATGACTTTATTATAGGGATAGAACGCATTAAAGACAAAATTATATGGTTGAAAGATAATTTAGAATTAACAGGGTTATTTTATAATAATGAGCTTATAAATTTAGAGCTGCCTAAGGTAGTTGAGTTAAAGGTTATTGAAACAGAGCCTGGTTTTAAAGGGGATACTGTAAAGGCAGGAACAAAGCCTGCAAAGCTAGAGAGTGGTCTTGTTATTTCTGTTCCTTTGTTTATAAATGTTCAGGATACAATTAAGGTAGATACAGAGAGAAAAGAATATATAGGGAGAGTATAAATAAGGAAGGGAATATGAATAAAGAAGAATTGAAAGAATTGATTGATTTTATGAATGAACATAATCTGTGCGAATTAGAGATTGAAGAGAAAGGTAAGCGGATAAAGCTTAAGAAAAACAGCTCAGATATTCCTATGGTAATAAAGGAGAATAAAATAACTCTTCCTGAAGAATCGATTTCTTCTAGAGAAGAGAAGTTTGTCGAAATAAAATCGCCTATGGTAGGAACTTTTTATCGTGCTCCTTCTCCTGGGGCTAAGCCCTATGTAGAGGTGGGAGATGAGATAAAACCAGGGGATGTGGTTTGTATAATTGAAGCAATGAAACTAATGAATGAAATAAAATCGGAAGTGTCAGGGACTGTAGAAAAGATCTTAATAGAAAACGCCGAACCTGTTGAATTTGGACAAACTCTCTTTTTAATCAAACCTCTATAAACTTTATGTTTTCCAAAATTCTCATTGCTAATAGAGGAGAGATAGCTATAAGAATTATTCGTGCGTGCAAGGAGTTAGGAATAAAGACTGTGGCTGTTTTTTCTGAAGAAGATAAGAATTCTCTTCATTTAGAATTTGCTGATGAGGCTATTTGCATTGGTAAGTCCCCTCCTCAAGAGAGCTACCTCAATATTTCTAATATAATTAGTGCGGCAGAAGTTACAGATAGTGATGCCATTCATCCTGGGTATGGTTTTTTAGCAGAGAATCCTCATTTTGCAGAAATATGTGAGTCTTGTGGAATAAAATTTATTGGGCCTACGAGTGAAAACATAAAACTTATGGGAGATAAAATAAGAGCCAAAGAGTCAATGAGAAAGGCAGGTTTACCTCTCATTCCTGGTAGTGAAGGAGTGATAAAAACAAAAGAGGAGGCATTGAAAATAGCAAAAAAGATGGAATATCCTATTATTCTTAAGGCAAAAGCAGGAGGTGGAGGAAGGGGAATGAGAATATGCCATAGCGATGTAAGACTGATAAGTGCCTTTATGACTGCTCAATCAGAAGCAAAGAGCGCCTTTGGTGATGATTCTGTTTATCTGGAGAAGTTTTTAAATTCTCCTCGGCATATAGAGGTTCAGATCATAGCAGATAACTATGGTAATGTTGTTCATTTAGGGGAAAGAGACTGTAGTATTCAGCGCAGACACCAAAAATTAATAGAAGAATCTCCTTCTCCTGCGATAAATGCAAAGATGCGAAAAAAGCTTGGAGAATATGCTATAAAAGGTGCTAAATATATACAATACATTAGTGCAGGGACAATGGAGTTCCTTATGGATAATAGAGGGAGTCTATACTTTATGGAAATGAATACCCGGATTCAGGTGGAACATCCTGTTACAGAAGCAATAACAGGAATAGACTTAGTAAAATTGCAAATCCTTGTTGCTGCAGGAGAGAGGCTTAATTTGAAGCAAGAGGAAATTAAATTAGATGGTTCAGCAATTGAGTGTCGCATTAATGCCGAAGATCCCATGAATAATTTTCTTCCCTCACCAGGTGTTATAGAATTTAGTTATATTCCAGGAGGTAAAGATATTCGCGTAGATACTCATGTATACTCAGGATATAAAATCCCTTCTTTTTACGATTCACTAATAGCTAAGCTTATCGCAAGAGGTAAAAATCGTGATGAAACTTTAAAAAAGATGGATAGAGCATTGGATGAATTCTTAATAGAACCGATAAAGACAACAATTCCTTTTTGCAAAAAAATTATTAATGACCCTGACTTTAAAAGAGGAAATTACAACACCTCTTTTTTAAATAAATTTTTAGAGAAGGAAAATGAATGAAGATATAGGATTTTATAAAAAGGAGGTAAAATGAATTTTATTAGTGTGTTTATTTATACAGTAATTTCCTTAGCAATAGGAGTAGGACTTATAGGGATGTCCTTAGGGTTAGAGAGTTTAGATCTAAATCTATACTTATTACATTTAAATAATCTTATTGGCCAGAATTTTATCATCCGTATAGTTGTTTTTTTGAGCGGTTTTCTTATAATTCTCATTTTTCTCAGGTTTATTCAGAAGGGTCTAACGCGTCATCGTCGAGAAAAAACGATAAAAGCAGAAACAAATTATGGTTTTATAAGTGTAACTCTTAGTGCTATAGAAGATATGATTAAAAAAAGTTTAGTAGAAGAAGAGATAATTTCTTATATAAAACCAAAAATATTCTCTACACGAAAAGAAATAGTTTCCAATGTAAAAATTACATTAAAAGAAGCAGTTAATATAAAAGAATTTGCAGAGAATATTCAGGTAAAGTTAGAGGAGAAATTGCGTGCTATATTAGGAGATGATAAACCTTTAAGAATAAACATAGAAGTAAAAAAAATAGCATTTTCTAAGAAAGAATCTATGGATGATGAAGAAGAGAAGGATGAAGGAGGTCCTTTCAGGAACTATTAAAGTGAAGATGGAGAAGATAATTAAGGATGCTATTGTAAACCATACCTTTCTTATCGAGAGTATAGAAGAATATATATCTACTATAAAAACAATAGCCTCCATTTTTATAAACGCTCTTAGACAGAATAAGAAAATAATATTTTTTGGTAATGGTGGTAGCGCAGCTGATGCTCAACATCTTGCTGCAGAGCTAGTAGGGAGATTTAAAAAGACAAGAAGGCCAATGGCAAGTATTGCCCTCAATACTAATTCCTCCATTATAACAGCAGTAGGGAATGACTTTGGTTTTGAGAATATATTTTCTAGCCAAATAGAAGCATTGGGTAATCCAGAGGATGTTGCGGTAGGAATATCAACGTCAGGGGTTTCAGAAAACATAGTAAGAGGGATACTTAAAGCTAAAGAGAGAAAACTTATTACTGTTGTCTTTTCAGGAAAAGGAGGGGGAAAACTTAAAGACATAGCAGACATAAATTTGATAGTACCGTCTTATGATACTGCTCGTATACAGGAAGTACATATTTTTATCGGTCATATAATATGTGAAATTGTAGAAAATGAAATATCTTAGCAAATTAAAGGATTGTGCTTCTTTGAAGATAATCCTAAATAAATATAAGAGTAAAAATAAAACCATTGTATTTACTAATGGTTGTTTTGATATTCTTCATCCTGGTCATATTAAAGTGCTTAGAGAGGCAAAAAAGAGAGGTGATATCCTTGTAGTAGCCATAAACTCTGATACCTCAATAAAAAAAATAAAAGACAAAAAGCGTCCTATTTTAAATGAGAAGGCACGAAAAGAAATCATTTCTTCTATAGAGTTTGTGGATTATGTAACAATATTTAACGAGCCTACGCCGTTGAATCTGATAAAAAAATTACGACCACACATTATAGTGAAAGGCGGTGATTGGAAAGTAGAGGATATTGTAGGAAGGAATATTGTTAAAAAAATTGTCCGGATAAAACCAATTAAGAAATATTCTACTACTTCAATAATTAAGAAAATTATAGGTCTATATAATGAAGAACAAGAAAAAACTACTAAGAATGCTCGATGCTAACCTTAACAGGAGCAGGGAAGGGCTACGTGTTTTAGAGGATTTCTTTAGATTCATATCAGAAACTAATACTCTTAGAAGTAAGGCAAGAAAGATAAGGCATGCGATGGAAAAACTTATTTCTGAGAAAAGTTTAATAAAAACAATGTTTAAAGAAAGAAATTCAAAAAGTGATTTGGGTAAAGAAGTTGATTTATGGGAGATGAAGCGTGAGGAGATTTTTGATTTGGTATATGCTAATTTCCAAAGAGTTAAAGAGTCCACACGAGTAATAGAGGAACTTTTGAAGATAATTGATAAAAGGAAGGTAAAATTAATAAAAAATATTCGCTATGAGATATACAACATGGAGAAAAAAACTTTCGAAAAGTGGACTTATCTATGTGGTTCTTGACCAGGATACCATAGATAAATATAAATTGGATATATTTAAATTAGCCTATAGACTGTCCTCTGAAGAAATAGATATCTTTCAGTTTAGATTTACTAAAGGATACGATAAAGAGATATTAGTTAAAGCAAAAAAAATATCAAGGATTGTTAAAAAGCGGCAAAAATTATTTATTGTTAACAATCGAATTGACATAGCTTGTCTGGCAGAGGCAGATGGTGTTCATTTAGGAGAAGAAGATATTGATGTAGATTCCGCACGCTGTTTATTAAAAAATAATAAGTTGATAGGAAGGACAATTCATTCTTTCAAAGAATATATAAAATTGCCTTCTAAAAACAATATTGATTATATAAGTGTGGGTCCTATATTTAAAAGTGAAGTTAAACCTCAACTTGAGCCTATAAGTTTAAAATGCCTAAAAAAAATAATGAAGTATATTAATATACCTTTATTTGCTATAGGAGGAATAAATAAGAATAATCTATCTTATATAACCAGCAAGGTTGGCATAAAAAATATAGCTGTAGGAAAAGGGATTATTTTAGAGAAGAATATTAGAGAAACGATAAGCAAACTTAGAGAATGTTTACTAAATCATTTTTAAAAAAAATTGCTGAAAAAGAAGGCGTTCCTTTAAGCTACATAGAGCAAAAAATCAAGGAGGGGAAAATTATAATTCCTCTTAACAAAAAGAAAAATATAAAAAATATTACTGCTATCGGAGAAGGTCTTAAGATAAAAATTAATACTAATATAGGAACCTCTACGGAAAATACGGATATAAAAGATGAGATAACCAAACTTAATACTGCTGTTAAGTTTGGAAGCAATACTGTAATGGATTTAAGCACAGGAGGAGATTTAAGAAAAATAAGAAAAGCTATTATTAAGAATTCTTCTGTCCCAGTAGGAACGGTTCCTATATATGAGGTAGCTAAAGAGGTAGAGCGAAGGAGGGGAAGTTTTGATAGGATTAAAAAAGACGATATTTTAGAGATAATAGAGGCTCAAGCACAAGAAGGTGTTGATTTTTTCACTATTCATGCAGGAATTCTTAAAGAAGCTCTTAATATTTTAGAAAACAGGAAGAGGATAGGAGGAATTGTAAGCA
Organism: uncultured Planctomycetia bacterium; assembly: GCA_964635565.1. GTDB lineage: Bacteria > Omnitrophota > Gorgyraeia > Duberdicusellales > 4484-171 > CAZWON01. The sequence goes on from CAZWON010000017.1 coordinate 18,645, forward strand.
GAGGAGGAGCAATTATTGCTCGATGGATGTATGTTAATAATAAGGAAAACCCTCTTTATGAAAATTTCGATGCTATTGTTGATATTGTGAGGAAATATCGTGTTACAATAAGTTTAGGCGATGCATTAAGACCAGGAGCAATAGCTGATTCCACTGATAAATTACAACTATTGGAACTTTTTACCCTTTCTAAACTTGTTAAAAAATGCCGGCGTAAAGGAGTACAAGTTATGGTTGAAGGTCCTGGTCATATAAAGTTAGATGAAATTGGAATGAATGTTATTTTGCAAAAGAAAATATGTGGAGGAATCCCTTTTTATATTCTAGGACCGCTTCCTACCGATATAGCTAGTGGATATGATCATATAACTTCTGCTATAGGTAGCACTATTGCAGCAATGCATGGAGCCGATTTTTTATGTGTAGTAACTCCTGCCGAACATCTCAGGCATCCCTCGATAAAAGATATCCAAGAAGGAGTTATTGCATCAAAAATAGCAGCTCATTCTGTAGATGTTCTTCGTTTTGAAGATGAGTGGAAAAGAGACCTTTTATTGTCTAAGTATCGTAGTCAGCGAAGATGGGAGGAAGTGTTTAAATTAACTTTAGATAAAGATAAAGCAAAAAATTATCGAAAGTCAGAAAAGACCTCTCTTAATGATATATGCACAATGTGTGGAAAGTTTTGTTCTTTGAAGATAATAGATAGCTGTAATCTTTTGAAATAGTAGTTTATAAGTAATAGGAGTAGTATTTGCAAAAACAAATTTGTAGATAAATTTATTTGTTTTTTGAAAAAAAGCAAAGATAATGCGGGCGTAGTTTAATGGTAGAACTCCAGCTTCCCAAGCTGGTGGTGGCGGTTCGATTCCGCTCGTCCGCTAATGATTAGTCTATAGACAAATGATAAAAGGATTGTTTTTTTTATTATTCTTAGTAATTCTGTACAATGGATGTATATCTAGAGAAGAACTAACTTCTTCTCATTATTCTTCTTCATATCAACCCTCTAAAGTAAATACTTTCTATCGAGGTTATAAAACACAAAAAAATATCTATTATGTTGTAAAGAAAGGCGATTCTTTATGGTCTATTGCAAAGAAGTATAATGTAAAAATAGAAGATTTAATGAGAGAGAATAATATAAGTTATCCTGCTACATTAAAAGTAGGAACAAAATTAGTAATACCTCTTAACCCTTTGTATAAAAGAGATTATGGTATTAAAAAATCATTGTTTTTATGGCCGGTTGAAGGTAGAATAATTACTTATTTTGGAGAAAAAATAAACAATAAAAAAAATAAAGGGATAGAGATTGAGACAGAAGAAAATATTCCGGTGAAAGCAGCAGAAAAAGGCAAAGTTACTTTCAGTGACTATATAAAAGGATACGGAAAGACAGTGATTATAAGACACTATAACAACATTTCTACAGTATATACCAACTTGTCAAAGATACTTGTAAAAGAAGGTGATTATGTAGAGAAAGGTAAAGCTATAGGGATAGTAGGGAAAGATTCCCAAAAGAATATAGGTCTTTTACATTTTGAAGTAAGAAAAAGCTATAAGGCACAAAACCCTTTGATATATTTGTATTAATAAAATGGAAGATAACATTACTTGCTGGTGTTCTATAAAGACTATCGATAAAAGAATTCAGGCTTTTAAAGAAGGATATAGACAGAATCTTGCCTTATTAGGGGATAGCACAAGAATAAATTATATTCTTAATAATTCTCTCTTAAAATATTCTAACGATGGATTGGTACTGATTTACATTAACTTATCTTATATTGGAGAGAAAGAACTTTTTAGCAATGTAGCTTATTCTATACTTAGCGAATATTTTAAGAAAGATGAACCATTGGATTCACTACTTTACCTCGCATCAGATATCTTACCACTAACTACCTCTTTTATAAAAAATATATTGAAAACAAACAACTTTATATCTTTTATAAAGATTTTAGAATTAATAAACAAATTCATAAATGAAACTCTTAAAGAGTGCATACTAGTTATAGATGAATTTACAGAATTGAAGAAGATGTTTAAAAATTTTTCTCAGGATTTCTCTCGGTTTATTATTTTTCAAAAAAAATGTATGCTTATTATAACAAGTTCTAATATAAATATGGCGAAAACCATTCTTTCTTCCGAGCTTAATTTTTTATTTGGCAATTTTGAACATATATATCTTATGGAAAATATATTCTTAGAGAACTATTTTTATTTTAAAAATTCTTTAAAACCAATAGAACCTTCTTGTATGTTTTTATCATTTTTTCTCAATATAACAGGAGAAAATATAACCTATTATGATATTCTTGTTGAGGAGATAAGAAAATACTATACCTACAAAGAGAAAGAGTGTATTAAAGAGGTTATTAAGAATATTCTTTTGAAAGAAGAGTCTTACTTCTTTCAAAGGTTCATTGCTTATGTAAATATCATAAAAGAGAAATTTAAAGAATATTCCGCTGTTTTAAAATTACTTCTTAACATAAGTAAAGGTTATATTAGAAAAAGAGAAATTATCTCTCTTAACATTCCTAAAATAAAAAATATAACAAGAGTATTAAATAAATTAATTGAATTAGATTACATTGTTAATCACGGAGATATTTATAAGATAAAAGATGATTTATTTTCTTTCTGGCTTTCCCATATATTTTGTTATTATTTCTATCCTATAATATTAGATACAAAAAGGAAAAAAGCTATATTTATGTCGCATCTTAACGACACCATAGAGACATTTAATACAATTTATCTGAAAGATAAGACAGAACGTATAATAGACCTTATAAATACATTTAATAATGATCATCTGAAGATAAACAATCAGAGACTTAAATTGCCTCAAATAAATAGAATAAAGACAATTTCAGAGCCATCACGCAAATTAAGTTTTTTAGTAGGTGAGGGGAAAGAAATCATATTTATAGGCATAAAAAAAGAATCTGCGGAAGATTCAGATATTTTATATTATTTAGAAAAAAGTCATATTTTTAGAAGCAGAAATATTAAAAAAATATTTATAACCTTATATGGATTTAGCACTTCTGCACAGATTATCGCTAAAGAGAATAAGTTGATTGTTTGGGATGTTAATGATATTAATAAACTTTTAAAAGTGTATTGTAAACCTTTGATTGTAAATGAAGATATTGGTAATTTCCGATACTCATATACAGACAATAAAAGGTAACTTTCCTTCGAAATTATTAGAAGAGTTAAAGTCCTCAGATGCGTGTATCCACGCAGGTGATTTTGTAGAATATTCTGTATTCAAAGAGTTATCTTCTATCACGAAGGTATATGGAGTTTGGGGGAATATGGATAGTACAGGCGTCAGAAAAAATCTTCCTCAAAAACAGATTATTAGAATAGGTAATATAAAAATAGCATTAACGCATGGAGAAGGCGCACCGCATAGCCTTATAACCCTGATAAAAGACATATTTAAAGATGAGTTTTCTGAGATAGATATATTCATTTTTGGGCATTCTCATTATCCTTTAAATAAAATAATAGACAAGAAAGTGTATTTTAACCCAGGCTCACCCACTGATAAAATATTTACTCCTTATAACTCTTATGGAGTTATAGAAATTATAGGGAATGTTTTAAAAAGGAGAATAGTAAAAATTGGATAGACTGTGGGCTCCATGGCGTATGATATATATTGTTCAAAATAAGAAAGAAAAAGGGTGTGTTCTTTGTAGGATATATAGAGAAAAAAGGGAAGATTCTAAAAATTTTGTAGTATATCGTTCTAAATATTGTTTTGCTCTTCTTAATATTTATCCTTATAACAATGGGCATACGATGATAGTAATTAATCGCCATGTGAAGTCTTTGGAAAAATTAGAAAAGAGTGAATTTTTAGATTTATTAGAGACGATTGTAAAAACTCAAAATGTTATCAAAAAAATTCTTAAGGCAGAAGGATTTAATATAGGGATGAATATAGGCAAAGTTGCAGGGGCAGGTATAGAGTCGCATTTACATTTGCATATTGTACCTCGCTGGCACGGAGATACAAATTTTATGCCTATAATAGGTAATACCAAGGTAATTCCTCAAAGCCTTAAAGAAGTTTATAAAAATATGAGAAAATGCTTACAAGAGAAGAAATAGAGCGATGGGAGGAAAATAATCTTTCTCCTTTTGCAATGAAATCAAAATATTCTAAAGGAAGGAGGCACTCTGAGGATGAACATCCGTATCGTTCCATTTATCAAAGAGATAGAGACCGCATTATCCATAGTGCTGCTTTCCGAAGATTAGAGTATAAGACCCAGGTGTTTATATATCACGAAGGAGATTATTACAGGACACGCCTTACCCATACTCTTGAGGTGGCGCAAATCTCACGTACTATTGCAAAAGCTATTAGATTAAACGAAGATTTAATAGAAGCTATAGCACTTGCCCATGATGTTGGTCATACTCCTTTTGGTCATGCTGTAGAAGAAACCTTAGATAGTCTTACTAAAGAGGAGGGGGGATTTAACCATAATATTCAAGGTTTACGGGTAGTAGAGGAGTTAGAAGAAAGATACCCTTTATTTAAAGGGTTAAATTTAACTTGGGAGACAAGGGAAGGAATCTTACGCCACAATCCTAAAAATAATATAATTCCTCCTTTAGCTCTTAAAGAACTTTACCAACATCAACAGCCAACTTTAGAGGCTCAAATTATGGATATAGCTGATGAGATAGCCTATGATAGTCATGATCTTGATGATGGAATAAAATCAGGTATGATAGATGAAAAAACTTTAAAAAAAATTGATATTTGGAAATATACTGTTAAAGAGGTAACAAAATCATATGCTAATCTTTCAAAGGAACTAAAAATATATCTCTCTATAAGAAATCTTATTAATCTTCAGGTTACAGATTTAATAAAATCTACATCTTTAAAGATAAAAAAAATGATGATTGCTGATTATAGAGATATTCGTAATTGTAAAGAGAGGGTAGTATCTTTTAGTAATAACATTGGACAGGCACAAAAAGAATTACGGGATTTTCTTTATAGAGCTTTATACTGTCATTGGAGAGTATTAAGAATGTCTAATAAAGCAAAACGTTTTGTGGAGAGTCTGTTTACAGTATACTTAAATAATCCTTATATTCTTCCTCCATCGTTTAAAAAGAAAGTAAAGAACGATAGAAAAAATATCAAAAGAATTGTCTGTGATTTTATTGCAGGAATGACTGATAGATATGCTTTAGAGGAGTACAAGAAATTATTTGATCCTAATGAAAAAATATAAAGTAATATTTTCATCATTACATACACTCTATAGGCTCACTACAAGCTTAAGTGATATTCAAAGTTTTGCTGTGGGCGTAGGTAAATTGTATAGAAATATTCTAAAAGCAGAAAAAGTGATAGTTATATGTAAAACTTATAATGCCTATGGGTTCATAAAGGTTACTTTAGAAAATAATAGACAGACTATCAAGAAGGGGGGGATTTCAGTTTTAACTAAACGAGAGAAAGAAATATTTAGAAAAGGTAAAGAGATAATTCTTAACAATAGAATGATTCACCCTTTTATTTTTGTTGATAATTTAGGTGCTATATATGTGAAAAGGAAATCAAAAGATGATATTTTTGACGAGGTGGATAAGAAGTGGTTTATCGCTATATCTGAACAGATAAGTATATATTTAAAAATATTTTCTCTTTATGAGGAACAAAAGAAGACAATGATTAGTTATATAAAATCGTTGACCAATCTTTTAGATAAATATGTTCCTACTTCTTATCTCCACGCCAGAAGTGTGTTTAAGCTTATTCGTGCTTTAGGTAAGGATATGAATCTAACAAAATCTGAGATAAAATCACTGGAATATGCATCTATGTTGCATGATGCAGGAAAAATTCAGATACCTTCAAGGTTACTGAAGAAACAGCGACCTCTTACAGAAAAGGAATATAAAATTATTATGGAACATCCCAAAACAGGCGTAGAATTAATTAAAGATTTAGCTGCTCTTAAGCCTGTAGCCCCCATTATCTTACATCATCATGAAAGATATGATGGAACAGGGTATCCTTCTGGCCTTAAGAAAGAAGAAATCCCTTTGGGTTCAAGAATATTGGCTGTGATTGATGCTTTTGATGCAATGTTTTTTGGACGACCTTACAAAAAAAAGATGAAATTACAGACAATAGAAAGAGAGCTTAAAAAACAAAGAGGTAAGCAATTTGATCCTAAAATAGTAGCTTATTTTCTAAAAACTCTTAAGAAAAAGAAGATTAGAAAATACTTGCACTCTTTTTATTAACTTTTTATAATAATGATTGATGAAGGAACAACAGTTAGAATTGTTTTATGATAAGAAAGAACAAAGAGAGAAATTACATCGGCGGCGTTATACTATTGAAATTCCTTTAGATGTAGTTGTCCTTATTAATATAATTATTATTTTTTCCTTTGCTGTAGCTTTTTCATTGGGTGTAGAAAAAGGGAAAAAAATCGCTATTTCTCATGATAAATATAGACCTGAAGTAAAAACGTATATTAGTAAAAGAAAACAATCCCTAGACTTAGGGAAGAAAGATAAGGAAACCACTTCTTTGGTTAAGAAATTAAAAGAAAAAGGGGGGAATAAATATATAGTCCAAGTAGCTTCATATTTGAAAGAAGATATTGCCCATAAAGAGAAAGAATATTTAGAAAAAACAGGTTTCTCTGCAGAATTATCCAGAAAAGGGAAATATATAGTTCTTTTTGTAGGAAGTTTTTCATCTAAGAAAGAAGCAGAGAAAATAAAAAACTTACTGGAAAAGAGATATTCAGATTGTTTTATAAAAAGGAGGCTGTAAATGGGCCTACATCCATCTTTAAAACATGGGGATAGTAAAGGTGCTTCACGGACAGTATTAAAAAGAGAAGAGAGGATTAAAAAACTTATATTAGAGGGAAAATGGAGTGAGAAAAGTAGAGTATTTGGCCTTCCCAAAACAAAGATAGTAAGAATGAAAATAACCAAGAAAGAGAAAAAACAAGAAGCCCAAGAAAAACAAGAGAACGAAAAGAAAGAGTAACTTTCCTCTTAGATTTAAATTCAAATGTGTAAAATCCTATTTAATAAACAAAAAAAGATATCTTTTTTTGTTCTTATTTTATATTTAAATTTATCTATAGCATATTCAGCGCCTCTGATAGGTAAAATAAATAAAGATGGAATTAATATAAGAAGCGATTCTACTATTTATGGAGAGGTTTTGACTAAATTAAAGAAAGGAAATACTGTAAAGATAATAAAAGAAAAATTTGGTTGGTATAAAATAATCCTTCCTTCTAATTTCATATCCTATGTAGATAAGAATTATTTGGAAAAGGAAGGCGAAACCCATTTTATAGTAAAAGCTACCATTCTTAATCTTCGTAGTAAACCGTCTTTGGACGCTCCTGTTGTTGGAAGTGTAAGAAAAGGCACGTCATTACGTATTGCAAAAAGAGAGGGAAAATGGGTGGGGGTATATGGATTTCCTTATGCTTACGGTTGGGTTCATAAGAAATTTGTAGAGGTAGTAAGAGTTAATCTTCCGAAGAAAGCAGATAATATACCGACAAAAAAACAAATTTGTATAAAAGATAGAAATAAAGAAGAAAAAAAACCAATGTATCCATCTTTAGATTATAATATCTTTACAGTTAAAGGGGTTATCTCTCCACTTACCCCTTTAGATAATTGTCCTGCTAACTATATATTGAAAAATGAAATCTCTACTTTTTTTCTTTCTGTAGATAATCATCAGAAGATAGATAGTTTTATAGGGGAGGAAGTTACAATTCAAGGAGAACGACGTCATAACGGTTGTTCTCATATTAAAGTTAGCAAAATATTATTATCAGAATGAATATGGTGGAATTACTAATAATTATTCTTATTCTTCTTTATTCTATAACTTTTCATGAGTTTGCTCATGGATTGGTAGCTTATTACTTAGGGGATCCCACACCAAAAATAGCAGGACGTCTAACAATGAATCCTTTAAAGCATATAGACCTGATGGGAACAGTTATTGTTCCTTTTTTCTTGATAGTTCTTACCCAGGGGCAGTTCGCTTTTGGTTATGCTAAGCCGGTTCCTATAAATCCTTATAATTTCAAAAACTTTAAAAAAGATATTATGTGGGTAGGTATAGCAGGGCCTTTAAGTAATTTTATCATTGCTGTTGGTATTTCTATTATTCTTAAAATAAATCTTCCTTCTATAATAAAGAATTCCTTACAATATGGGGTGATAATTAATCTTATTCTTTTCATTTTTAATCTTATACCCATTCCTCCCTTAGATGGCTCAAGAATAGTCACAGCTTTTTTATCATATAAAAGTGCCTATCGATATCTAAAAATGGAGACGTTGGGTTTTATAATAATTATTTTTCTTATTCTTAATGGTTTTATACGCTGGTTTATTATCCCTATATTAAGGGTACTGATTGGTATTCTTGGTGTGGAGGGTATTTCTATATAAATGATAAATTACATTTATATTAATTATGGGGAATAGAATAAAAGTAAAACTAAAAACTTCATCTTACACAATCATTGTGGAAAAGGAAGTAAGCAAAAAAATTTCTTATTACTTAAAAAATATCAAAGTAGGCAATTTCTGTATTGTTGTAACTACAAAAAAGATTTATTCTCTTTACCAAAAACATCTTAAGAAGATGTTTACGTATATTCCTCATCGTATTTTTTATGCTCCCGAAGGAGAAAAGGCAAAGTCCAAAGATTGTCTTTTTAATCTTCTTAAATTAATAATTAAAGAGGATAAATTGAAAAGAAAAATATTTATTTCTTCGTGGGGGGGGGGAACAATTGGTGATTTAAGTGGTCTTGCTGCCTCTCTTTATAAAAGAGGAATACCCTATATTCAAATCCCTACTACATTCCTTGCTCAGATAGATGCAAGCATAGGAGGGAAAACAGCAATTGATTTTTGTGGTATAAAAAATATTATTGGGACTTTCTATCAACCACAGATGGTATTTGTAGATCCTATCTTTTTAACAACTCTCCCTGAAAGAGAATTTAAACAGGGAATTTCAGAAATGATAAAGTATGGTATTATAAAAGATAGAAATCTTTTTTACTCAATAAAAGAAAACCGTAACAAAATTTTAGGGTTAGATTTAGATTATCTTAGAAAAATAATATATAAATGTGCGGAGATAAAAGCCAAAATTGTAGAGAAAGACGAGAAGGAAAAAAGAGGATTACGTACAATTCTAAATTTTGGACATACTTTTGCCCATGCATTAGAGTCGGTTTTAGAATTTAAAAGAAAAATTTCTCATGGAGAAGCAGTAGCATGGGGGATGATTCAGGCTGTCCGTATTTCAAGATATCTGAAATTGTGTTCTTTTAAAGATGTAAAAGAAGTAGAGGAAATTATTAAATTGTACAGCTTAGTTATGCCCTTCGATTTTAAAATAAAACCTTTTATAGAATATCTTATGTATGATAAGAAATTTAAAAAAGGGAAAATAAGGTTAGTTCTTATTAAAGAGATAGGTAAAGCTATAGTTAAAGAGGGGGTTGCTCTTTCTATAGTGAAGAAATCTCTTTAGTGCAGAGATAAATATAAACACATCTTTTTTTATGAGAGAATTGCTTAAGATAAATATTATTTTTGTAAAAGTGGATGAACTTTTTAGAGAAATGAAGAAGGTTAGGGTATAGAAAAAGGGAGAGTAGTTATTAAAAAATTAGTTATTTTTCTTATTTTGATAAGTAGTATGAGTAGCTCTGTCTTTCCCTTAGCCTTGAAGAGTTCTGCTTTTAAGCAGGGAGAGCATATTCCTCCTAAGTATACTTGTAGTTCGTTAGATTATTCTCCTCCTTTGGAATGGAGCGATATTCCTTTAAATACAGAAAGTTTTGCTCTTATATGTGAAGATCCTGATGCCCCTTTTGGTATATGGGTACATTGGGTAATTTTTAATATTCCTAAAGATACAACACATCTGGATGAAAATATTCCTAAAGTATCCCATCTATCTAAGGGAATTATTCAGGGAATAAACGACTTTGGAAAGTTTGGATATGGAGGACCCTGTCCTCCAGCAGGTAAACCTCACAGGTACTTTTTTAAACTATATGCATTAGATGGCAAGATTGATTTGAAAGGTAAAGTAACGAGAGAGAAACTACTTTCTGTTATTAAAAATCATATATTAGAAGAGACTTATCTTATAGGAATTTATGGGCGTTAAATAAATAGTCAAATCTTATTTTGAGTAAAAAATTTATAGTTAATCATTCAGATTATAATAAAAATTCCATCGCTTATTTTACTTTTCTAAAAGAGCTTTCTCTTTGGTCTATGTTTTGTTAAAAGAGAGCTCTCGATCAACTCAAAGTATTAGATACTATAAAATAGAGAAGGCGGAAAGAAAAGAGAGAATTTTTCCAATAAAGTTATGTATAACTTTTAAGTAAATATATCCTATTGGAATATCGTTAGTCTTAGTGTAAAATTTAATAAGGTAGTTTAATACCCTCTGGAGGCGAAGAAGCTTT